>JAAZFX010000244.1 GCA_012511555.1 Alcaligenaceae bacterium | reverse complement strand
TTTTGTTTTTGTCTGCATATCTAAAGCCGCTAGACAAATTACATTACAAAAGTAAAGTTAATAGTTACAATTAATTAATATTAAATGCTTTAAGCTTTGATAATATTAAAAGTGTTGTTACTATTAATAAATTACCGGAAGGGGTAATTTCAGCCCGGGTGATTTACTGGGAAATCCTCATTAGTCTAGGAGAAATCTTTTGAAAATTAAGTCAATGCGTTTAGGTGGCATGGTGCTGGCAACTACTTTAGTTGCTGGTTGTGCTACTCAAGGTGGTCAAACCGCAACAGGTGCCGGTGTTGGTGCAGCACTAGGTGCCGGTTTAGGTGCGCTTATCGGTGATAGCTCTAAAGCTGCAGGTATTGGTGCAGGTATTGGTGCGGTAGCTGGTGGTATTGTTGGCTATAACTGGGATCGTCTACGCGGTAATATTAACAATTCCGGTGGTCAGGAGCTAGGTATTACAACGACTCAAATGCCTGATGGTAGTCTTAAGGTTCTTATCCCTGAAGGCGCAACCTTTGATACGGGCAAATATGATTTGAAGCCGGCTTTATATCCTGTACTTAACCAAGTAGCGGCTGAAATGAAATCGCATCAGCAATTACGTGTTAAGTCTGTGGGACATACTGATAGTACGGGTTCAGTTTCTATTAACCAGCCACTATCTAATAATCGCGCTTCTGCTGTAACTAATTATCTAGCAGGCCAGGGCGTGCCTCATGCTCACATGACAGTTGAAGGTCGTGCTGCCAATGATCCAATTGCTTCTAATGACACCGCCGAAGGTCGTCGCATGAATCGTCGTGTTGAGTTGTTCTTATACGCGATTCAATAATAGTTTTTAAACTCTTATTGATTTAAAGGGCAAAGCTACTTGTGAGTTTTGCCTTTTTTTGTACTTAGAATAATACCGTCTTTTTGGTAGAACATGACCTCGTGCACTGCTTGTCCTTGAGAGTCAAAGCTGCGTTCTGCCATAAAGGAGCTATCATCTTTAAAGTTTAAGATAATGCTTGAACATCGAGTCCCATATTCGGGGCTGATAATAAAGGGGCTACTAAGGAGCTTTTCAAAACCATTGCTGATGCCTGTTTTAGGCAGTAAATGATCAGGGGCTTGTTGATTATTAGCGAGTTTTTTAAAAATGTTTTCAGTAAAATCCTGAACAAAATCACTCTCAAGATTACTTAAATCACCACTGCTAATAGCACTTAAATCAATGCTATCCAGACTTAGACCGAGCTCTTTGGTTTTAGGCCAAACAGTGAATAAATCGGCATTGGAGAGGGTGTAACTGCCTGGGGGTAGTTCGTATGGCTCGTACTCAGTGGTTTGTTTAGCCTCATTCTGTTTGATGTGCTCGTAATTGTTTAAGTAGTAGAGCCTTTCAGTATCACCGAAAACAAGGTTAAAACCGTTGTAGTCTGCTAGAGGGCCTTGCTCTTTTATAAAGTCAGTAAGCGCTGTTGGCGTAAAGCCTTGTTGCAGACTTTGGTGGAGAAGCGCGTTGCGGACTAAAGCACCTCGGCTTTTGGCGTCGCTTCGCATGGTGAGCGGGTCACGAATATTAGTAATTAGTGCTGCACCGCCTTGTCGATTAATTCCCAACCAAGTACCACCTGCTTCTAAGTCCCGTCCTGCAATGATATTCGGCGAGTCCTCCCAGATGGCTGCAAAAGCAGTAGGACGCACGTGAAATTCATCGCGGTTGGCAGCGATAAACAAAGCAGCATGTTGTTCGGGTTGAAATCGAATATAGGCGATGCACATCGAATCACTGACTCCTAGCTTTTGGCCGCAAGTAACAAATCGTAGATTTGATCTTTAAGAGCGAGTTTTTCTTTTTTCAACTGGTCAATATCCAAGTCGGCATGGATTGCTGTGGCAGCATTTTTTTCCATCCGAATGATCTTATGATCGAGCTCATTGTGTTGATTAAAGATTTTTTCAAAACGGGGATCATCTTGGCGAAGTTTAGCGATTAGATCACGATACTCAGGAAACATAATTTGTCCTTTATAAAGATGGTGAGACTATATTGATAGCGTCTCTAAGTTAGGATAAGTACTAAAAAATGGAGTTTATAAATTGATAGCACTCACCTATATTATCGCCAAAAAAACTACTTAATAGTCGCTTCTTCTTCGTAATTTAGAATTTCCTGAATCGTATTGTCCGGATTCATAATCGCTACTTTAGGATGGTGCTTAAGTGCTTCTTCATTGTCTACAAAAACATAAGACATGATGATAATGACATCGCCTTTTTGAACTAAACGAGCAGCTGCACCGTTTAAACAGATCACACCACTACCGCGCTGACCTTCAATGACATAGGTTTCAAAACGGGCACCGTTATTGTTGTTGACAATAGCGACTTTTTCATTGGCCAATAGCCCTACTGCATCCATAATGTCGCGGTCAATGGTCACAGAACCGATGTAATTCAAATCAGCTTCAGTCACCACCGCGCGGTGAATCTTGCTGTTCATCATGATACGCATCATAAATTTCTCTTGTAAAATGTATTTGCCTTTGTGCACAGGCTCCGTTTCCGGTCTTTTGTGCAAAGCGTGATATTGTAAAGTATTAATTACATGAATTTTTCTAAATGCCGTGGCAAAAAGCTAAAATAGCGGCAGTCTACGATTTTAGCAGTTTTTATTAGGATAAATTATGCAAATAACAGAGGATAAAATAACCTTGGTGCGTCCGGATGATTGGCACTTGCACTTAAGAGATGGGCATGCCTTGGCTCATGTGGTGGCTGATACCGCTAAGCAGGTCAAACGCGCTATTATTATGCCCAACTTGGTGCCACCAGTGACTACGACGGAGCAAGCTCAAGCCTATCGTCAGCGTATCATGGCTGCTCTGGCGGATACCGATGCCGCTAAAGCCGATGCGGGTTTATTAGGCTTCGACCCTCTGATGACCTTGTATTTAACTGATAATACACCTGCTGAAGAAATTATCAAGGCTAAAGAGTCTTCTCTTGTCTACGCAGTTAAATTATATCCTGCCGGTGCGACGACAAACTCAGATGCCGGAGTAACTGATTTATTAGCTAATTGTTCAGCCGTGCTTGAACAAATGCAAAAAGTTGGCATGCCTTTATTAGTGCACGGGGAGGTGACCGATCCATCAATTGATGTATTTGATCGTGAGGCGGTTTTTATTGATCGAGTGATGGTGCCATTGCGTCAGCGTTTCCCGGAATTAAAGGTAGTGTTTGAGCATATTACGACCAAAGAGGGCGCGCATTATGTACGTGATGCAGAGGGTCCTGTCGCCGCCACTATTACCCCGCAGCATCTCTTATATAATCGCAATGCCATTTTTACCGGTGGCTTGCAGCCGCACTATTATTGCTTGCCAGTTTTAAAGCGCGAGATTCATCGCGAAGCCTTAATTCAAGCCGCTACTAGCGGTTCTACACGCTTCTTTATGGGGACCGACAGTGCACCCCATGCACGTACACTGAAAGAGCAGACTTCTGGCTGTGCCGGCTGTTACTCGGGCTTGCATGCGCTTGAGCTATATGCCCAAGCCTTTGATATGGTTGGCAAAATAGAGCGCTTAGAGGGTTTTGCAAGTTTGCATGGTCCGGACTTCTACGGTTTACCCAGAAATACTGAGACAGTTACCTTAAAGCGTCAGACTTATACCGTACCAAGTGCTTTGCCTTTTGTTAATGGTGATACCTTGGTTCCACTTGCAGCCGGTACAGAATTAAATTGGACATTCGAGGGTTAATAAATAGTTAGGAGTTTGTATGGTATTTGGTTCGGGTGACAAGGCCTTAGTAGATATGCACCGTACTGCCGAGGTTGATACTTATATTTATGAGCATTTACTTGCTGAAGATACTTTATTGGCCGAGGTTTTGGAGCGTTCCAGGCAGCATCCTATCCCGCTGATTCATGTCACGCCAGCACAAGGCAAGTTGTTGAAACTACTAGTGCAAATGATGAGTGCCAAGCGTGTACTGGAGGTTGGGACTTTAGCGGCCTACAGTACGATCTGGATGGGACAGGCAGTACCTGAAGACGGCAAAATCATTACTTTGGATTTCGATGAAAAGCATGTGAATATTGCACGTGATAATATCGAATTTGCTGGTATGAGTGACAAGATTGAGGTGATACAAGGTCCTGCAGTTGATAGTTTGAAGCAGTTAATTGCTGATGACGTAGCACCTTTTGATTTCTTTTTTCTAGACGCGGATAAGGGTAATAATCCGCTTTATCTGGAATTGTGTATTGAGTTATCACGTCCGGGTAGCGTGATTGTGGCTGATAACGTGGTACGTCGTGGCAAGGTGCTAGAGGAGCACTCAAAAGCTGAAAACATCACAGGTTTACAGCACTTCTTTGAGCTTGTGCGCGACCATCCGCGACTTGATGCTACTGCAATCCAAACAGTGGGCGGCAGGCTGTGGGATGGTTTTGCCATAGTGCTTGTTAAGTAGTTTAATTGGAATCTTTGCTCTCAAGTGCTTCCCAACGCTCAAAGAGCTTTTCTAATTCTGCATTAAGCGATTCAAGTTGGTCCTGGATCGCTTTTGCTTTATCTGAGCCATCGGTATAAGTGTCAGGGTGGCTTAGTTGTTCTGATAGCTCGGATTGCGTGGCTTCTAAGATAGCAATTTTTTCGGGTAGCTCGTCTAACTCTTTTTGTTCCCAAGGGCTGATGCGATTGGCGCGAGTGTTACGGCGCTTTGATTCCTCCTCTGCTTTGGCTGTCAC
>JAAZFX010000243.1 GCA_012511555.1 Alcaligenaceae bacterium | reverse complement strand
TGTGTCACAGTCGTCGGGGTTGCCGCTACGCGGGTCTCTCCGGCGAATTGCTCCTTAGGAATTCCTATTCTCATCAATTCATACCTCGTCAAGATTAAAAGAAAACTCATAGAAAAGATAGTAAGTACCTCTTTTCCATCCTGTAGATCATACTATAGGATGCTGTTCTGATGAGTATGGATAAAGCTTTTGTGTGGTTATTTTTACTAAATGTAAATCTTAAGTTAGTTGTTGCTAATGTGTCGTAAAAGCTTGCACCTTATGGAGTTGTCGGCATAAAAAATTAAAAAAACAGGTTTATATCAGGATAAGTAATAAGCATATAAAACCTGCTAATTTAAATGTTAAACAATATGATTTTCAATTGTTTTTTTAGGCTATTTTTTTCAAACGTTTAATAAAAATCGGTACAAACATAAATAAAGCAGCAATGCTCAGGAAAGTGATTGATAACGGCGTTTCCACCAGGATCATTGGATTACCTTGAGCGGCGGCTAAAGCTACGCGTAACTGGTTCTCAGCCATTGGGCCCAAAATTAAACCGATAAGCAGTGGTGCGATGGGAAAGTCATAGACGCGCATCACATAGCCCATCAGTCCAATGGCTACCATGCAATATAGATCGAACACTGAGCCTGAAACGCCCCAAATACCTATCATCGCAAAAATCAAAATCCCCGCATAGAGCTGAGGTTTGGGAATCAGCAGTAATTTCACCCACATGCCTACTAAGGGTAGGTTAAGTACTAACAGCATGGCATTACCAATATAAAGAGAGGCGATTAGTCCCCAGACCAATTCTGGGTTTGAAGTAAATAAGAAGGGCCCGGGCTGTAGACCGTAATTCTGGAAAGCCGCAAGCAAAATAGCTGCGGTTGCAGAGGTAGGTAGACCCAGGGTCAAAAGAGGTACCAATACACCCGCAGCGGAGGCATTATTTGCTGCTTCTGGACCAGCGACACCCTCAATCGCTCCGGTTGTGCCGAATTCCTCTTTGTGTTTACTAAGTTTTTTCTCCAATGTATAGGAAAGCATGGTCGGGATTTCTGAACCACCCGCCGGAATCGCCCCCATCGGGAAGCCGATAAAGGTGCCACGTAACCAAGGTCGCCAAGAACGTCGCCAATCGTCTTTGCTCATCCAGCGTTTACCTTTTTTGATACCGCTAATTTCATCTTTTTGTTTGTGATAGCGACTTGCGACATAGATCACCTCACCGATAGCAAATAGAGATACCAGTACAACGGTTAACTCAATACCGTCCAGTAGATCAGCTGAGCCAAAGGTCATACGTGGATGTCCGGTCATTTTGTCGATACCGATGACACCAAAAGCTAAACCAATAAATAGTGAAATAAAACCTCTGACACGAGAGGTACCCATGACAACAGCTACGGAAGTAAAGGCTAAAATAGTTAGGGCAAAGTAATCAGCAGGTTTCATGTAGAAGGCTAATTCAGCTACGGCTGGTGCAGCAAAGGTCAACATGATGGTGGCAAAGGTCCCAGCCACAAAGGAACCAATGGCCGCAGTTGCCAGTGCAGCAGCGCCGCGACCGTTACGTGCCATTTTATTACCTTCAAGTGCAGTCATCATGGAACCGGCTTCGCCAGGCGTATTAATAAGAATACTAGTGGTAGAACCACCGTACATCGCACCGTAGAAAACACCGGCAAACATGATAAATGCTGAGACAGGACCAACAGAAATTGTCACCGGTAAAAGCAAGGCAATGGTTAGGGCGGGGCCAATACCGGGTAAGATGCCGATTGCTGTACCTAGCATGGAACCGATAAAAGCCCAGACTAAATTCATGGGCTGGAAGGCAACTGTAAACCCTTGAAAAAGTAGATTTAACGTTTCCATCTAAACACCTATAAGGGGTAAAAAATCACCCAGTTGTAAACCTAAATAGCTAAAGAGTAGCCAGCTGAGACCACCTAAAATAAATCCAATAATCAGATCACTTAGCAGTTTGTTAGATCCAAAGGATCGTGCGATCAAGGCAAAGGTAAGCATCGCAGTAAGAGGCAAGCCTAAAAAAGTGATAGTTAGTGCCGGGATTAAACAGCCGAGGGTAGCAGTAAAAAAGGCCTTTTTATCCATTGGTGTTGAGCCGCTAGCGTTCTCAGTATCTTGTGCCTCAAACTTTTCGCCACGAGCAATTTGAATGGTTAATAAAATGCCTAAAATCATTAAGCCTAATCCGGCTAAATTGACAAAAAGTCCAGGACCAATCGCTGCGTATTGGGCTGTGCTTGGTAGCTTGCTACCGCTGTAGACACAAATAGCACCCAGTACAATGACGGAGATGCCAAGCCACCATGGTTTGGATTTGTTTTCTTGCATAGTAAATTGCCTTTTTAACTCGACTTAATTAAAAAAGCCGGTTGCTTATATGTGCGACCGGCTTAGGGTTGGCTTTTTATTATTTAATTAGACCGGTATCTTTGAGAACCTCATTGATGCGCTCAGATTCGGCTTTTATAAATTCACCGAACTCGTCACCGGTTAAGAAAAATGGTTCCCAACCTTGAGTTTCCATGGCTTCTTTCCAGGCATCGCTGTCGTTGAGTTGCTCAAAGCGCTTAATCCACTCTTGATAGTTTTCTTCAGGCATATTGGGTGAACCGAGTACGCCACGCCAATTTGCTAGTTCAATATCAAAACCCTCTTCTTTGAAGGTTGGTACATCAAGACCTTCCATACGCTCAGAGGAAGTGATAGCAAGGATTTTTACGCGTCCCATATCAGCGAATTGTTGGAACTCAGAAATACCCGAAATACCAGCGGCTAGGGTGCCGTTAACAATCGCGGTAATGGTTTCAGTGCCACCGGCTTGTGGGATATAGTTGATTTTCCCGGCATCCGCACCACTAGCTTTAGCCAGGAGAGCCAAGGCTACATGATCTACGCCACCGGCAGAACCTCCACCAACGGGTACTGCACCCGGGTTCGCTTTAAGAGCAGCAGCAAATTCGCCTAAAGACTGATAAGGAGAATCAGGGCGCACGGCCAGGACCAGGTACTCAGCAGTCAAGCGAGCCATTGGTTTGAAATCTTCTAATTTAATGGGTGAGTTGTTCATGGTAATGGAGCCAACGGTAATGGCCCCAAAAACTGCTAGTTCATCGGCTTTGCCTTTAGCCTTGTTTTGGAATTCGGCTAAACCGATGGTGCCGCCAGCACCGCCTCTATTAGTGTAATTGACTGTGCCGGTATAAATGCCCGCTTTATTCATCGCAGCCATCGCTTGACGGCCGGTACCATCCCAACCGCCCCCGGGGTTGGCCGGTAACATCACACTGACTTGTGCTTGTGAAGCACTTGCGACTAGTAATAATCCACTGATTAAACCTGCTTTAAGAAATGTTGTTTTGAGTTTCATGAAATGTCTCCTGCGGTGATTATGAAATTACATTATTACTATTTGTAATTTTCTTTATAATGCAGGATTCATTTTGCCAGTGCAGGTGTTCTAAAGGCTTTAGGGATAAACCCTGTTTTTTTAGGAACAGGGTTTCGCTGTGAAAGTAAGAGAGGCCGCGATTAAATTTTGAGGGCGTTGGGGTTAAGCAAGATGTTTTTATCTATGTTGTTGAGATCGGTATGACCACAAAAAGCCATAGTCACATCGAGCTCGTTAGCCAGTAGTTGGAGTGCTTTTTCTACACCTTCTTGGCCAAAGGCAGCCAGGCCGTATAAAAATGCTCGACCTATCATAACGCCATCAGCACCGAGTGCTTTAGCTCTTAAAATATCTTGACCCTGTGTAATGCCACCATCCATATAGACTTCCATCTGACTGTTTTGCTGTGCCAGTGCCTCAATAATCGGTTCAAGTGAAGAAATGGAGGAGGGCGCGCCATCTAACTGGCGACCGCCGTGATTTGACACAACAATGGCATCGCCCCCATGTCTATGAGCTTCTACTGCATCATCGGGCGACATAATGCCCTTAAGAATTAGCGGACCACCCCATGCCTCCTTAATCCAGGCGATATCGTTCCAGTTTAGTTGCGGGTCGAACTGATCTGCAGTCCAAGAGGCGAGGGAGGTCATGTCGGCAACGCCTGTGACATGGCCGACAATATTGCCAAAGCTGCGACGCTTGGTTTTTGACATATGCCAACACCACTCGGGACGCAAAGCAAGGTCGAGGATATTGAGTAGCGTTGGTTTGGGTGGTGTACTTAAACCATTTTTTATGTCTTTGTGACGCTGTCCCATGACTTGTAGGTCCAAGGTCAGCACTAAGGCAGAGCAACCAGCATCTTTAGCGCGACCAATAAGTCGGAGCATAAAATCGCGGTCTTTCATCACATAGAGTTGAAACCAGAAAGGCTGAGTGGTGTTTGCAGCAACATCTTCAATAGAGCAAACACTCATGGTTGAGAGGGTAAAGGGTACGCCAAATTTCTCTGCTGCTTTAGCTGCCAAGATCTCACCATCAGCTCGTTGCATGCCTGTGAGACCTGTCGGTGCAAGCGCTACCGGCATGGCATATTCAGTGCCTAATAACTTGCCTTTGATGCTACGATTGTTCAGGTCACGAGCAACCTTTTGGATAAATTTGAGTTTATGAAAATCGGTAGAGTTGGTGCGATAGGTACTTTCTGTAAATGAACCGCTATCCATGTAGTCATAGAACATTTTTGGCACTTTGATTTTAGCTACTTTACGTAGGTCTTCAATGCAAGTGATTTTATTGATATTGAACATGGTGTTTATATTGTTAGTAATTATTGCTTAAATGGGACTATTAGCATTGAATTTAATACTCTTATCATGCTTTGTCCAGATTAACTTGATTTTTATTTTAAAACGTCCTAGAATCTTAATCTTTCCTCGTTAGAGGAAAAGAAAAAAGAAAAGAAAATTCGGGGCGTAGCGCAGCCTGGTAGCGCACTTGCATGGGGTGCAAGGGGGCGAAGGTTCAAATCCTTCCGTTCCGACCAATAAAATCAAGGGCTTAGCTTAAATTGCTAGATCCTTTTTTATTGGTTTATCTTCTGGGGACATAAATAAACCTTAAAAGGTTGGATTTTTAGATGTCTAACTTTTGGGATCAGATTTCTTTTTATTTCGTAGAGTTTTGAGGTTGTTGTGGATTCGAATCCCTCCGTTTCTTTTTAATTACATTTGTTTTAATTGTACTCTTCATTAAAATAATCAGTATCTAGTTGTTTGACTTCATAAACCTGCTTGATACTGCAGCCTAGGTTATTTTCAACCATCAGTTTGGCAAGTTCTTTGCCGTCAATCAATACAACTTTAATATCAAGCCCTAAAGTTGCTTCACGCGCTCCGGTAGAAAAGTCTGAAGTAGTTATAAAAACACCTTTGCGGGCGCGTTGCCTAGTCAATGCTCCAATGAATTTATCGATTTCTGGACGGTGAACGGTATAATTCCAACGCTTTGCTTGTAGATAGATGACGTCTAAACCTAATTTATCTTCTTTGATGATGCCATCAATACCGTCATCAGCAGTTCTGCGTGTAGCGCTACCTGCTTCTTTATGTGAACCACCATAGCCCATGGCAATCATTAGATCAACGACTAAGTCTTCAAAGAACTCTGGAGAAGAAGCTAGTACTTGGGTCAATAGTTCGTCAGCTAGAGAGAACATTAATTCTTGATAGGCTGAATTTAGACGCTCATCTGGCGTGTTTTCTTCATCCACTATAGTTTTTTCTTCAGTTTGAACTGAAATATTAATTGTCTTAATGTTTTCACTAGGACGAGGAGAGTGAAACTCAGCAAATTCAGGATAACGTTTGAGCCAAGTAACAGTGATACGTTCAGGACCAGTAGCGAGTACTTCTCGCCCACGCTCAGTAATTTTAACTAATCCTTTTGAAGGGATTTGTAGAAGACCAGCTTTATTAAGGTAGGTACGAGCCCAGCCAACTCTATTACTAACCACCGTTTGTTTGCCTGAAGGTAAGCGTTCATTTGACTCTTCAGTACTTAGTTCGAAAAAATCAATTGCATATTCTCTAAGTTCGTTCAAGGTTAAGGTTTGACCATTAGAAACAGAGCTAAGTATTGGTCGCATAAAACTTTGAAAATCAGGAATAGCCATTTTGTATCGTCCTTGGAATTAATAATTGGCCTTTAGAATAACCGAATAAGATTAGGTAGGCATAAAAATCCAAGTTTTTTTAGCTCTTTAATTGAGATTTTAGAGCTACGTTGCCACTGTAAATGTATTTAGTGAACTGCAGAAATCCATACTCTTAAGCGGTATTTAACTTATCCGCTAGGTCGCCTAATGTTAATATGTTTGTATGTTCTAACGCTAGTCATGGTTTTGGTTGCGACCAATACCTTTCTTATGGCTAAGTGCTAATTGAATTGGCATTTCAGTGGACAGATTTATTTTTACAAAATTTCTGTAAAAAACATTAGCAGGAGATTATTATGAAAACTCATAAAATCTTGATTGCAGTCATATTGACGGTCGGAGTCGGCATTCATGCTGTTGCCGGTGCACAGTCCTTTGTGGTGCCAGACGAACCAGTACCTTTCCTGGAGCAGCCACCGGTTTTTGACAATGGTCTTGAAAGTAGTACAGCCATATTCCCGCAAATATCACTAGCCTGGTTTTCCGCTAATCGCCCGCTGCGGCAAACGCACGAGGCTATTACTTTGTTAGAGCAAGCTGGGCTTCATGGTCTGGATTCAGCTGATTACCACGCAGAAAACCTAGCGCGACAACTGGCACAGGCTGATAGAAGTGAATTGGGCAGTGAGCAGATTGCACAGCTTAATGAGCGTATTACTCATGTTATGCGGACCTATGTTAAAGATCTTAAAAACGGACGGGTAGACCCAGCCAGTGTCAAACAGAAATTCAACCGGACGGCTATTACTGATGTAGAGGCCGATGTCTTGTTGCAAAATGCCTTGCAGCAGGAAGATTTAGCCAGTTTGCCAGAACACATTACTAGCCCCATACCAATGTATAAAAGCTTGCTTGGGGTATTGGCTCACTATAAAACGCTTGTTGGCAACTCAACTTGGCAAACACCTTTACCAGCCGTCAATGGCAGCCTTAAGCTTGGGCAGCCTTATGATGGTCTTGCAGGATTGCAAGCACGCCTTGAGGTTTTGGGGGATCTATCCCCAGGTAATGCAATACCTACTGTTTACGATGCTACGCTAGAGCAAGCAGTAAAAAAGTTTCAAGAGCGACATGGTCTTGAACAGGATGGGGTGATTGGTAAAGCTACTCTGGCTGAGTTGTCGATCACACCAGAACAGCGTGTCAGACAGATTGAAATTAATCTTGAGCGTTTACGCTGGACACCACTGACTACACATTCACGCATGATTGTGGTTAATGTACCCGAATTTGTGCTGCGCGGTTATCACGTTAATATGGGTAGGATTGAACCACAAATCGAAATGAGAGTCATTGTGGGTAGGGCCTTCAATACTAGCACTCCCTTGTTTGATGGAAAAATGGAATTCATCGAATTTAGTCCGTACTGGAATATTCCCTATTCAATAGCACGCA
>JAAZFX010000242.1 GCA_012511555.1 Alcaligenaceae bacterium | reverse complement strand
TAGCAAAATGATTAGCCTCAACTTCAACGGCTTGGTCGCGTTGCATCTCTGCTGACTCTTCAATAACATCTAAAAATGCTTTGCTGGCAGGATACTGTTCAGGATTGGTTTTCTTGGTGAGTTCAGCACGGGTGCTATCAAAAAAAGCCTTAGAGTCGCTCTCAGGCATTTTAATAGCCTGTAACTTGATGGCACGTTTGGCTTGCCAATCAATTTCACCGACAATGGCTTTTTTAAGTGCAGTTAAGGCGGTGGCTCTAAGCTCTTCGTGCGGAGCGATCTCATCAACTACACCATCAGCAAGCGCTTCTTGGGCTTTGCGAGGACGAGATGTGCTAATCCACTCGATACCTTTGGCTGCACCGGCTACGCGGGCAATACGTACCGTGCCGCCAAAGCCGGGGATAAGACCTAGGTTTAATTCCGGTAGACCGATTTGCGCCTTATCGCTCATCACACGATAGTCGTTAACCAAACACATTTCTAAGCCACCCCCTAGAGCAAAGCCATTAATTGCCACGACTTTAGGGATATTCAAGTCTTCGAAAGAGTTGAAGGTGCGATGAATATCCATGACCCAATTCTTAATGTAATCGCGCCCATGCGAAAAAACATCACCAAATTCAGTAATGTCAGCACCTACAATAAAAAAGTTTTTGGCCGAAGTGACTAGTAGACCTTTGATTTGAGGGTCTGCTTTGACTGCTTGAACAGCAGCGGCGAAGTCATCTAAGGTGACACGGTTAAATTTGTTAACTGACTCGTTTTTTAAGTCAAACTTAAACTCTGCAATACCATCTTCTAGCATTTGTACGGTAATTGCCGGTCCGGAATAAATCATTGCCTGCTCCTAAAAATTATTATTGAATTAACATAATAGACTATAAAAGCTTTTGCTAAGTGTTGCAATGCAATAATTATCATGGGCTTTTATATTTATGATAAAAATCGTGTTTAACCAAAAATCAAAAAAATCGGCTGGTAATTTAGATAATACCAGCCGATTATAACTACTCTTTTAGTCAAATCTATGTCAAGTTAATGACGATCTAGAAGCGGATAGGAGCGCCTCCAGTCGGGTTGAATGATTCGATCGTGCGTTGTAGCGGATCTTGGCGTGGCTGAATTGGCGTAAAGCGCTGTCCACCACTACCTGTGAAGCTGCCGTCAGTGGCTGAGCCTTGCTTCGTACCGAGGTTGGTAAAGGCCTTGCCTCTAGGGAATTCAGCGTAGTAAAAGTTGCCATCTGCGCTAACTAATCCATCAGGTAGTGCACCAGCCGGCTTCTCTGGGGCGCCTTTAAGAGCAGTTTGCATATACTCAATCCAGATAGGCATAGCTAATTGGCCGCCGGTGGCATTGCTGCCCAGAGAACGTGGCTGATCGTAACCCATCCACGCAATGCCTACTAAGTCAGGCGTATATCCTGCATACCATGCATCAAAGGATTGGTTGGTAGTCCCGGTTTTGCCGTGCAGGTCCTTGCGACCTAAGGTGTTGGTTGTACGAGCAGCAGTACCAGAGGTGGCAACGCCATGCAGTAAATTATTCATCAAGTAGGCGGTCCGCTCGTCTAGTACACGATTAGCTTGGTCGCCGGCTTTTTGTGGCTGAGTGCGCATGATTTCATTGCCCTCAGGGTCTAAGACATAATCAATGATGTATGGATTAACTCGATAGCCACCATTAGCAAATACGGCATAAGCTCCTGCCATTTGTAATGGTGTCACACTGCCGGCACCTAGTGCCATGGTCAAATAAGCACTTTTTTGTGGTTGACGACGGATATCAAAACCGAAGCGAGTGATGTAATCCCTGGCAAAATCTGCGCCTACAGCTTCTAACACGCGAATAGAAATCATATTGCGTGATTGATATAAACCGCGACGCATGGTTTGACTTTCGGTGTATCGACCACCGTAGTTTTTAGGGTGCCAAGGAGCTGAACCTGTTTGCTTTGCCGTAAGAACAAAAGGTTGGTCTGAAATATGTGTTTCAGGGGTAATGCCGCGCTCCAAGCCTGCTGCGTAGATGAAAGGCTTAAAGGTTGAACCCGGCTGACGCCATGCTTGAGTCACACGGTTGAAGTCACCTCGATTGAAGTTAAAGCCACCAATCATTGAGCGGATAGCACCGTTATTGGCATCTAAGGCAACAAAGGCACCCTCAACTGCCGGTTCGTTAACGATTGACCAGCCTTTCTCTCCAAAACGCTGAATATAAACAATGGAGCCGCGTAAAATCGGTTTTGCATTGTTAGGTTTAGGGGGCAGTGCGCGACGAGCGTTATTTAATTCATCGCCGGTCAGTTCAATGATCTCGCCGACACGACGCATTAAAGTAACTTTGTCAGCAGCGGAAGAGAGGACGACGGCGACTAATAAATCGTCGTCATTTGGGTGCTCTTTACGGATGTCGTAGAGAATTCTTTCCATTGCTTCATCATCTTGCTCGATACCTGCCTCTAACTCAATTTGAGCTTCTGGACCCGGGTAGGGGCGATTACGCGTAAATTGCATGATGTTTTTGCGTAG
>JAAZFX010000043.1 GCA_012511555.1 Alcaligenaceae bacterium | reverse complement strand
ATTTTTATCGATACACCAGGCTTTCAAACGCGTCATGGTGGTGCTATGAATCGCATGATGAATCGGGTGGTGACACAGACCCTTTCTGAAGTTGATGTGGTTGTGCATGTGGTAGAGGCCGGTAAGTGGTCAGAAGGTGATGAAAATGTTTTACCGTTATTACCCGATCCCGAAAAAAAACACGTGATCTTGGTGCTTTCTAAAATTGATGCACTTAAAAATAAAGCAGAGCTATTCGAATTCACTACTCGCATCATGGCCAAGTATAAGTATGATGCTGTGATCCCGGTGAGTGCAGTTAAAAATAATCAATTAGATATTCTCTTGGATGAGATCGCTCAGCGCCTGCCGGATGGTGAGTTTATGTTTGATGAGGATACGCTTACTGATCGTTCGATGCGCTTTATTTCTGCAGAGATTCTCCGTGAAAAAATCTTCCGTTTAGTAGGTGATGAGCTTCCCTACGCTTCTACGGTTGTCATCGAGGAGTGGAATGAGGAGGATAAGGGCGTTCATATTAATGCCTGCGTCGTCGTTGAGCGCGAGAGTCATAAACCTATTCTGTTAGGTGCAGGCGGTCAGCACATGAAACGCATTGCCACCGAGGCACGCCAGGAAATTGCCGAGATGGTTGGTAAACCAGTATTTCTCGAAGTCTTTATCAAAGTCCGCAAGGGCTGGTCAGAGCAAGAAAAAACCTTGCGTGACTTAGGTTATGAGTAAGCGCAGGACACGTGTTCTAGATGCCGAAGCCTACCTTCTTAATGCTTATGCTTGGAGCGAGACTTCGGTAATTGCTCATGTTTTTACAAAAGATCATGGTCTTATTGTCGGTATGGCTAAAGGTGCCAAGCGACCATATTCTGTGATGCGACCGATATTGAGTCATTTTCACCCCTTGCTATTGAGTTGGAGTGGACAGGGTGAGGTCAAGACGCTAATTCGTGCCGAAAATAATGGCTTTTGTCCCATCCAGGGGCGCGCCCTCATGCCCGCTTGGTACATGAATGAACTACTCTTAAAGTTTCTGGCACCAGAGGACCCTCATGTCGAACTGTTTGATATTTATTCCCATTGCTTAGAGCAATTAGCGAGTGGGGCTAATGAAAATATTGTTCTCAGATATTTTGAATGGCAATTATTAGAAGAAACAGGTTATGGTGCGGAGGATCCTATGCCTGACTTTTCTGAACCGTCTCAGACTCGTCGTTGGCGCAAGCAATTACGACAACGCCTGGATGAGCAGTTAGAGCAGAGAAAACTCAAAACTCGCGATGTCATTCAATCTCTGCATAGTTTAGCCAGAGATCGGGGTTAAACCCTCACTTTTAGTGCGACTTCATTTTTAACGAAGAGATGTTGAGCTATAATCTCTATGTTCTTGAGGGAGTAGTTGTTCGTATATCCCTACGAAGCTGCCATCAACATATTTGCTTTTGCATGGTGTCAGCATCTACCGCATAAGAGCTTATCAGCTTTTCTAGCGTGCAGACTAACGAGACTTAAGACAGGTATAAATCGCCTTGGTGGGCAGTTTATGCTTGTCTTTGTTATGTTTGCCCACCGCGACGGAGTTTGAGTTGGACGCTTTTATCGCATCTGTTTTAGCGGTTGCTTTAGCCGAGGTCGGTGATAAGACACAGTTGCTGGCGTTGTTCTTGGCCGCCATGTTTGCGCGTAAGATTCCCATTGTATTAGGCATTTTTGTAGCGACGATTTTAAATCACGCTGTTTCTGCCTGGTTTGGCGTATGGATCTCACAAAATGTTAGTGATGAGCTTTTAACTTGGGTTGTTGCGCTTAGTTTCTTGGCGATGGGAGCTTGGTTGCTTATCCCCGATAAAGAAGATGAAGTGGATCAGAAGTATGTCAAATACGGTGCTTTTGTCGCCACGACAGTATTGTTTTTCTTTGCGGAAATTGGCGACAAGACCCAGATAGCGACGGTTCTTTTAGCTGCTAAATACAATGACTTTTATCCAGTGCTCTTAGGTACTACTGTGGGCATGATGCTGGCTAATGTTCCGGTGGTTTATTTGGGCTGTTGGTTATTAGATCGCTTATCATTTAAGAAGATACGCCGTGTTGCTTGTATATTATTTATATTGTTAGGCTTAGGCACGCTGATACAGTATTATTGGTTTTAGCGTAAATTGACATAAAAAAACCAGTGCTAAAAAATAGCACTGGCTTAAAAATACTAATATGCTACTGAATTAGCTTATTAGCATGGGGAAATTAAATTAGTCATTGCTGCTAGTAATACCTAAGATGCTTAGTAAGCTTACAAATACGTTATAAATGCTTAGGTAGAGCGATAGGGTTGCCGAGATATAGTTGGTCTCACCGCCCTGCACAATGCGCTGTAAGTCAATTAGCATAAAGGCTGAGAAAATCACGATGGCTAATAATGAAATAGTTAGCGTCATCGCAGGAATCTGTAAAAAAACATTGGCAATGGCTGCAATAATAATCACCACTGCACCGATGATTAATGTCTTGTGCAAGTGAGTGAAATCACGTTTAGTGGTGGTAGCAATCGCTGCCATCGTAGCAAAAATTGCGGCAGTACCACCAAAGGCGAGCATAATTAAGTTAGCACCATCGCCTAGACTAAGGACATAACCAAGCATGCGGGAGAGCATGATGCCCATAAAGAACGTAAATAGCAGTAAGAATCCTACACCGGCCGAGCTGTTTTTGTTGCGTTCAATTAAAAACATTAAACCAAAAGCACCGGCAAAGAAGACAATCATTGACATGCCCGGACTTAAAATCTGGTTTAGACCAAGCTGAAGCGACAACCATGCACCAAAAACGGTAGGAATCATGGATATAGCCAAGAGTATATAGGTATTACGCAGTACGCGATTGCGAACCACGGCACCTGCTGCGCTGTGATCTTGGTACTGTGTAGGTTGTTGATATTGATTCATGGATACTCCAATAATTAATTTATAGCGGTCTATATAGCAGAAAATCACGCTCTGTCTATCAATCACCGATTATAGTAAAAAAGCTTACATAAAACTGAACTCTATGTCAATAGACAGTTTCACGTACGATAATGTTCCCAAGTTTATTAAGTTTTGATTTAAAACTCTTTTTAAAAGTAGTTATTTAATTCATTGAGAATTCTTTGTTGTATTCTTTTTTCAGCTTGCTCCATCTCATCGTTGATAATGACCTTAATGGCATTTTCTAATTGTGGTGAGATTGTATTGTGTGAACTATGAGCTTGCTCTTGTACCCACTTAGGTGCTTGTGGTAATTGCAGTTTGTCAGAAGAGTTAAACTGTCTTGGAGCAACTTTTTTAGGCGACACTGTAGCTGCTGTGATTGGCGCGACAACCGCCAGCTCTTCCTCATAATTCTCAACCTCTTCTTCTTGATAATACGCTTCTGCGGCAGGACCGACAACTGGGAAATCATCGATAGACTCTGTCTCTGCTTCAAGTATAGGATAGTCATGCTCGTCAACATTATCCGATGCTGGACCAATCACGGGAAAGTCGTCATCATGCTCTAGCGTATGCTCAGAGCGAAGAGTGTAGGGTGGTCGTTTACGGAAAAAAGTGCTCATTGTCTTGCCTTAGTTTTTAGCCATTTGGTGAGAAATCAGCTCAGCGCCTTCGGCGCGATATTGCTTCCAGCGCGCTCGTGCATATTGTTTATCTGCCTCATGTTCAGAAACAATCTCCAGTACACAGGCAAATTGCTGATAATGTGGCGGGCAGGCTAAGTCCAGATTTAATAGCCAAATGTCTTGAGCTTTAGCTAATATCTCTTGAGTAGAGAGTAGGTCGCTATTTTGTACGAGAAAAATAGCTTGAGCTTTATCTGTTGCTGTCCATTCCCCAGCTATCAGTTCTGCCAATTGTTCGGCTGAGCTGATAGCTTCTTGAGGAATAAAGGCCTCGGGTGTTAAGTCCCAGAGCATACGACTAAACATGTCCAATCGTTTTTGTTCGGAACTAAACACCAGTATTTTCTTGGACGAATGATAGTTTTTGGCGGCAGTGAGCGCCGCTTGTTGAATGCGGTGCCCGACCCCAAAAGCAAAAAACACCTTAACGCTCATTGCCATTGCCTTAATATTACTTGCTATCTAATAAATACTGAGCTAATAAAGGTACAGGGCGACCTGTAGAACCTTTGGATGAGCCTGATTTATCCCAAGCCGTACCAGCAACGTCTAAGTGCGCCCATGCATACTTTTTGGTAAAGCGGGCCAAAAATGCTGCCGCAGTAATTGCGCCTGCTTCACGACCGCCGATGTTTTGCATATCTGCAAAGTCACTCTTTAATTGCTCCTGATACTCTTCATCAAGGGGCATAGGCCATGCTTGGTCGCAAGCCTGTTTACCAGCTTCATGCAAAGCAGCGCTTAAGTCATCGTTATTGCTGAATAAACCGGTATTAATTTTGCCAAGGGCAATGACGCAAGCGCCGGTTAGGGTTGCAATATCAATGACCGCTTTAGGTTCATAGCGCTCGGCGTAAGTAAGTGCATCACATAGGATGAGACGACCCTCAGCATCGGTGTTAAGGATTTCAATGGTCTGGCCTGACATACTCGTGACCACGTCACCCGGTTTGGTCGCACGACCACTTGGCATATTTTCAGTAGCTGGAATCAAGCCAACGATTTCTTTATCCAGACCGATTTCGGAGATAAACTTAAAGAGACCCAAGACAGTAGCGGCGCCGCCCATATCCCATTTCATTTCGTCCATGCCGGCACCGGGTTTTAGAGAAATACCGCCGGTATCGAAGGTTACGCCCTTACCGACAAAGACGATAGGTGCTTCAGATTTTTTGGCGTTTTCAGGTTTGTGATGTAGCACAATGAAGCGTGGCGGCTCTTCTGAACCAGCAGCAACTGATAAGAAAGAACCCATTTTTAAGGCTTCAATCTGCTTTTTCTCTAATACCTGAACTTCAAGCGTGTTGTACTCTTTGGCTAGAGCTTTAGCTTGTTTACCTAAATAAGTGGGAGTGGCGAAATTGCCTGGTAAGTTACCTAACTGACGAGTCAAGGCCATACCCTGGGCTATGGCTTTACCTTCAGCAATGGCTGTTTTAAGCGCTTTGTCTTTATCTTCGTTAGTGATAAAGGTAATAGTTGCCAAACTTGCTGCTTCAGCCTTTTCCTGTGCTTCTTTTCCTAAGGTGGCGGTGTAGCGGTACTGCGCATTTTCCAGAGCGCGTGCGGCAAATCGTGCCTGAGCAGTGTCTGATACACCATCGGTAGATTCGAGTAATAAGGTATTAACCGCCTCTTCTAAACTTAAGTCGTTGCAAGCTTTAGCGACAGCTTCGTGTGCTTTTAAAATGGCCTTCGGGCTATAATCTTCTTTTTTACCCAGGCCTATGAGGATAATACGCTTTGCAGCGACACCCTCAAGGTCACGCAAAACTAAATGTGAACCTAAGCTTGCTTTAAATTCTTTGTCTAACAATGGGCTAATGGCATTTTTAGACGCTTTTTCAATGGCTTCGGCGGCAATGCCAAGGAGTTGATCTTGATAAACACCAACAATCAATGCTGGTGTTTTAATTTCTTCAATTGACTTAGCAGCTTGTACTTTAAATTCCATTTATATGTCCTTATTTCTTTATAATTAACATTACTGTGTTATCCATTATCGCTTAAGAATCTTTATGTCGCTATTCAAACGCTCGGTTGTCACCGAAATAACTAGTCACGCAGGTGTTGTCATGTCCACTCTCTTGGTGGTATGGCTAAGCGTGTTGTTAGTGAGGTTATTAGGACAAGCAGCTGAGGGCTTGATTGGCTCTGATTTAGTCTTGGGAATTGCCGCTTTTTCTAGTGTTACGGCGTTGCCGACTATTTTAACAGTCACTTTATTTATTGCAGTCATCGTCACTGTCTCTCGTAGTTATAGAGAAAATGAGATGGTAGTCTGGTTTACCAGTGGCATATCTTTAACTACTTGGCTGAGACCGGTGTTGCGTGTGGCTTTACCTATATGTGCCCTTATCGCTTTATTAACGATTCAAATATCTCCCTGGGCTTATGCCGAGATTGAGGAGAATCGTCAGCGTTTTGAGCAACGTTCAGATATTTTTAAAATTGCCACCGGTCAGTTTATTGAGACACAAGGTGGTGAGCGAGTCTTTTTTATTCAACAAGATGATGAGCAAGAAAGTGGGCTTGGTCGAGTCTTTGCTCGTATCAGTGAGGGTGACGATTGGACCAGTACCATTACTTCCGATTATGCCGACTACCGTGTTGACGAGGAAGGGCGGCGTTATATCGATTTGGGACCGGGTAATCGCTATGATATGCGCAATAACTCGACTGAGTTTCGAATGACCCATTTTGATTCCTTTACTATGCAAATCAAGGGTGCAGATGCAGGCAGTGAGGAAGCTATTAGGCAGGCAGTACAGTCGCGGCTCAAAGCACGACCAATTATGGCTCTAATTAGCGATAATGATGCAAAAAGCAATGGTCAAATTATGTGGCGTATTTCCATGCCAATCGCTGCGCTTAATTTAGCACTGCTGGCGATACCTTTGGGGGCGGTCAACCCGCGTGTAGGTCGTTCTCTAAACTTGGTTATCGCTGGCTTAATTGCTTTGCTTTATATGAACTTGTTAAATTTAATGCGTAGCTGGATTGGTAACGGCACGATCGGTTTCTTTGAAGGCACGATAGGTCTTAACTTGATTGCCATCTTGCTTTGTGTTTATTTTTTCTGGTTGCAAATCAGGGTCAAAAAGCCTAAACCACCGCTTAACTAAAGTGCAGCTGTGAGTAATTAGTTTTATCAATTAAAAAACTACATATTGTATATAGTCATAAGCTTAAGGTTTATTATAAGAATAAATTATATTAATATAGTGACTTTATTTATATAATTAGGCCGCTCTTTGCGTGGAGCTATATTAGTATGAACCTACAGCAATTTCGTTTTGTGCGTGAGACGATTCGCCAAAACTTTAATCTTACTGAAGCTGCCAGACAGCTCTACAGCTCTCAACCCGGTGTCTCTAAAGCGATTATCGAATTAGAAGATGAATTGGGTATTACGATTTTTGAACGTCATGGTAAGCGTTTAAGAGGTCTGACCAAGGCTGGTGAAGCGGTCAGCGTCATTATCGATGACATCATGCGACAGGTCGATAATCTTAAAAGACTGAGCGATGATTTAGCGGAAAAAGAAGAGGGCAGCTTGATGATTGGTTGTACTCATGCTCAAGCACGTTATTTCTTGCCTAAAATTCTCATGGAGTTTAAAAAGAAATTCCCCAAAGTGCGTGTTAGTTTAAGTGAGGGCGATCCTCCACAGTTAGCTAAACGACTCTTGCATGATGAAGTGGATATTGCTTTTGCGACAGAAACTTTATCAACGATTAGTGGCCTGGTGCCCCTGGATTGCTACGAGTGGGAGCACGTATTAGTGATGGATCAAGATCATCCTTTAAGTCAGTTAACGACAACTGAGGCTAAAAATATTAGTCTAGAGCAAATTCAGCAGTATCCCTTAATTACTTATGATCGGGCCTTTTCCGGACGTACCACTATTGATAAAGCTTTCGCAAAGCAAGGACTAACTCCGGATATCATGTTGGAAGCGGTTGATGCTGACGTTATTAAAACCTATGTTGCTCTTGATATGGGTTTAGGGATCATTGCTGGCATGGCTTTTGATCCTAGGCGTGATTCAGGCTTGATTCATATTCCGGTAGGTCACTTGTTTGGTCGCCATACAACACGTTTAGCCCTGAGAAAGGGTGTTTTTGTTAGGGATTACCTCTACGAATTTGTAAAAATGTGTACAAACGGGGCTCTAGCTCGCGATGCGCTGGATGAAATGTTATCTTAACCTATTGATTTTTAAGAGTTAAATTTTCTTTAGTAGTTTAAATTGATTTTTTCCAAAGCCAATTGCAAATGAGAATGATTATCAGTATAATTTACCTAGATTATTAAATTAATCTATTGATAATTTAGGAGATAGTTATGACTGAGGCACTCGTAGTAGGCGCGGATCGTTTGGGTAATTTGTTGGATCTGCTCAAATCACATAATATTAAAGTCAGACATCATATTACCGGTCGTGAGACTGCGCATCAGAAGCGCGTCGAGCACTTACCTAACGGCACATCCTTAGTTATTTTACTGACGGATTTCCTTGGCCACAATGTAATGAAGTCGTACCGTTGCGCTGCCCAGAGGGCGGGAGTACAGATTATGTGCTGCCGTCGCTCTAAAGGCAGTATGCAGCAGGCATTGGAGCAGTGCGGTTTTAAAACAGCATGTGCAACATGTCCTAACAATAAGCTAAATCAGAATAAGCTAAGTCAGCAGCGTGTTCACTAATTTGTTGTAGTTTAGAATTAAGGAGCTTGTTATGAATGGTGCGTTGACTTTTCAAAAGTGGTTTAGCAGATTAGTTGTATTGTTTGTGATCTGGAATTGCGTGGGATTACGTTATACGATTAATTCTGATGTGCAGAGTGTTCAGCCTGGCGTATCTCACTCACACGGTAGTTTGAGCCTGTTTCTTAAAGAGGCTCCTAGCTTGAAGCTTATCTACACCGAGCTTAAATAGCAGGTTCGAATTTTCGTACATCATATGACACTTACAAAAAGTTCTCAATAATTTCAAGAATATAGAGAGCTTTTAAATTAATGCTTTATCTGCGTAGATAGATAGTTAGGTTTTTGTATTTCCGATCAGTGGTAGTTCTTTCAGCATTGCCTTTAAATTGATTGCGTCCCAAGGCAGATGTTCAGCAATTGTTAAACCAACTGTTTCAGTGGCTTCAGTGACCTCACGTATGAGTGTCACAATTTCTTGCATGCTTAACTCGCCTTCAGCTACACCACCAAAATCATCCTCTCCTCGTCCGGGGCGTGCAAATAGTACTGAGCGGAAGTGATGTGGGGCCAGGGCATCCAGGTCGAGATGAATTGCCAAATACTCAATTCCTTGAGATTTAATTCGGTCTTTAATCGGTTCAGAGTTTTCTCTGACTTGCTGTGGTGAGTAAGTAGCGATGTTATTAGCGTCAATAAAGCTTTGTTCATGTTCAAGAAGATTATGCACGCCGGCAATCATGACATTGTTGGAGGGGATTGTTGTTTTAACAAAGTCCTTGAGTTCAGGATCACCATGACCCAGTAACAGACCAAGGACGTGTGCGTGAGCATTGCTGAATTGTTCGACATTTTGTATGTCGGGATGTGCATCAATCCAGAGCACTCCGAGCTTATCGCCATATTTTTCTGCCAAATAGGAGAATGGTATGAGCGATACTAGGCAATCACCTCCCAAGGTGACAATGCGATCGGGGCTTTGTCTTCTGATGATGTCTTCAGCGCTGTTTAATTGGCTAATTACATCGTTTCTGCCGGTGATACCATTTTCTTTAACAAGAGGTTCGACAGGCTCAATAACAGGTACATGATAGACTGGCATATCTGATTCAGATGAAAGTCAGTCGAGTAACTTGGCCCCAAGGATATAAGCTGGATTATTGCCACCTTGCCATAGTGGCATCACTACTTTGATGTCTTTTTTGGATGTATTCATAATATTTATCCTTTCAATTAAGTGTCACCAGGGTTGAGAATACCGCTCAGAGAACTCTGAAATGACGGTAAGCTTTGCTCTATATTGAAGTTAGAATCAACTGCTCTTCGGGCTATTAAGCCATCTAATATGGCAAATATTAGAATCGACATCTCTTCAGTGCAAGCTGCCTGAAATTCACCGTTGTCGATGCCTGTTTTGATTATGTTTTTTAAAGCCTCACGCATTGCCACATCTGCTGATAAATAATAGCGCTTAACCTCTTCGTTTCTTGATGATTCTGCAATAATTTCAATCCATAAAGAAGGGGGGACAGGGTCACCGTTTTTCATGATGCAGCTTCCGGCGATTTGAAGAATCCGCTCAAAAATATAAATTACAAAGCTGATGATGAGAAGTCCGCACTGAGATTCAAAAAGCAAAAGACATAAAAAAGAGTCCCAGAACTTAATGCTGAGACTCTTTTTGAAGGTTTTAGTGCAACTTAGATAAAGAAATTGCCTTAAAAAACTAGAAGTGTGTGGTTGCGTTTGAGTTACTAAGACGTCGAGCACCGTTCCAACGCTTGTCCCAGTATGTGCTGATTTTCTCGACGCGAACTACAGCGCCGCTGCGTGGGGCGTGAACAAACTCATTGTTGCCTAAATAAACGCCGACGTGGGAGTTGCGTGCGCCGCGAGTATTAAAAAATACCAGGTCGCCAGGGAGTAAATCACTGCGATCCACTGCTGTGCCAATTTTGGCTTGAGAAGCGGCTACACGAGGAATATCGATGCCTAAATGCTTGTTTGCTACGTAGTGAATTAAACCGCTACAATCAAAGCCATTGCTTGGAGAGGTACCACCAAAACGATAACTTACGCCTAGGTAGTTTAAAGCTGCCTGAGCGAGTTCGCTGGAAGCTGTTGTAGGAGTAGTTAGTTGAAGGGTAGAGCCTTTACCGCCAAGCTCTGCTTGAGTCTGACTTAGCAATTGACCGATAGGGTCACTGAGGTCAGCTTTCCATTCAGAATTAACTGGGGTGCTATTAAGGGAAATAGTGTGGACAGGGGTAGTATTTGATTGAGAAATCAGATCACCGATGGTGTCTCTCTGGTTGTCTGCCAAGCTAACACCGCTAAATGTTAGTCCTGCAATTAGTCCGGTAGGAATAAATAATTTCTGGCAGAAAACCTGAAACCCGAGTGATTTTGCAAAGTTTAATATCGACATATCACAGAAAATGGTAACAATATAATTAGAATAGTAAGGTTTTCACTTGCAAGCAAGTACCATGATTTTATATAAATTATCTGGTACTTACAAGGCTCTAAGTGCTCTTTATTTGTTTAATTTGTAAATTGCAAGCCTGTTTTTACGGAAAGTGTAACTTTTTTTGAACGTGAATTATTTGGTTTTTTACTTTGATTGTGATATTGGTTTTTTATTATCTGCTGATAGCTATGATTTATGGGCTTCATAGAAATTTAATTAAAATATTAAATGATAATAAGATAAACCTAAAATAAAAAAATCATCTTTAAAAGAAGAACAATTTATTGATACGTTTTTTGCAAAGAATCTAAAGTGTTTTATTAATAAAGTTGTTTAAGTGATTGTTTTTATAAAAATCTTATTTTATATGCTATCGCAGCAATTTTGATGTGCTATCGCAGTATTTAATCACTAAAAAGCCGTCTAAATTGATAATAGACGGCTTTAGTTTTAATTTAAACTAGTATGATGAATTCAGAACTACATGCCTGAATAAACCGGGCCCTCGCCACCTTGTGGAGCAACCCAGACAATGTTTTGGGTTGGGTCCTTGATGTCACAGGTTTTACAGTGTACACAGTTCTCTGCGTTAATCTGTAGTTGATCTTGACCGTCATCATCCTTGATGAACTCATAAACACCAGCAGGGCAGTAGCGTTGCTCAGGACCCGCATATTTGTCTAAATTCACCTTGACAGGCACTGAGGCATCTTTAAGGGTCAGGTGGATAGGCTGATTATGATCGTGGTTGGTGCTGGACAGGAAGACTGAACTGAGTCGGTCAAAAGTCAATTTCCCATCAGGTTTAGGGTACTCGATCTTGGTGCATTCGGCAGCAGGCTTGAGACACTCGTGGTCTGCTTTGGTACGGTGAATAGTCCAAGGCATTTTGCCTTTGAAGAGCCACTGCTCAATACCGGTCATGAGGGCACCCACGTATAGACCTTTTTTGAACCATTGCTTGAAGTTACGCGCTTTGTTGAGCTCTTGGTGCAACCAAGACTCCTTGAAGGCCTTAGGATATGCTTCTAGAATAGGGTAAGTGACGTTTTCAGCTTCGGCGTCAACGCTTTGGAGTGCCTCAAAAATTGCTTCGGCACACATCTTGCCGGTTTTTAGTGCTGCATGGCTACCTTTAATGCGGGAAGCATTTAAGAAGCCGGCCTCACAGCCAACTAAGGCACCGCCCGGGAAGACAAGTTCAGGAAGTGATAATAAACCACCGGCAGTAATGGCACGAGCACCATAACCAATGCGCTTGCCACCTTCAAAGGTAGTGCGAATTTTGGGGTGAGTCTTAAAGCGCTGGAACTCTTCAAAGGGTGATAAATATGGATTTGAGTAATCCAAACCAACCACCATACCGACCACGACGATATTGTTATCTAAGTGATATAAAAAAGTACCGCCGTAGGTTTTGCTATCTAAAGGCCAACCGGAGGTATGTATCGCTAGGCCGGGCTTTGATTGCTCCGGACTAACTTCCCACATCTCCTTGATGCCGATACCATAGCTTTGGGGATCGGAATCCTTGTCAAGATTGAATTTGGAGATTAACTCACGGCCTAATTGTCCGCGTGAACCCTCAGCAAATACAGTGTATTTAGCTAATAACTCATAACCTGGGGTGTAGTTATCTGAATGTGTACCGTCACGATTGATACCCATATCGCCAGTAGCAACGCCCTTAACTGCACCATTTTCATCGTAGAGAACTTCATTTGCCGCAAAACCAGCAAAGATATTTACACCAAGCTCTTCAGCTTGTTCACCCAGCCATTTAGTGACATCACCAAGTCGTACGATGTAGTTGCCGTGGTTTTTGAAGTTGTCCGGTAAGAAGAAATCCGGTGTTTTTGTAGCACCTTTTTCGCTTAGGAAAAGAAATTGGTCTTCGCTTACTTCCACATTAAGCGGAGCGCCACGCTCCTTCCAGTCAGGAATCAACTCATCAAGACCAATAGGATCCATGATGGCGCCGGAAAGAATGTGCGCGCCAATTTCCCCACCTTTTTCGACTAGACAGATCTCAATATCTTGCTCACTCTCTGCGGCAAGCTGCTTTAAACGGATCGCTGTTGCGAGTCCTGCCGGCCCTCCACCCACGATAACTACATCAAATTCCATGGATTCACGTTCACTCATTCCTCTGCTCCTATTATCAGTTCTTATGCATAGCTCTACTTGAGACTTATGATGATCAAATCTTGCTAAGTTTGCCATCGTTAAACTTTTATAATGGCTTTATAAAAGTTTACTAAGGACTTGATGGTTTAATATTAAATTTAAAGTCAAACTCATATTTTACTATGATCTATCAAATAAAGGACACTGTTCAAGCGCTCGCTAGGTTAATATCTGTGGAAGTAAGTGTTTAGAAAATTGAGAGCTTAGGGCTAATGCGCATGTTAATTAGTTCATAAACTTGTTAGGATTTACGATGCTCGTGCGATGATTAAACGTTTCTTGTGATGCACAAGGTATGAGTTATTTTTCACCATCATTATTCCCAATGACTGGGTTAATTAGGAGAACTATGGATAAGGTATATGAAAGTGCCACCGCTGCACTAGAGGGTGTTGTAGCCGATGGTCAGACTATCGGTGTAGGTGGTTTCGGTTTATGTGGTATCCCGGAGGCGCTGATTTTGGCTTTACGCGACAGCGGTGTTAAAGATCTTACGTGCGTTAGTAATAACGCAGGTGTCGACGGTTTTGGTTTGGGCTTGTTGTTGGCTACGCGCCAAATCAAAAAGATGATTGCTTCCTATGTAGGTGAAAATAAAGAGTTTGAGCGTCAGTATTTGTCAGGTGAGTTAGAGCTTGAGTTTAACCCTCAAGGTACCCTGGCTGAGCGTTTGCGCGCTGGTGGAGCGGGTATTCCGGCTTTCTTTACGCCGGCCGGTGTTGGTACGCTGGTAGCTGAGGGCAAGGAAGAGCGTGAGTTTAATGGTAAGCGCTACATCATGGAAACAGGGATTGTGCCAGATGTTTCTTTGGTAAAAGCCAAGGTTGCTGATCGCAGTGGTAATTTAATTTTTAACAAAACTGCGCGTAACTTCAATCCTAATGTGGCCACTGCGGGCAAGATTACTATTGTTGAGGTTGAAGAGGTGGTTGAGATTGGTGAGTTGGATCCGGATCATATTCACTTACCGGGTATTTTTGTTCACCGCATTGTGGTTAACAGCAATCCGGAAAAACGTATTGAACAGCGCACTTTGCGTCAAGCTTAAGAGAGGGGGGATTAATTATGGCATGGACTCGTGATCAAATGGCTGCGCGTGCGGCTCAGGAATTAGAAGATGGCTTCTATGTAAACTTGGGAATCGGTATTCCTACCTTGGTTTCTAACTACGTTCCTGATGATATTACTGTTTGGCTCCAATCTGAAAATGGTTTACTCGGTATTGGCCCTTTCCCTACAGAGGAGGAGGTTGACGCTGATCTCATCAACGCCGGTAAGCAGACTGTGACTACTATTCCAGGTTCTTCATTCTTCTCGTCTGCTGATTCTTTTGGAATGATCCGTGGTGGCAAGATTAACCTCGCTATTTTAGGTGCCATGCAGGTATCGGCAACAGGTGATTTAGCTAACTGGATGATTCCCGGCAAGATGGTTAAGGGCATGGGCGGCGCTATGGATCTGGTTGCCGGTGTGCAGCGCGTTGTCGTGGTGATGGACCATGTAGCTAAGGGCAAGGATGGTTCAATTTCTCTAAAAATTCTACCAGAATGTGATTTACCATTAACCGCTGTTGGCGTGGTCGATTTAATTGTTACTGATCTTGGCGTCTTAAAGGTAACTGATGATGGGTTAAAGGTCGTTGAGTTGGCGCCTGAGGTAAGTTTTGAAGAGATTCAAGAAAAAACCGGAGTGCCTTTAACCCAAGCTTAATTGCTCGTTTAAGTCACAAAATCATTAAAAGCGGTAGTGGATAATCAATCGTCCCTACCGCTTTTTAGTGGGTGCTACATTACTTTTTAAGCGCAGCTACAATAAGCAAAACCCAACCAGCCAAGAAGAACAGGCCACCGATAGGGGTGATGATGCCTAGGTTCTTAACCCCTAACAGCACAATGGCGTAAAGGCTGCCTGAAAATAATAAAATACCAATCACAAAAGCCCAACCTGCCCATAAAGCAATTGCCGGGTTGATATAGCTGACGGCTAATAAGGCGACGGCCAGTAAAGCTAAGCTATGGTACATCTGATACTGTACACCGGTGTGCCAAACCGCCAAGTGTCTGGCTTCGACAATTTTTTGTAAACCATGAGCCCCAAAAGCACCCAGTGCTACCGCTAAAAACCCGAAAATTCCCGCTAAAATAATGAATGTACGCACAATAATTTAATCCTATACAATGATGTGTTTAGAGTTGATTGATTTTACACCCAAATTATATATATGAAAATTTTAACTGTTCCAGAACGAATAGAGGCATTACGCGAGCAAATGCAAATTCATGGCCTTGATGCCTGGCTGGTTTATACCGCTGATCCGCACTTATCTGAATACCTGCCTGAGCATTGGTCACAGCGTGAGTATTTAAGCGGTTTTAGCGGTTCTGCCGCTTATATGGCAGTGACTCAGGACAAAGCATCACTGTGGACAGATAGCCGTTATTGGGTGCAGGCCGAAGCGCAGCTTAAAGATTCAGGCATAGCGCTAATGAAAATGGGCGCGCAGGGTACGCCAGGTCTTGAGGACTGGGTAAAGGAGCAGCTCTCTGCTGGTCAGGCAGTTGGAGTGAATGGCTTGGCGCTGAGTGTTGCTCAAGCTTTAAAGTTGGAAGAGAGTTTGGGGCAGGCAGAGCTAGAATTAGTGGTAGAGCATGAGCTGCTTGATGCGTTTTGGGAAGAGCGGCCAGCATTGCCGCAAGCACCAATTTATGAACACGATGCTAAGTACGCCGGTCTGTCACGTCAACAGAAAATCACTCAAGTTCGTGAGGCAATGCGTGAGCTTGATAGTGATGTGCATTTAATTTCCGCCTTAGATGATATTGCCTGGATTTTAAATTTACGTGGTAGTGATGTTGAGTACAACCCGGTGTTTTTATCGCACTTGATTCTTACCGAAGGGCAAGCGTTGTTATACGTTGATAGCGTAAAGTTGTCAGAAACCTTATTGCAAGAGTTGGCAACTGATGGTGTGGAGTTGCGCCCTTATGATGCAGTTACAGCGGACCTTAGAAGGTTATTAGCGGATGAGCAGACGACATTGCTGGTTGATGCTGCGCGCACAGCGTGGACGATTTGTGAGCCCTATACAATGCAAGCGATGCTGGCATTGAATCCTTCGCAGCGCCT
>JAAZFX010000241.1 GCA_012511555.1 Alcaligenaceae bacterium | reverse complement strand
GAAGATTGGTCAACATCGAGGTGTTACATCAATAAAGTCATCCTTGAACAAATTTGGGAGAACCGCCAGGCGGCTTAAACCATTTCGAAACCCGATGGAAATTGCGAACATAATTTGACACTAACATTTATCAGCACCATTTATAGCCGAGTTTTACAATGATCAATCTTTAATTCCTATTCTACGGGTTTTATCTTTGACTTTATTTTTTGGGCCATTTAACTCAATTCAAAATGCATATATAGCAAGACACTTAATATTTAAAAAACTGTTTGTTAGTAGTCTTGGCGCTGTTCTTTTTTCTGGGATATTGGGTATCCTTGCTTCATATCAAGGGTTTGGTGTTTCCTATGATGATTGGTTAAGCCGCTGTAGCAGAACCAATGATGAAAATAATGTTAACCGAAAAGTGGTTGCCTATGGTACCATTTCTGCAGGTATTCTGCATATCGTATTCCCTGATGCCGATTCATACAGCAAATACGCAAGCTATTAAAGCAATGGGGCGGACTGATATTTCCTTGCGCCTAGCTGTAATAAAAAAAGCTGTGGGTCTTGGGATATTACTCATTAGTATTCCGTTTGGCTAATACGCAATTGTTGGCGGAATGGTGATAAGCGGAATTGCCTCATCTATTATTAATGCGTACCCAAACAACAAGCTCTTGAACTACAGTTATAGGGAGCAGGTGAGCGATATAATTCCATCCTTGGCAATATCGTTGGTAATGGGACTTCTTGTTTATTCGCTAAGATTTCTAAATATAGAAACGTTGCAACTATTGCTAGTACAAATTGTTATTGGGGTAGTTGTATATGTAGGATTAGCCAAAGTCTTTCGAATCGAAAGTTTTAGTTAGCTGACTGCAACCATTACTGGAATATTGAACAACAGAAAGCGTTCTTCATACTAGGTGACGAATGCTGGGCCCCAATTCTTGTGAATGTCCGCAAGGAGCCAATACCCCTCACTGAGTTGTAACAAGATCTAAACGGAATTGCGACTTTTTGAGCTAGTCATGTAGTTATTCCTTGTAATACACCACAATTCACTAGCGTTGCATTAAACTAAATCGACCTTGTCAACTCCGTGCTATCTGGACCCAATAACGATAAGCCCGAATATTCAGAAAAGCATTTTTCCTGGCGTTGTGAAAAAAGACTGGAGGTAATAGAGGGTAGTCCTTTCCACATTTTTCCGTCTATTACAAGATTATGGGGTCATAGGTCGAATCGTACATGAAGTCAATGTTATCCATCATTACCTGCTCATAAGTGTACTCGAAAATAAGATCATGATTAAGGATCCGGCGGCCTCTTGAACTTCGCAATGGTTTTCTCAGTAGTTTTACCAGAAAATCTGAGAAAGAGTCGTGCAAGCAGGCCAGAAGTAATCTTGTCAGCTCCAAAAGAGTTCCAGTGTAACCGCTATGCCTTTGAAGCTTGATAAGTACACAAAAGGTGAGTAGAGCGATGTAGTGTTGATTTTCTACAGCTTGATCACTGGTACCAAAGATGTGCTTGACCTTCAAATGCTGCTTGATCCATTTTACAAATAGCT
>JAAZFX010000240.1 GCA_012511555.1 Alcaligenaceae bacterium | reverse complement strand
TACGCACGTTGGATGGTGGTTATCACCTGATTCCCTTCTCCTCTGTGGATGTGGTGGTGAATCATATGCGCGACTTTTCTTATCATATGGGTGAGTACACCATTGCTCACCGAGAAAATGTGGACGATTTTAAACATACCGATATCGCCAGTACGCTCAACGTGAGTACCTCCACAAAGCTCGCGAGATGTACCGATATCTAAAACTCGCACCTCATCTTCGTACTTTTCGCCAAAGAGCGCCATCGCACCACCGGCTACCGCCTCATCAAAACTCATATGCGCGGTTTGTACGGCTGTATTGTTAAGAATCTCTTGATTAACAATAGCTTCGACTTGGATAATCTGCTCAGCAGTCATCGGCGCATCATGAGAGAAGTCAAAACGCGTCTTGTCAGCATCCACCAATGAACCCTTTTGCTGCACATGACCGCCTAAAGTCTCGCGTAAAGCCTTGTGCATGATATGAGTGACGGAGTGATTGCGAATAGTTTTTTGGCGCTGCTCGATATTAATTTGAGCATTAATCTCATCACCCACCTTGAGTGTGCCCAGGCTTACTACACCATAGTGACCAAATACGTGAGGCAGAATCTTTTGCGTATCTTCTACTGAAAACTGCGTACCAAAACCACTTAAGATACCCGAGTCACCTACTTGACCACCGGATTCAGCATAAAAAGGCGTTTGATCTAGCACGACAACAGCTTCTTGACCCTCTTCAACCTGCTCAACCTGCGTACCCTCTACATAGAGCGCAAGAATTGTGGAGGTGGACTCAGCCTTTTCGTAGCCCTCAAAAAGTGTTTCCTCACCCTCATAGCTGAGTTGCTGCTTAGCCTTGAACTTACCACTTGCTCGCGCCATTTCACGCTGCTTGTTCATCGCAAGATCAAAACCTTCTTCATCAACCTCAAGGCCATGTTCGCGACAAACATCCGCAGTCAAGTCAAATGGGAAGCCATAGGTGTCATACAGGGTAAAGGCCACTTGGCCGTCTAAACGATCGCCCTTTTTGAGGTCAGCGATCGCGCGACCCAAGATATCCATACCATTAGAGAGTGTCTGTAAAAAACGCTGCTCTTCCTGGAACAAGGTTTTGCTGATACGTTCGCCCTGCTCCACTAGAGCAGGATAAGCTTCGCCCATTTGTTCGGCAAGATCAGCTACTAGCTTATGGAAGAATGGACTGGTTTGACCCAACCTATAGCCATGACGTAAGGCACGACGAATAATACGTCGTAATACATAGCCACGTCCTTCATTGCCCGGCACAATACCGTCAACAATCATAAAACTACAGGCACGAATATGATCTGCGATCACTTTAAGCGAGCTATTGTCCAAATCATCTGTAGCAGTTTCGCGGGCTGCAGCTTTGATGAGATTTTGGAAAATATCAATCTCATAGTTTGAATGAACATGTTGAAGAACGGCAGAAATACGCTCTAAACCCATACCCGTGTCAACACAAGGGTTAGGTAGAGGATGCATCACACCCTCTTCGTCACGATCAAACTGCATGAACACCAGGTTCCAAATTTCGATATAGCGATCGCCATCTTCATCGGGAGAGCCCGGAGGACCTCCCCAAACCTCAGGGCCATGGTCATAGAAAATCTCTGAACAAGGGCCACATGGACCAGTATCCGCCATCTGCCAGAAATTATCAGAGGCATAACGAGCACCGCCATTATCCCCAATACGGATAATACGCTCCTCAGGTACACCGATTTGCTTAGCCCAAATATCGTAAGCCTCATCATCCTCAGCATAGACAGTGACCCAAAGCTTTTCGGCAGGCAAGCCATAAACCTCTGTCAATAACTCCCAAGCATATGCAATTGCTTTTTCTTTGAAATAATCACCGAAGCTGAAGTTACCCAGCATCTCAAAAAAGGTGTGGTGACGCGCAGTGTAGCCGACATTTTCCAAATCATTATGCTTACCACCAGCGCGCAAACAACGTTGCGATGAAGTCGCACGGCTGTATGGTCTAGTGTCGCGCCCAGTAAATACATCCTTAAACTGCACCATACCCGCATTGGTAAATAACAAAGTTGGGTCATTAGACGGCACTAAAGAGGATGAAGGAACTATGGTATGCTCTTTGGACTCGAAGAACTGGAGAAACTTGCTACGTATTTCGGATGCTTTCATTGACTACCGTTATTAACAAAAATTATTACAATTAACCCTAGATTATAGCGACATCTTATGAAAAGCGGTGTAATTTCAATAGATTGGCAACCTAATTACAACTACTCCAGCCCAAATCTCGCATGTGCTTGCTCGCTCCCGACAGTAAACTGTAGTTCTGGCCAATGATCTTTAATCACTAAATAGGGCAATTGATTATGATAACTGAGCACTTGGCGGCTACCATCAGCACCGATCCCCACAATTACCGGCAACTCCCGATACTTTGCCCACTGCACCCATATCTCATCTGAGGCACTGAAAACTTGTCGTGGCATGGCATCAGCTGAACCACTCAGATGCCAATCAAAAGAATAATCATGAACTTGCCGAGCAGAATACTCCCATCCATGATACTGGCGCTTACGCTGCAACCACTCCGGCTGAGTACTGCAAGCACTCAATAAAAAAAGCGGAATCAGAAAAAACAGAAACTTAGAATACATAAGTACCACCTGAATTAATTAGATGATACTTATTTTGAAAGCAGCAGCCCAGGATGACCATACCCGCGAATACCTAGGTGCCGCAAATTGCTCGATACTAATCTTCACCCACCTGAGTTTGGGCAATGAGACGACGATTGTAGCGGTTTTTAAATAAGTGACGAATCACAAAGCCCGGGTAAGCCAAGACAATATACAAGCACAATGCAATGGCATAAAACTGCCAATCTTGGGAATGTGAATTAGCGTAGAAGCTCTCAATAGCAAAACCAATGCCGCCGCTAAAGAAGAAAAAACCTAACAATTCAAACAACCTAACTGCAAAGCTTTTGATCCGGACTTGCTTGCCTAAAACAAAAACAGGCAAAGCAAACAAAATTAAACTCGCCACAAAAGCAGTAACTTTAATAGCATCACTGGATTGACTAGCCATCACAGTGGCCGCATAAATAATTAAAAACCAGTGTACTAACGCGCGACAGGTAATGAGCCAATAAGGCGTCTTGGTAGACTCACCCTCTTGACGCCACGGCACAAACACAAAGGACTTCTCAGTAAAAAAAGGCAGCAAGGCAGTAAACCAAGCGATGCCAATAATTAACCAAATCGAGGATTCCGGAAACATAAAAACCTGAGCCTAAAGAAACAAAATTACTAATACTCTAAATCGAGCTAATCTATTATTTTAACCGAAAGCACAACCTTAGCTCTCAACTATTGATAGACTTGGAGTTTATCAAGTACATAAAGTTCAATTCTTTGCTGTAAAGCTCAAAATACCGCTGGAAGCAATTAGTTTTCCTCATTTTCTGAACTAAGATAATACTTAAGGTTGTTTTTGCTTTTTTAATGATTACTTGAGATCATTAAAATGACTAAATAAACATCAAACAAGGAGATCGTGATGATTAAATCTCGTGCCGCCGTCGCTTTTGCTGCGGGCCAACCACTAGAAATTGTAGAGATTGATGTCGCCCCACCAAAAAAGGGTGAAGTTTTGATTCGTTGTACTCATACCGGCGTTTGCCACACCGACGCGTTTACTCTCTCGGGAGATGATCCCGAAGGCGTATTTCCGGCAGTTTTAGGTCATGAGGGTGCAGGTATTGTTGTTGAGGTTGGCGAGGGTGTGACTAGTGTCAAGCCGGGCGATCATGTGATCCCTCTTTACACTGCGGAGTGTGGCGAGTGTGAGTTTTGTACCTCAGGCAAAACCAACTTATGTGTTGCCGTACGTGAGACTCAAGGCAAGGGTGTGATGCCCGACGGCACTACCCGCTTTTCATACAAGGGTGAGCCTATCTATCACTACATGGGGTGCTCGACCTTTAGTGAGTACACCGTAGTAGCTGAAGTATCATTAGCCAAAATCAACCCTGAATCCAACCCTGAACATGTCTGTTTATTAGGCTGCGGTATTACCACCGGTTTAGGCGCAGTTCACAATACAGCCAAGGTACAAGAAGGTGATTCCGTTGTTGTATTCGGTTTAGGTGCTATTGGTCTAGCGGTTATTCAAGGTGCTCGTCAAGCCAAAGCAGGACGCATCATTGCCATTGACCTTAACTCAAGTAAGTTCGAGCTCGCTAAGCAGTTTGGTGCTACTGACTGTATCAACCCCAAGGATCATGACAAGCCAATCAAAGAAGTGTTGCTTGACATCAGCAAATGGGGTTTTGACCATACTTTTGAATGTATTGGCAATGTCAATGTGATGCGTGATGCATTAGAAGTTGCGCATAGAGGTTGGGGACAGTCGGTTATTATTGGTGTCGCTGGTGCCGGTCAAGAGATTTCTACTCGCCCATTCCAACTGGTTACAGGCCGCAGCTGGAAAGGCTCCGCCTTCGGTGGTGTCAAAGGTCGCACAGAGCTACCCGGCATGGTTGAAGATGCTATGAGTGGCAAAATCGAACTAGAGCCTTTTGTTACCCACACTATGCCTTTAGATGAAATTAACGAGGCTTTTAACCTCATGCACGAGGGTAAGTCCATCCGCTCTGTTATCGTCTATTAGTCTATTAATCAGGAGGTATTATCCAATGGAACAAAAAGAACAACATTTGGTATTTGGTGGCTCCCAGGAGGTCTGGGAGCACCGATCCAGTGTTTTATCTTGCCCAATGCGCTTTGCCATTTATCTGCCACCACAAGCCAAAGATAAAAAGTTACCGGTACTGTACTGGCTCTCAGGATTAACGTGCAACGAGCAAAACTTCATCACCAAAGCCGGTTTTCAACGCTATGCGGCTGAGCAGGGTCTTATTGTTGTTTGCCCTGACACTAGCCCTCGAGGCGAGGATATTGCTAACGACGAGGCCTATGACCTAGGTCAAGGCGCCGGCTTTTATGTCAATGCAACTGAGCAGCCTTGGGCACAGCACTATCGTATGTATGATTACGTACTTGAAGAGCTGCCTGTACTTATCCGTGAGCACTTCCCTGCCACTGAAAAGCAATCAATTTGCGGGCACTCCATGGGCGGCCATGGAGCCTTAGTTTTAGCACTGAAAAACCCCGAGTTTTACACAAGTGTCTCGGCCTTTGCTCCTATTGTCTCTCCTACTCAAGTCCCTTGGGGTCACAAAGCACTTGGTGCTTACCTCGGTGACGATCAAGCAGCCTGGGCTCAGTATGACGCAGTAAGACTGATTGAAAACGGTGCTCGCATACGATCATTGTTGGTTGATCAGGGTCTTGCTGATAACTTCTACGAAGAGCAGTTGCGCACTCCCCTGCTGGAAAAAGCCTGTGCAGATGCCGGCATTGCTGCCGATATTCGCTATCATGAGGGCTATGACCATAGTTACTACTTTATTAGCAGCTTTATCGCCGAGCATATTGCCTATCATGCAGAGCGATTGCAGTGTCGTTAAGCCTTAAATAGCAAATGGGGCGCCTGATATGGTATTTAGTTTTTATACTCAAAAGCGCCCCATTTTTTTTCTACAAACTATTTCTCTTTAACTCAGTTCATACCACTGACGCTTATTGTCCAAGACATAAACCGCTACATCAGTCAGCTGCCCCAGAACATCCTTAATAAGCTCTATGGGCATTACCGAAAAAGCGGTAGCCAAGGCATCAGCTTGAGTCGCTGTTTTTGCCACCACAGTCACGCTTAAATAACGGTCATCTGATTGTAGGGTTGCAGGATTAAAGATATGGCCTATCTTTTTCTCATAACTTAAATAGGAACCGATAGATGATGAAGTCGCCATGGCTTGATTAGCTAAGCTCAATGTCTGTAATAGCTCCTGTTCATCTTCAGGATCACTAATGCCCACAGTCCAAGCCGCTTTACCGAGCGGTACCACCCCACGGATCTCACCCATATTGATTAAGGCATGATCGATTCCTTGCTGCTTTAATAAATCAGTGACTCTGTCTGTGATAAAACCTTGGGCAATACCATTAAGCGTAATGGACTGGCCTGCTTTGGCTAAACGTATACGCTCAGGAGTCAACTCAATACCCTCCCAACCCAGCAAACCCCTTGCTTTTTCGATCTCAGCCGTTAGCATTTCCGGCGTAGCCTCCGGGTACTCCACGATAAAGTCTCTATAACTTCGCCAAAGCACTGCCACCGTCGGTTCAGAAACCCCTTGTGTTAATTTGACATGCTCATCAACCAAGGACATTAAATAATAAAAATCACCGGCAAAACCACTCACCTCACCATCTCTGTTTAAGCGACTAAGTACGCTATCCTCACGATATAAGCTGAACAACATCT
>JAAZFX010000042.1 GCA_012511555.1 Alcaligenaceae bacterium | reverse complement strand
CCTGTACCGCCGAACTCTTTTGGCCAAGTCGGTGCACCCCAACCCTTATCTGCAAGTATTTGATGCCAACGGATATAGTCTGTGTTATCAAGCCGTTGATGTTTAAATATTTTATTTTTAATGTCTTCAGGGATAGATTTCTCGGCAAACTCACGAACTTCTTCGCGAAAAGCCAATTCCTCTGGCGTCAAATTTAAATCCATTGGTGTCTCCTAAATAGTCTCACTATCGCTATCAAACCCGATAAAGGAAGTTATCGCAATTAATCATTTTGGAACACTCTATTAAGCCCAGAGGAAACTCATGGTTAACCATATTAGGAGAAACCTGAATTAAGCTTTAGATAAGGCCCTCTTAAGAAATTTTGAATTGTCAAAGCAGCTAATAATTCCGATACTGAACTTCACCTTAACTACCTTAACCATCTAATGATATGACTATGGAAATTAATTCCGGGGCTGAAAAGCAGTACCACGACTTACTGAGCGAAGGTCTGTTCAAAATCCAGCAATGCCAGGATTGTAAAGATCACATTTTTTATCCACGTATGGTTTGTCCTCACTGTGGTTCAGATTCACTCCACTGGATCGAGCCCTCCGGCCTGGGATCCGTCTACAGCACAACTGTTGTCCGACGCAAGTCCGAAGATGGTGGTGACTACAACGTTGCTCTTATTAATTTAGACGAAGGCGTCCGTATGATGAGTACCGTTGAACAAATTTCACCACATGATGTCACTATCGGCCAGCGCGTTAGAGCTCAAGTAAAACAACAAGAAAATCAGGCCATCGTCGTTTTCACTCCCGAGGAATAAGCAAAATGAACTATAAAGAATTACGCGGTAAAGTCGCAGTAGCTGGCGTAGGACAAGCTGGTATCGGGCAAGCCCATGGCTTTAGCGAAATGGAAATCCTCGTCCAGGCAGCTCATCGCGCAGTCACTGATGCTGGTCTTAGCCTCCAGGATATCGATGGCATCACAACAGCCAGCGTTGCTTCTACCATGTGGGCTATGCCGGTTATTGAACACTTAGGTATTCGTCCTACTTTTATTGATAGCACCATGATTGGTGGCTCAAGCTTTGTGGCCCATTTATTACCGGCCATTCACGCATTAGAATCCGGTCAATGTAATGCGGTGTTGATATGTTACGGCAGCACACAAAGGACATCCACTTTAAACCGCGCCACCATTGGCAATATGCGTAAGCAAATGGACCCTCAACCTTATGAGAGCCCATACAATCCGCTGAACCCGCTAAGCTCATACGCCCTGGTTGCCGCTCGTCACATGCACCAATATGGCACAACACGTGAGAACCTTGCCGAAGTCGCTGTAGCAGCACGCCAGTGGGCACAGCTAAACCCTGAAGCGGTGATGCGTGATCCATTAAGCATTGAGGATGTTCTGAACTCAAAAATGATCTCAGACCCTCTTACCGTGCGTGACTGTTGTCTGGTCACTGATGGTGCCGGCGCCGTGGTTTTAGTCAGAGCTGACAGAGCCAAAGATCTTAAGCAAAAACCTGTTTATGTACTTGGCAATGCTACAGCCTGCTGGAATCGTCAAATTTCTTCAATGCAGGACCTAACTGTGAGCGCTGCTCAGCAATCGGGCGCCGCAGCCTTTAAAATGGCAGGTGTCAAAGCAAATGATATTGATGTAGTAGAACTCTATGACGCATTCACCATCAATACAATCTTATTCCTGGAAGACTTGGGCTTCTGCAAAAAAGGAGAAGGGGGTGCCTTTGTTAGCGGTGGACGCATTGCCCCTGGCGGGGAGTTGCCAGTCAATACCAATGGCGGTGGTTTATCTTGCGCACACCCCGGCATGTACGGCATCTTCATTTTAATTGAAGCAATTCGTCAGCTTCGCGGCACTTGCGGCGAACGTCAAATTCAAGACGCTAAGCTTGCTCTAGTTCACGGCAATGGTGGGACACTGTCAAGCCAATCTACCGCTATTCTTGGGACAGAAGAAACTCTATAAACTTAAAACACCAATCTTCCAACCCAATAAAACTCATATAAACAGGTACTGCAGAGAGGAGACAACTATGCACAACCTTAATAAAACACT
>JAAZFX010000239.1 GCA_012511555.1 Alcaligenaceae bacterium | reverse complement strand
TCTCTTATGAGGGCTTGTATGCTGAGGATCGCCTGACTACACCAATGGTCAAAGGTGACGATGGCGTTTGGCGCGAAGCTTCTTGGGAAGATGCTTTATTAGCAGCTACGGATCTTTTGGTTAACGCCAATGAGCAGCAGGGTGTTGGTAGTATTGGTGCCTTTACAGCTGAATATGCCACCCTTGAAGAAATGAGCTTATTAAGCAAGCTGGTTCGCGGTTTAGGCTCTGATCATATTGATAGCCGTTTACGTCTGGGTGATGAAAATATTGATAAAGCATTAGAGGGTACGCCTTGGTTGGGTATGCCGATTGCTGAATTAAATACACTGGATGGCGTCTTAGTCGTTGATAGTAACTTACGTCAAGACCATCCGTTATTTGCACAGCGCTTGCGTCAAGCCGCTAAGGCCGGTGCTCGTATTGTGTTACTGGATAGTAATGGCGAGGACCCCTTGTTCCCGGTCGCCGCGCGTTTAACAGTAGCGCCGAGTCAGCTATGTGCTGCGATTGATAGTATTGGCAAAGCCATCGCTAAGATCAACGCAGGTGCTGAGGTCGATGTAAATGACCAGTTCAGCAAGATTGCTGCTATCTTAATAGATGGCTAGAAGCCTGCTGTATTTATGGGTAATGGCGTATTAAGCAAATCCTCTGCCAGCAATGTCTTGGCACACAGCCATGTCGTCGCACAAGCCCTAGAAGCGCCATTAGGTTATTTGACGCGTGGTGCTAACCACGTGGGAGCATGTGTTGCCGGTGCCGCTCCTCGAAATGGCGGTATGAATGCAGCGCAGATGATGAATAATCCACTCAGTGCTTATATTGTGTTGCACGCCGAGACGTTGGACTTTGATAATGCACCTCGTGCTCGTGAGTTATTTAGCCAAGCTTCTACGATTGCCCTGACTTCTTATGCATCTGATGCCAAGCAGTGGGCCAAAATCATGTTGCCGGTTAGTCCTTATACTGAAACTTCAGGTACATTCATCAATGCTGAGGGTCGTGCCCAAAGCTTTAAAGGTGTGGTGCCGTCACTGGGTAATAGTCGCCCGGCCTGGAAGGTTTTACGTGTTTTAGGCAACTTACTAAAACTGGCTGATTTTGATGCCGAAAGTTCTGAAGCCGTTCGTGATGTTGTGTTAGCTCAAAATTACACCGGTCAGTTCAATAACCAGGTAAAAGCTGAGCCTTATAATCCTAATGTCGCGGTAAATGCCTTTGAGCGTGTCGCTAATATGCCGATTTATCGCACCGATGCGATTGTTCGTCGTGCGCCAGCTCTGCAGAAGCAAACGCCTAAGCTAGTTGCCGGTCTTAACGCTGCAACGATGACCGCTTTAGAGCTTCAAGAGGGCGATCAGGTGCTGGTTAAGAGCAATCATGGTGAGGTGGTTTTACCGGTTAAATTGCAAAATCAACTGGTGGATAATACAGTCAGCGTACCGCTGGGCTTTGAGCAAACTGCCGTACTTGGCGGTGCCCTTGTCCAATTATCAGTGGAGAAAGTCTAATGAGTACTAATATTTGGGCCTGGTTTACTGATGCTGTTTCAGCCATCGACTCATGGGGCGCCAGTTTACTTGGTGAAACCTTATGGTTGGTGATCTGGACTGTTGTCTTGATCCTGGTGATCGCAATGCCGATTATTATTTGTGTGGCTTTCTTAACGCTTTGGGAGCGTCGCATGATTGGTTATATGCATATGCGTCGTGGTCCTAACCGTGTTGGTCCGGGCGGTATTTTACAACCTTTTGCTGACGTACTTAAACTCCTGACCAAGGAAGTGATCGTACCGTCTAGAGCTCATAAGGTGATGTATAAATTATCACCTATTA
>JAAZFX010000041.1 GCA_012511555.1 Alcaligenaceae bacterium | reverse complement strand
GCTCGCTTTTTTTCCTTTAGTTGTAAATATGCATTCAAACGCATATGTTCTTGAGTCCATATGTATTCTAATGCATAATACGTTCTTTGATTCATATCGAGAACATTTACATGTCAAAAAATCGTGACAATTCAATTATTGCAACAGCGTCTGAAAACAGCATAAGCGATGTGTCCGACATGCAGCGAGTTACGCTTAAACAGCTGCGAAAAATGGCTGGGCTAACGCAGGCAGATTTTTCCGAAACCATGGGAGTTGGTCAAGACACCATCTCTCGTCTCGAGAAACGCCACGATATGTTGCTCTCCACCATCAGTCACTATGTAGAAAGTCTGGGTGGCAGGGTAGACGTGGTCGCCACCTTTCCCAACCGCCAGGCCATCGTGCTCGACTGCCTTGAAGAAGGCAGTGCATCAACCAAGAAAAACCGTCCCCCTGATACTAGTAAAAAGGTATAAGAACATACATGATCCAAACTCCGTATTACCTGATTGATAAAACTGCTTTGCAGCGTAATCTGGACATCATTGATTACGTTAGAAAAAACTCCGGTGCCAAGCTATTACTCGCCCTGAAATGTTTCGCTACTTGGTCGATATTCGACTTTATGAAACCTTATATGGACGGCACCACCTCATCCTCCTTATATGAAGTCAAGCTGGGTTACCAGAAATTTGGCGGTGAAACCCATGCCTACAGCGTAGCCTTCGCCGATCATGAAATAGATGAAGTACTCGCCAATAGCGACAAAATTATTTTCAACTCCATCAGTCAACTTGAGCGTTTTGAAGCCAAAACGACTGGTAAGCCTGTCGGCCTGCGCCTGAACCCTGGCATCAGCAGTTCCGGTTTTGATCTTGCCGATCCCGCCCGTCAGTTCAGCCGCTTGGGTGAGGGTGACCCTGAGCGTATTTTGTCCGTGATCGACCGTATAGACGGCGTCATGATCCACAATAATTGCGAAAACGATGATTTTAAGCGTTTTGATGAGCTGTTGACTCAGGCTGAAGAACGTTATGGTGCCATTTTGCAGCAACTTAAATGGGTCAGTCTCGGTGGCGGCATCAGCTTTACCACACCTGGCTACGATCTCGACAAATTCTGCGAACGCTTGCGCCGTTTTGCAGAAACTTATGACATTCAAGTCTATCTGGAGCCGGGCGAAGCGACCGTGCGTCAGAGCACCACGCTTGAAGTCAGCGTGCTCGATACCGCCTTTAACGGCAAGCATCTAGCCATTGTGGATAGCTCTACTGAAGCACATATGCTGGATCTGCTTATCTACCGCGAAACAGCACCACTGGGCAATGACACCGGTGCGCACCGCTATCAGATCTGCGGCAAGACCTGCCTGGCTGGAGATATTTTCGGTGAAGGTAATTTTGATGCACCTTTAAAAGTAGGTGATCGTTTATCCATTGGTGATGCCGCCGGTTACACCATGGTTAAAAAGAACTGGTTCAATGGTGTTCATATGCCCGCCATTGCCATCAAGGAGCCTGACGGCAGCATTCATGTTATCCGTGAGTTTGGCTACGACGATTACGTCAACAGCCTGTCTTAAGAGATTGTGTAAGTTTTAAATAAAATGGAGTACACCAATGAAACGTAATGTTCTTATTATCGGTGCAGGTGGCGTTGCCCATGTAACCGCACACAAATGTGCACAAAACAACAAACTGTTGGGTGATATCAATATTGCCTCGCGCACGCTCAGCAAATGCGAAGCCATCATTGATTCAATCAACGAGAAAAACAATTTGCAAAGCCCCGGCGTATTGAAGGCCCATCAGCTCGATGCCTACGATATTGAGGCGACCAAGGCTTTGATTCGTTCTACAGGCAGCCAGATTGTGATTAACGTGGGTTCGCCTTTTTTGAATATGTCCGTGCTGGAAGCATGCATTGGCACAGGTGCAGCCTATCTAGATACCGCCATTCATGAAGTACCAAACAAGGTATGTGAAGATCCACCATGGTATGCCAACTATGAGTGGAAGCGTGCCAAGGCCTGCAAAGATGCGGGTGTTACTGCGGTATTGGGGGTTGGCTTTGACCCGGGTGTGGTCAATGCCTATGCGCGTTTTGCTTATGACAATTATTTTGACAAGGTAGACTCCATTGATATTATTGATATCAATGCAGGCAATCATGGTCGCTACTTTGCTACCAACTTTGATCCTGAAATCAATTTCCGTGAGTTTGTTGCAACGGTTTGGTCTTGGGAAGACAGTCAGTGGAAAGCGAACAAAATGTTCGAGCGTAGCAAAGAATGGGATATGCCGGTTACCGGTAAAAGCGTGGCTTACCTGACAGGACATGATGAACTGCACTCCCTGTCACATTTCCTTGATGTACCTGATATCCGTTTCTGGATGGGCTTTAGTGAGCATTACATTAATGTCTTTACGGTCCTGAAAAATCTGGGTCTCTTGTCTGAACAACCAGTACGTACCGCTCGCGGGGTAGAAATCGTGCCGCTGGAAGTGGTCAAGGCCGTGTTGCCTGATCCTGCCTCATTGGCCCCTGGTTATACCGGTAAAACGTGCATTGGCGATCTAGTCAAAGGCACCAAAGACGGACAGGAAAAAGAAGTGTTGCTTTACAACACTTGCGATCATGAGGAATGCTACGAAGAAGTGGGTAGCCAAGCCATTTCCTATACCGCCGGTGTACCTGCCGTTGCCGCTGCCATGCTGATTGCCAACGGCACATGGGATGCCAAGCGCATGGTTAACGTGGAAGAACAGGATCCGGCACCTTTCATCGCGCTCATGAATACGATGGGTCTAGTAACGCGCATTAAAGACGAACATGGCGATCGTGTTCTGGATCCTGTGCAGGAGCAGTCGATTCGTGAGCCTGAGAAAAAGCGAGCGAGAGCCTAAAAGGTTGCTGATGGCAGGCTATGCTTGCTATCTAGCGCTCGGCGTTGATTGGCATAAAAAGCGGACGGTGAAGGAAAATTCATTATTCGCTTTTTTTAATGAGTTTTTGCTATATAGTAGTACTGGTACTAGTATAATTATTTGTCTTGTTAAAGAAACTTAAAGCATCGACAATAGAGCCATAGAGAATTTTTTGCATTTGGAGATAAGCATGGCTAAAACATTATATGACAAGCTATGGGATGAGCACGTAGTGCACCAACAAGAAGACGGCACCTGTATATTGTACATTGATCGTCATCTATTGCATGAGGTGACGAGCCCCCAAGCCTTCGAGGGTTTAAAAATTGCCGGTCGTCAGCCTTGGCGTATTAGCGCTAACTTGGCAGTTGAAGATCACAACGTACCGACGATTGACCGCGATAAGGGCATTGCCGATCCGATATCTAAGCTACAAGTTGATACCTTGGAAAAAAACTGTACTGAGTACAAAATTGTCCGTTTCGGCATGGACGATATTCGTCAGGGTATTGTGCACGTGACCGGTCCGGAGCAGGGTGCAACTTTACCGGGTATGACAGTCGTCTGTGGTGACTCTCACACCAGTACTCACGGTGCGGTGGGTGCCTTGGCTTTTGGTATTGGTACTTCAGAGGTTGAGCACGTTTTAGCCACACAAACACTTTTAAAGAAAAAAGATAAAAACATGTTAGTCAAAGTCGAGGGTAAATTGCCTTTCGGCTGTAGCGCTAAAGACGTGGTTCTACATATTATTGGTGTGATTGGTACCGCTGGTGGTACAGGTCATGCAATTGAGTTTGCCGGTAGTACCATTCGTGATTTGTCCGTAGAGGGTCGCATGACGATCTGTAATATGGCAATTGAAGCCGGTGCCCGTTCGGGTATGGTTGCTGTTGATGATAAGACCATTGAGTACTTCAAAGGTCGTCCTTATGCACCAACCGCTGCTCAGTGGGATGATGCTGTCGCTTACTGGAAGACCTTGGTGTCTGATGAAGGTGCGCATTTTGATACGGTGGTTGAAATTGATGCCGCTGATATTCGCCCGCAAGTCACTTGGGGTACTTCACCTGAAATGGTATTAAGTATCGAGGATACAGTACCTAATCCTGCGACAGAAAATGATTCAGTCAAGCGCTCTGGTATTGAACGTGCCTTGGAGTACATGGGTTTGGATGCGGATATGCCAATCAATGAAATTCAAATTGATAAGGTCTTTATCGGTTCCTGTACTAACTCCCGTATTGAGGACTTGCGTGAAGCCGCAGCTGTGGCTAAGGGCAACAAGGTTGCGAATAATGTGATTCAAGCCATGGTCGTGCCTGGTTCTGGTCTAGTCAAGTTGCAAGCCGAGGAAGAGGGTCTGGACAAGATTTTCCTGGAAGCAGGTTTTGAGTGGCGTGATCCTGGTTGTTCTATGTGTTTGGCGATGAATGCTGACCGTTTAGAGCCGGGCGAGCGTTGTGCCTCAACTTCAAATCGTAACTTTGAAGGTCGTCAAGGTAATGGCGGTCGTACCCACTTAGTTAGTCCGGCGATGGCTGCAGCAGCTGCTATTAACGGTCATTTTGTTGATGTTCGTCACTTAGGAGTATAAGCATGGATGCATTTACTATTCACAAGGGCTTAGTAGGTCCATTAGATCGTGCTAACGTCGACACCGACTTGATTATTCCAAAGCAGTTCTTAAAATCCATTAAACGCAGTGGCTTTGGTCCTAACTTATTTGATGAGTTGCGCTACCTAGATCATGGCGAACCGGGTATGGACAATAGCAAGCGTCCACTTAATCCTGATTTTGTTTTAAATAAAGATCGTTACCAAGGTGCCTCAGTGCTATTAGCACGTGAAAACTTTGGTTGTGGTTCGAGTCGTGAGCACGCGCCTTGGGCGTTGATGCAATATGGCTTCAAAGCAATTATCGCGCCGTCTTTTGCGGATATTTTCTTTAATAATAGCTTCAAAAACGGCTTATTACCGATTATCTTAAGTGAAGAGGAAGTTGCCAAGTTGTTTGACGAGGTGCATGCCACGCCGGGTTATGAGTTAACGATCGATTTGGAGAAGCAGGCAGTGACTTCTCCATCGGGTGATGTTTATCATTTTGAAATTGACCAGTTCCGCAAGTATTGTTTGTTAAATGGTCTGGATGATATTGGCTTAACTTTGCAAGAGGCTGATAGAATCAAAGCCTACGAGGAAAAGCGCTTAGCGGATAAACCTTGGTTGGCGCGAGTTGCTAATTAATTAGTTACTATTAACTAATCACACCTTTTCTAAACAGCCTGTGAGATTACAGGCTGTTTTTTAACCTTTAAATTAAAAAAGAAATAGTCATGACATATAAAGTAGCAGTGTTACCAGGTGATGGTATTGGTTCGGAGATTGTCGAGCAGGCCGTCCGTGTTTTAAAAGCCTTAAATTTGGATCTTGAGTTTGAAGAGGCACCGGTGGGTGGTGCAGCCTATGAAAGTGATGGTCATCCATTGCCTGAGCGCACTTTAAATCTCGCTAAAGAAGCCGATGCTATTTTATTTGGTGCAGTTGGTGACTGGAAATACGACTCCTTAGAGCGTCATTTACGTCCTGAGCAAGCTATTTTAGGTTTACGCAAAGCCCTTGGTCTTTTTGCTAACTTGCGTCCGGCGATTTTATACCCTGAATTGGCTAACGCGTCTTCTCTTAAACCTGAAATTGTGTCTGGTTTAGATTTACTGATTGTGCGTGAATTAACCGGTGATATTTATTTCGGTACCCCGCGCGGTGTGCGCAAAGCTGCAGATGGTCCTTTTGAAGGTGAGGACGAGGGCTTTGATACCATGCGCTACGCAGAATCAGAGATTCGTCGCATTGCTAAAATTGCCTTTGAAGCGGCTAAAAAACGCGGTGGCAAGTTATTAAGCGTTGATAAAGCTAATGTACTTGAGACTTCTCAGTTCTGGCGCAATATTATCATTGACGAGAGTCGTGATTACTCGGAAGTTGAGCTAAGCCACATGTACGTGGACAATGCTGCCATGCAATTAGTCCGTGCACCTAAAGAACTTGATGTGGTGGTTACCGGTAACTTGTTTGGTGATATTTTATCCGATGAAGCGGCGATGCTTACCGGATCTATTGGTATGCTACCGTCAGCATCTTTAAATGAAAAAGGTCAAGGTCTTTATGAGCCAAGCCATGGTTCAGCACCAGACATCGCGGGTCAGGATATTGCCAACCCATTAGCGCAGATTTTATCTGCAGCCATGATGCTACGCTATAGCTTCAATATGGAAGAGCCGGCACAGAAAATTGAAGCGGCGGTTCGCAAGGTCTTGGCACAAGGCTACCGTACGGCTGATATTTATGAAGAAGGAACCCAAAAGGTGGGTACCAAGGCGATGGGCGATGCTGTCATTGCCGCTCTTGGTGCATAGGGCTTAGCACTTAATAGCACTTTCAGGCACTTAATAGTAGTTAATAGTATTCAGGCTAAGTACTTGATTTTTATTAGTAACAGCTATCACTATGGCTCTATATCAAGGGCTATAGTGATAAAATTAAAGATTAGATTTAATTTTTCTTAGTAGGTAATCTTATGTCAAAAGCAGTTGGTCTCGTCGGTTGGCGAGGCATGGTGGGTTCGGTTCTCATGCAGCGTATGCGCGATGAGGGTGATTTTAAACTAATCGAGCCGGTGTTTTTCTCAACGAGTAATGCCGGTGGCGCTGCTCCTGAGTGGGCTGAGGGTGCTGGTCCTTTACAGAACGCATTCGATATTGAGGCTCTTAAAAAACTACCTATCATCTTGACTGCTCAAGGCGGCGATTACACCAATGAAGTTTATCCAAAGCTGCGTGCTGCGGGTTGGGACGGTATCTGGATTGATGCTGCCAGCGCTTTACGCATGAAAGATGACGCGGTGATTGTGCTTGACCCGATTAATCGTGACTTAATTGATGCGTCTTTAGCCTAGGGTGTACGTGATTTCGTCGGTGGTAACTGTACCGTTAGCTGTATGTTGATGGGTGTGGGCGGCTTATTCAAGCACGATCTCGTAGAGTGGATGAGCAGCATGACCTACCAAGCTGCTTCTGGTGGTGGCGCCCAGCATATGCGTGAGTTACTCACTCAGTTTGGTATCATCGGTAATTCAGTGAAGTCGTTGCTGGATGATCCTGCCTCAGCTATTTTAGAAATTGATCGTCAGGTACTTGCTATTCAGCGTGATCCTGAGCTGCCACAAAGTAATTTTGGCGTACCACTCGGTGGCAGCTTAATTCCCTGGATTGATAGCCAATTAGATAATGGCCAATCGCGCGAGGAGTGGAAGGCGCAAGCTGAGACTAATAAGGTCTTGGGTCGTAGTGGCGATCAGATTGTCCCTATTGATGGCTTGTGTGTACGCGTTGGTGCCATGCGCTGTCATAGTCAGGCATTGACCTTTAAACTCAAAAAAGATGTACCGCTTGACGAGATCAATGACATCATCGCCGAGAGTAGCGAGTGGGCCAAGTTCGTGCCTAATGAGCGCGATGTGACTATGCGTGAGTTGACTCCCGTTGCTGTGACTGGTACGCTTGATATCCCCGTGGGTCGTGTTCGCAAGTTAAATATGGGTCCTGACTACATTAGTGCCTTTACCGTGGGCGACCAGTTGTTATGGGGTGCTGCCGAGCCTTTACGCCGTATGTTGCGTATTGCGCTAGGTGAGATGTAATTTAAGCTCAACAAGTTAAAAGGGTATTAAAAGATGGGATTACTGCAAGTTGTCAGCGATAATGTTGCTATTTTCTTAGTGGCTTTAGTCGTATTGCTGGCAGTGATCCTATTGATTGCCAGTAAATTGATGGGGCCCAAATCAGAGCAGGGCACTGCCGATCTCAATCAACGAGATCAAAGCCCTGCTGCCAAAGCCTTTAGAAAAAATCTCCAGGAAATTAGCTTAGACTTGGATAAAGACTAATGGCCAAGCATCGCATTGCCTTAGGTATTTCATATCAGGGTCAAAATTATTTCGGTTGGCAAGTTCAAACAGATAGACCTACTGTACAAGCTCAGGTTGAAAAGGCACTTAGCCAATTTATTACCGTTCCCACCCAAGTGGTTTGTGCCGGTCGCACTGATACTGGTGTGCACGCAGTTAATCAAATCGTGCATCTCGATACCGATGCGACACGCAGTGATAATTCATGGGTGAGGGGGGTAAACAGCTTTTTACCACCGGATATTCGTATCAAATGGGCCAAAGAAGTCGCTGCGGATTTTCATGCGCGTTTTGATGCCGAGGAACGTACTTATCTCTATGTCTTGCGCAATCACCCAGTGCATTCTGCCATTTTACAAGGGCTTGTCGGCTGGTTTCACTTGCCTTTAGACCATCAAAAAATGCAGGAAGCGGCTAATTATTTAGTCGGTACGCATGACTTTACGAGCTTCCGATCATCTGAGTGTCAGGCACATTCTCCCATTCGCACAATACATCATCTCACTATTCAAAAACAGGGCAATTTATTTGTCTTTTCAATTAAGGGTAATGCCTTTTTACACCATATGGTGCGCAATATTGTGGGCTGCCTAGTGTATGTCGGCAAGGGCAAATACAAGCCAGAGTATATGGCGGAGTTGCTAGAACTGCGTGATCGTAAATACGCAGCGCCCACCTTTATGGCTGATGGTCTATACCTATCGCATATTCATTACCCAACAAAAACGGGTATCAATGAATTGATACCCGAAGTTGATGTAGCAGATAGTTTGAGCGTTATATTAAACGCTTAGTGCTTCCGATAGTTTCTTATTTCGATTTGCTAATACGATCTGCACGAGCAGAAGGATTAGGGTGAGAGGCAAACATGCTCGAATTATCACCACCAAGCTCGGCTAGCTTACGCAGGGCAGTAACTGCTGCGTCTTTGCTCTTGCCTTGCTCTTGTAATATCTTGACACCATAGGCATCCGCTTCATATTCGTGCGCTTGAGAGTATTGTGCATTAACTAATTGATGGCCTAATTGACCAATCACACCGCTAGAAAGCGAGCCGACTATGGTGCCTGAAGATGAGACTGCTTGTACAGCAGCAGAACTGAGCAACTCGGTACGAGCTTGTTGCTTGGAATGCCCTTCAACAACGTGACCGATTTCGTGACCAACGACGTATAAAATCTCATCATCTGTCATTTTGTCCATTAAGCCGCTATAAACACGAATCCCGCCATTAGGCAGGGCGAAAGCGTTGACATCATTGGTCAAATAGACTTGGTAATTAAGCTGATGTCCCTCGTAAGTTGTTAAGTTACGAGTAATGTTATTTAAACGTTTGGCATAGGCATTGCTCGCAGGAGCAACTTTGTTTTCAGCATCAAGTTGCTGTTGTGTTCGAACGCCTAGCGCATTGATCTCACTGTCGCTAATGCTTGCAGCACTGGCTAGTGTAGAGGCTGCGCCGACCATGCCGGCAATATCCATAGTCTCGCAGGCCGTTAAGCTCAAGCAAAATGCTGCAGCTACTAAAGCTTTTTTGTTCATATTAATCTCCTTAAAAGATGTAAGTGTCACTAACTATAGCTGCGACATTAAATTTATGATGCTAGTTGTTTGAACTAAGCGTTTTGGTAAATCTGCCTGTAGCTTATGTACATGGCACAGTAAACCGTCATCAGTAATGATATAAAAATTAGTTGCAGGATAAAAGCAAAAAATACACCAGTGACGCCGGCTGACATCACAAAGAGCATCAGGATCCAGATGATAAAACCGATAATGCAAACGCTAAAACCCAAGGTGATAAAGGCACCTATATTACGGAGGACACCAACACAAGAGAAGACGATGGATTTTAGCGTGGCTACCTTATTCCACATGATTAAGGCCGGTACAAACCAATACACTAGACTCAAGATGATACTATTTACCACCGTCATCAGAATGGCTAAAGGGTTAATAGAAGCCATTAAGGCATTGTAGGTGTCGGCTGTGATTTCACCATCGTTAGTTGAGGCAACAAGATTTGCTACTTCGCTTTCTCTAATTAATGCAGGTGTTAAAAATATGTCGAGAATAAAAAAAACTACACCATAGATAAAGCCCGCAATGAGTAAAGACTTAAGTATATGGATATCTTTAAATGGCTCAAAAAGCTCATTCCAGTTGAGTTTTTTATTTTCAAATATAAAATGAGCGCACAGTAAAATAAACGCCACATAGACCGGTTGCACTAAGGCTACACTGAATAAGCCAATAATACCGAGCAATTGAATACTTAATATCGTATTAAAATTCCAGATAAAGGCGAGTGCGATAAATAAAGTAGGGCGCTTTTTAAACGTAGCAAAGCCTTTTTTTAACCAATCAAGTCCAGCGCTAGCGGGAAGTTTAACAGCTTGCATTAATAGTCCTTAGTCCTTAGCGTTGAGGTAATGGTGGTATGTCACCGTAGGTGCGCGACTTCAGAATACGCTCAAAATGCGTCGGGTCGTGCGGCTTCAGGCTTTGGGCCGGGCGCGGTAAATAAAAGTCATACAGTCTGGAGGTCCAGAATCTTAAGGCTGCAGCTCTCAACGCGACTGGCCAAAGCTCGCGCTCGGCGTCTGTAAAAGGGCGCCCTTTGTGGTAGCTATTAAGCCATGCTTCAACTAATTCAGGTACTAACTCACCACTATCACGATCGATGCACCAATCATTAACAGCAACTGCCACATCGAATAGCCAACGATCGACACCGGCAAAATAAAAGTCAATAATACCACCCAAGCTCGGATCCTCATAGGTGCCATCAAATAGGACGTTATCGCGAAATAAATCGCAATGGCATGGGCCTCCTGGCATCAAGCGCCAAGCATAGTCATTTTGCACCTTGATCTGTTCCTCTAAAGATTGCTCGTAGAGGGCCTGTAACTCATCATTTAAAAAAGGCTTGATATGCGGGTAAGTTTCCTGCCACCAGCCAAGCCCGCGTAAGTTTGGCTGAGTAAGAGGTAAGTCATAAGCTGCGATATGCTGACGAGCTTGGGCACGCGCCACGATTTCACAATGCTTGGCACTAGGATGTGCTTCCCAGCCACCATTGAGACGTAAAACGATGGAAATTGGCTTGCCATCAAAAACGCCCCAAATAGTGCCGTCATTACGCTTTTGAGGCATTGGCACTGCCTGTTTTTTTATACCCAGACCATACATCAAATCCAGATAGAAGGGGATCTGCTCAGTGGTTAAAACTTCAAAGATGGTGAGAACATACTCACCATCAGTCGTCGTTAAAAAATAATTAGTATTTTCAATGCCTGCAGTAATACCCTGCATGGAAACAAACTCGCCTAGATCGTAGTCTTGCAAAATTACCTGAGCTTCTTCAGGAGATACGGGAGTAAAAACAGCCATAGAATGAATTAAATCTTATAAAGTGTATGATGATGAGTAAAATATAAACTCGAATGCTGATTTTACCAGTCTCGGCATCGAATTCCTAATAAACCAAGCGGTTGGGGTTTAAAATTTAAATATTAAGAATTTAAAATAATTATCATCATGCCGATTAAGCGCCGTCTCAATTATTATCGCAAACGCCTCACCCGCCGACCTGTTTTTCATAGTCAAGCGGTTGTGTTGCTGTGGGCTGTGTTGATGGGGATTGTAGGTGCTTTGGCAACCTTGATTTTTTTTCAAGGGGTGCATTTACTGCAACGGTTGATGATAGGTCAAACAGGCACCATCGATAGCGTGGTTGCCAAATACAGTACTTGGCAAACGATTCTATATCCCTGCTTGGCAGGATTGGTGGGTGGTTTATTGCTATCTTGGTCGGCCAGTATCAAGACAGATACTAACTCCGATTATATGGAGGCGGTAGCGCTTGGTGATGGTCGTTTATCGATCAAGCAGGGTGTATTACGTATACTTTCATCGTTGACAGTCATTACCTCGGGCTTTTCAATTGGTCGTGAGGGGCCGATGATCCATATGGGGTCGATGCTTTCCTCGGCTATCGGTCGCTTTTTCTTTATGGATGCCAAGCAACTTCGCCTGGTTGTCGCATGTGGCGCTGCTGGTGCCGTGTCAGCGGCTTATCATACGCCTATCGCCGGAGCTTTATTTGTTGCCGAAATTGTCGTTGGCAGCATGTCGATGGTCATTGTCGGTCCCTTGCTGATCGCAGCGATGTCTGCTCACTTGACCACACGCTTGTTCAATAGCCATTTTTTATTGTATGAAGTAAGTATAGAAATATCGTTGACTGCTGAACTGATTATCTGCGCAATTATAATTGGTGTTTTTGCCGGCATATTGTCACCACTTTTTTTAAGGGCGCTTGATTGGTGTAAAAAGGGTATTAAACTGATTCCGCTGCCTTTGGCGATTCGGATGGCTTGTGCCGGATTGGTTGTCGGTATGTTTTTACTTTATGATCCTCGCTTGGCCGGTAATGGTGACTCTATCGTCACGACCTTTATTCATGGAGCAGAGTGGACTTGGCAGTTCTTGATTATATTTTTACTGCTTAAAGTTGCCGCTACCTTAGTTTCTGTAGGTTCCGGTGCTGTAGGTGGGGTAATTACGCCCATTATGTTTATTGGTGCGGCAGTGGCTTTATTAATACTTAAAACCGCAGTCATAGTCTTTCCCGATTTGGTGCCTTATAGTCCAGTCTTTGTTATTTTAGGGATGGGTGCTTTTTTATCTGCAGCTTCCAGTGCACCGTTAATGGCTATTATCATGATGGTTGAAATGTCTCACAACCAATCCATTGTCGTGCCGGTGGTCTTTGCGTGTGTGATTGCCAGTTTCTTGGCCCGTCAAATTAATGGCTTGGTTATGTTTAACGTCACTACCGATCGTGAAGAAGATATTCGTCTACGTCATCGCTTAAGTAATGTGCGCATTGAACAACTAATTAATAAGAACCCGGAAAATATTATTCGTAGTGACAAGCTAGTCGGCGAGGCAATTGATTTATTTACTGAGCTGAGTGTGCGCTATCTCTATGTCGTTAATGAAGACAATGAGTTCTTAGGTGTCTTGGCCCATCGAGATATTACCCGCAGCTTATTAGGGGCTGTTAAGCTTGATGAGCCTATACCTGTGCAACTGATCTCTCGTACCTATTTGGAGCCTTTACGTTTAGGAATGACTTTAGATGAGGTACAAGATGAATTCGTCACTTATAATGGTGAGCGTCTGCCGGTTCTGGACTTTGCTGATCCCCCACATCTTTTAGGGGTAGTTTATAAATCAGACGTACTTCGACGCTATAGTGAGATTAAAAAATCCATTGATAAGACCAGCGAAGTCAAAATGAACCCTTTTATTCGTAATTAATTTCTTATTTTTATGACCTCAATCTACGAGTCTCCAGATCAACCCTGGCGTTTATCCATTGCACCTATGCTGGATGTGACGGATAGGCACGCCCGTTATTTTTACCGTTTATTAGCACCCAAAGCCTTGCTCTATACGGAAATGGTTACGACGGGAGCTTTGATACACGGTGATGTTATGCGTCATCTGCAATTCAATGCAGAAGAGCATCCCGTTGCTTTGCAGCTTGGGGGGAGTGAGCCTGCGGACTTGGCTCATTGTGCTAAATTAGGTGAGCAATGGGACTACGATGAGATTAATTTAAACTGTGGTTGTCCCTCCGAGCGTGTACAAAAGGGCGCTTTTGGTGCTTGCTTGATGGCTGAGGTCGATTTAGTGGCTGACTGCCTAAAAGCTATGCAGGATGCGGTGAGCGTACCGGTGACGGTTAAGCATCGTTTAGGACTGGATTACAGTGATGATTATGGTTTTGTACGTGACTTTGTCGGTACTCTTATAGAAAAATCCTCCACCAAGGTTTTTATTGCACATGCGCGTAATGCGGTTTTAAAGGGTTTGTCACCTAAAGATAATCGTGAAATACCGCCGCTACGCTATGAGTGGGTTGCCCAGCTCAAAGAAGACTTCCCTGATGCGCGCTTTATTTTGAATGGTGGCTTAAGTGAGGTGGCGCAGATGTATGAACAAGCTCAACGCTTTGAGGGTATTATGGTCGGTCGTGCGGCTTGGCATGAACCCTATAGGATTAGAGAAGTGAGTCAGCAGCTGTGGCCACAAGTAGAGCATTTAGATGTTGATGAGATAATTCAGACTATTTACGACTATGCTGTTCTACAAAGACAAAAAGAAGTACCGTTAAGGTTTGTTTTGAAACCTCTCCTAGGCCTTTTCAATGGTCAAAAGGGTGCAAGACTGTGGCGCCAATCTTTGTCCGATGCTCATGAATTAAATAAAGGTAATCCTGAATTGCTGCTTAAATCTTATGAGCTATTTCAACATACGCAAAAGTCAGCGCTGCCAAGCAATACACAATAGCGGTATTGTTAGCGCTTATTTTTTTCTGATTGTCAATAATTAAAAAACATCTTTTTAATAACTCTTTAATCACTTGATTTTCTCGCCAATATGTCTTTTAATACTACATATTGATTGCGAATCATTATTTTTAACTACATATAGACTTTTTGGTTTTGCTTGGCCTAGAGGCGAAACAAGCCCAAAAAGCCCATTTTCAAAGGGGTATTCATGAATAAATCTCTGTTGGTGACGAAGCGAGATGGTCGTCAAGAACCGCTTGATCTAGACAAAATCCACCGAGTTTTAGATTGGGCTGCAGAGGGCTTGGATCATGTCTCAGTTTCTCAGGTTGAGCTACGTTCACAGATTCAATTTTATGACGGTATTAAGACTGAGCATATCCATGAAACAATTATTAAAGCCGCCGCTGATTTAATTTCAGAGCAAACACCTGATTATCAGTTTATGGCAGCGCGTTTAGCTATTTTCCATTTGCGTAAAAAGGCTTATGGCGAATTTGAGCCGCCAAAGCTTTACGATCATGTCAAAAAGATGGTCGAAGCTAATAAATACGATCGTCATTTGATTGAGGATTACTCTGAGGAAGAGTTCAATCAGATGGATTCTTTCCTGGAGCATGGCCGTGATTTAACTTTTGCTTATGCTGCAGTTAATCAGCTAGAGGGTAAGTACCTTATTCAAAACCGGGTGACCGGTGAGATTTTTGAAAGTCCGCAGTTCCTCTATCTTTTAGTGGCTGCGTGCTTATTCTCTAAATATCCTAAAGAGACTCGTCTGCAGTATATAAAAGACTTCTATGATGCGACCTCTACCTTTAAGATTTCTTTACCAACACCGATTATGGCGGGTGTACGTACGCCGACTCGTCAGTTCAGTTCGTGCGTTTTAATTGAGTGTGATGATAGCCTGGATTCTATCAATGCGACTAGTGCGGCTATCGTTCGCTATGTTTCTCAGCGTGCTGGTATCGGTATCAATGCCGGACGCATTCGTGCAGTTGGTAGTGCGATTCGCGGTGGTGAGGCACAGCATACTGGTTGTATCCCTTTTTATAAGCACTTTCAAACAGCGGTTAAATGTTGCTCGCAGGGCGGTGTACGCGGCGGTGCGGCAACCTTGTTCTATCCAATGTGGCACCTGGAAGTTGAGTCTTTATTAGTTCTCAAAAATAACCGTGGTGTTGAGGAAAACCGTGTGCGTCATATGGACTATGGTGTACAGATTAATCGCTTGTTATACCAGCGCTTGATTAAGGGTCAGAATATTACGTTATTCTCGCCGTCTGATGTGCCAGGTTTATATGATGCTTTCTTTGCTGATCAAGATGAATTCGAGCGTCTTTATGTTCAGTATGAGGCTGATGAATCTATCCGCAAGCGTAGTATAAAGGCTGCCGATCTCTTCTCTCTAATGATGCAAGAGCGTGCCGGTACCGGTCGTATCTATATCCAAAACGTTGACCATTGCAATACGCACAGTCCATTTGACCCAACAGTGGCTCCGGTACGCCAGTCTAACCTATGTCTTGAAATTGCCTTACCGACCACGCCGTTAAACGATATTAACGACGAAAATGGCGAGATTGCTTTATGTACGCTGTCAGCATTTAATCTGGGCGCACTTGAATCTCTAGATGAATTGGAGCACCTGTCTGATTTAATTGTCCGTGCACTGGATGCCTTATTAGAGTATCAGGATTATCCGATCAAAGCAGCTGAAATTGCTACGATGAATCGTCGCACTTTAGGTGTTGGTGTCATTAATTATGCCTATTATTTGGCGAAAAATGGGGCCCGTTACTCTGATGGTAGCGGTAATGGTCTAACTCACCGTACCTTTGAGGCGATCCAATACTACTTATTAAAAGCCTCAATGAATTTATCTAAAGAGTTTGGTCCTTGCTTAGCATTTGATGAGACCACTTACTCTCAGGGTATTTTACCTATCGATACTTACAAAAAAGACGTCGATACTTTCTGCCAAGAGCCATTGCTTCTAGATTGGGAAACTCTACGTAGTGATATTAAAACGCATGGTTTACGTAACTCGACCTTAACTGCGTTGATGCCTTCTGAAACCTCAAGCCAAATCTCTAATGCGACTAACGGCATTGAGCCACCGCGCGGTTTGATTACGATTAAAGCCTCTAAAGACGGTACTTTACGTCAGGTTGTGCCTGAGTATCAGCGCTTAAAAGGGCAGTACGAAACACTTTGGAATATGCCATCAAATGATGGTTATTTACGCCTCGTTGGTATTATGCAAAAGTTTGTAGATCAAGCTATTTCTGCCAATACCAACTACGATCCTTCACGCTTCCCGGGTGGTAAGGTGCCGATGAGCGAGTTACTTAAAGACTTGCTAAATGCTTATAAATACGGCCTGAAAACACTTTACTATCACAATACCCGTGATGGAGCCCAAGACGATCAAGGTGACTTGGTTAACTTGAGCAATGTCGCTGATGATTGCGAAAGCGGTGCGTGCAAGATTTAATTTTTTGCGCTTGAATTGATTAAGGATTTAAGCGCTTCACACCAGTTTTATATAAGAGCTTTTATGTTATATAGTACTTTTAATGAAACCCCAAATGATGCCCTCAAAGAGCCAATGTTCTTTGGTCAAAGTGTCAACGTGGCACGTTATGACCAACAAAAGTTTGAGGTGTTTGAAAAGCTGATTGAAAAGCAGCTATCCTTCTTCTGGCGTCCGGAAGAGGTTGATGTGTCACAAGATCGCATAGACTACGCTAACTTGCCGGAGCATGAAAAGCATATTTTCATCTCAAATCTTAAGTACCAGACCTTACTTGATTCTATTCAGGGTCGTAGCCCTAACGTAGCATTTTTGCCTATTGTTTCACTTCCTGAATTAGAAACATGGATTGAGACTTGGTCTTTTTCTGAAACCATTCACTCTCGTTCGTATACTCATATTATTCGTAATATTGTCAATGATCCTTCAATCGTTTTTGATGACATTGTGACCAACGAGTACATTCTAGAGCGTGCACGCGATATCTCTAAGTATTATGATGATCTGATTCGTTCGGTTGCTCTTTATCAGTTATTTCGTGAGGGTACTCATACTCTGAATGGCAAGACCGAGGTAGTAAGCTTGAGAGAGCTTAAGAAGAAGCTTTACTTGTGCTTAATGTCAGTCAATATTCTTGAAGCCATTCGTTTCTACGTCAGTTTTGCTTGCTCCTTTGCCTTTGCCGAAAGAAAGCTGATGGAGGGTAATGCCAAAATCATCAAGTTAATTGCTCGTGATGAGGCGCTTCACCTTGTAAGTACTCAGCATATGTTGAATATTATGCGCAATGGTCAAGACGATCCCGAGATGGTTGAAATTGCCAAAGAGCTTGAGCAAGAATGTTATGACATGTTCAAGGACTCTGCTGAGCAAGAAAAAGAGTGGGCCGGCTATTTATTTAAAGACGGTTCAATGATTGGCCTAAACCGCGATATCTTATGCAAATACGTTGAGTACATTACTAACTCTCGTATGGCTGCGGTTGGTCTAAAACCCGCCTTTGAAGGTGCAAATCAAAACCCGATTCCATGGATTAATGCGTGGTTGTCTTCAGATAACGTTCAAGTGGCTCCGCAGGAAGTTGAAATCAGTTCTTATCTCATTGGTCAGATTGACGCTGAGATTAATCCGGATGATTTATCTGGGTTTGAACTATGAGTCGAGTCTTTACCTGGGACGGCAGCTTTGAGTTATTAAACGATGAAACCATGCTCGAAGGCCTAGAGCGTCAAGGTTATGCCGTTGAGTACCAATGCCGCGCAGGCTATTGTGGTTCATGTCGTACTACCTTGCTGGATGGTCAGGTTGAGTATATGTCTGAACCCTTGGCCTATGTTAATCCAGGCGAGGTTTTACCTTGCTGCTGCCGACCGGCTCCTGAAGCAAGGGTAGATGTTGAGGTGATTGGTAGCAGTCGAGAACGCCAACAAGAAGTCAGCGAAGATATCGATCAATACTTTGAAAAGCTGTTTTAAGATAGCGTTTCTGGATAAAAAGCTCAAATACATAGTATTTGAGCTTTTTTTTGAGGAATTTTTCACCTTAACTAAAAATTGAGAGCCACTGATACCTTAGCTAAAAAGCATAGAGAATTTTTTAAAACGATGACTTATAATGATTCTCAATACTTTCATGAGTTCAGAAGAAAGGAGTTATGATGTTTGAGAAAAAACTGACACAATGGGCGAGTGTAGTTCGAGATCAATTCAACATACCTGCTCGTCTTGTTCTATGGGGTGGACAGGAGATGAACTTTGGTGAGTTTTCAGACCCTCTGGTCACGATCAAAGTTAATAGCTCATCAGTGGCACCTTTATTGCTAAATCCTACGCTGGCAAATCTGGCAGAGGCCTATATTAAGGGCAAGATCGATGTTGAGGGAACCATCGCTGATATCATCAAAATTAGTTATGCATTAGCGCGCAGCGGTGCAAAACATTCCGGTAAGCTGGCACGAGTTGCCAACTATTTCAACCACACCAAGTCCAGTGATCGTAAATCGATTCAGTATCACTACGATGTTTCTAACGATTTTTATCGGCTCTGGCTTGATGAGAATATGGTCTATTCTTGCGCATACTTCGAATATGGCGATGAGGATCTTGCTAGCGCACAGATCAAAAAAATTGATCATATTCTGACTAAAATTCAATTGCAAGCAGGCCATCGTCTACTTGATATTGGTTGTGGCTGGGGTGCTCTAGTACTTCGCGCTGCCGAGAAGTTTGGGGCGCAATGTGTTGGCGTGACCCTATCTCAAAATCAGTATGACCTTGCAACGGAACGAGTAAAAGCTGCCGGCTTGAGCGACAGAATTGAAATCCGCCTGCAAGATTTTCGTGACGTCGAAGGTCAGTTTGACCGGATCAGTAGTGTAGGGATGTTTGAGCATGTGGGCAAGGCAAATCTGCCAAACTATTTCTCACGTATCCGTGAATTACTGACTGATGATGGGATTGCGATGAACCATGGTATAACCTCAACGATCATCGAGGAGGAGGATTTACTTGGCGGTCGTGAGTTTATTGACCGTTATGTCTTTCCTAATGGCGAACTTCCGCATATTAGTCTGGCCTTGGAAGCAGCACAGCGCGGTGGATTAGAGGCTATTGATATTGAGAGTTTACGCCGTCATTACGCTCGAACCCTGGATATCTGGACGCAGAACTTTGAACAACGTGCAGCCGAGATACTTCAACTGGTTGGTGAAGAGAAGTTTCGCATATGGCGAGTGTATTTGGCAGGATGCGCTTATACTTTTGAGCATGACGATGCCTCAATCTATCAGATTGTATGTCGAAAAGCCGGTCGTTCTTCGCAAGAAATACCTTGGTCTCGCCACTACATGTACAAGGGCAATGACTGATTAAAAACCTATCAGCGCTATTTCAATAAATAGCGCTGATAGGTACATCATCATTATCAAGAGTGCGCTCTAATGCCTCAAGGATCTTTTCATCACTCAGCACAAAATCCATGCGCTTATCAAACAAGAAGTGATCTACCAGTGGTCTAAATGAGTGACTATCATCACAAATCAAAGCCCATACTTGATTCCTGCCATCAGCACCCCGGATGACATAACCTAACTCGCTGAGGGCTTCCAGGACACTGTTGAGATTGTTATAGTTACTGGGAATTAAAGTGATGAGTTTAGATTCTGTCAGGCCCGGTTTTTGCAGCTTTCTCTGTTCATATAAGGCTCTTAATATTTGTGTGGCCAATAACAAGCGGGTTCCCGAGAGCTTGTCATGGGCAATCACACCGCGACGGATTTGTGGCATGAGAGAAACAATATAGGCGCCTAGCAACACCAGCAACCAGGAGATATAAACCCAAATCAAGAAAATCGGTAGAATTGCAAAAGCACCGTAAATTAACGTATAAGTAGGAAAATAACTCAGGTAAAGAGTAAAACCCATGCGCATAATCTCAAAGATAATCGCGGTAAAAAATCCTCCAACCATCGCATCCCTAAATCGAATCCGACGATTAGGTACAACAAAATAAAGTAAACTCATTAAAAGGCCAGAGAAAATCACCGGTACGACAAAGCTTAAAAAGCCTCTCATAAAAGAAAATCCGGAACTGATGGTTTCTTGTAAAATCATGGCGCTGCCCCAAAGACTAAGAGCTAAAGCAAAAGGCCCAATCGATAAAATAGCCCAATAAATTAAAATACGCTGAAGCAGAGAACGTGGTTTTTTGATTTGGAATATTTGGTTCAATGCGTCTTCAATTGTCATCATCAACATAATTGAGGTGATAACTAAAAATATCGTACCTACCGCGGTTAAACCTGAAGCAGCATCAGCAAATACATTTAAATAAGCAATTACTTGTTCTGAAATACTTTCTGGAAAGAGGCTATCAGTTAAAAATTTATCCAGATAGAATTTAAAATCATTAAAAATAGGAAAAGCCGTAAATAATGATAGAACTACGGCTAATAAAGGCACTGCAGAAGTAATGGAGGTGTAGGAAAGGCTAGCGGCCTTGCTGGTTAAGCCCTCATTAATAAGTCTAGAAATAGCAAAGATCAAAGCATTTTTATAAAAACGCCAATCGCCTAATGAGTTTCTATGGTTTTTAATAAAAACACTATTAGTTGAATCTTGATTTTCGGGGCTTTGCTGCTGAGTTTTTTCCATACTAG
>JAAZFX010000238.1 GCA_012511555.1 Alcaligenaceae bacterium | reverse complement strand
GACGAACTCTTACCGCACCGTTGGCACGCAGCAACCGCAGAGCAATAACACCAAAAACTTAACGGGGTACCGAAACAATCGATACCCCGTTAATTCATTCGTCAATCGGTGATCATCGGACGCTTACGTATGAGCTATCACTACACCTAAATAAAGTTTAATCACTCTGAGAGAACTTCATTCCTTATAGAATGTTCACTAGAGACGCATTAAAAAATCACCTAACTGTCCAGCACATATTTTGTTTTAAGTTTCTTTGATTGACAATCATTGGATGCGCATCAATGGCTTTGATTTGCTGTTTTAATTTTGTAAGAATATCAGCCGGATCAATAAAGTGGGGAGAATGTTCCATATGCAACACAACCTTGATACCCTTTGTTCGTAACGCTGCTTTTGAAAAGTCACGCTCTTCAGGATCGTTTGCGTTATAGCGAGCAGCTGCTAGTCCAGCTAAACTATCACGTACTTTCTGCGCGACCACATCTGCTAACTCAGTTGCTTTTATAGATTTGGTATCTGGATGACGATAATCTTTAACCTCAATAAACCAAGTGATGTCATGAGTCTTATCAATATAGACAAAATCAACGGCCTTTATACCACTAGTTACATGGATAAACTGATTACGATAAAAACTCCAATCATCATACTTGCTTACAAGTGAACCATTATTATCTGAAAAATCAAATTCTAAATGTCCCTCTCGAATTGTCATTGTATATCCATATAACGATCAGATTGCTGCAATGCCTCGTCTAATAAAGTTAGTGTGTGCAAGTCGGTTAGTTCATCGCCTTGTTCTATAAGTATTCCGTTACCTTCTGGCTTCATTGCAAAGTAACGTTGGGTAAATTTTTTATCCTTATTATTAATAGAATTAATAGAAATAATCTCTAGCTCTCGCAATAAAAATAATGAATGCGTAGCGATAAAAACCTGTATACCATTTGTAGCTAAGGAATAAATAACTTCGGCAATAAGTTTGATGAGCTTTGGGTTTAGATTTGATTCTGGTTCATCCCAAAAAACATAGCCATTTTCTTGCAAAACACCATTGCCAATTAGCTGAGCGAGCATAGCTAGCTTACGTAAGCCTTCAGAGACGAGCTGCATTTCCATACTTCCCGTACCTTGTATGGTTAAATAAAACTGCCCACTTTTATCAAGAAACACACGTCCACCCATAGCCTTTTCTAATGGTCCTAGCAAGTCCGCAATAGCCGCACTACGACGACCTTTAAGTTGGGGTACAGCAAGATGCAGGCAAGTATCTCGCCATGTTTCTTCAAAAGGCACATGATGCATATCATAAAGAGCGACAAAACCCGGATAAATTGTCATTAATTCACGGGTTGGTATAAATAACGCAGGCTGTTCATCCCAATGCATTGGCAGAACTTCAACTTTCACATCACTTGTGGCATTGGTAGCAAAACTAATCCTAGTGTTGAGGTCAGTATTATCAAATTCCAAAGACACTTCACAGCGCGCACGCCCTTGCTTACGGCTGACTAAACGGCCCAAGGCATCAGGCTTAAACACACCTAGTAATTTATCTGCATAAGCTTTTTGTAAATACGCTTTTGTTGGCGCATTATGCTCTTGCTTGCGGCTGGCTTCTTGACTAGCTGCAATTAAAGAATAAGCCATTTTCATCAAATGCGTTTTGCCAGTGCCATTTTCTCCAACAAACACATTTAACCCAGCAGCGAATGACAGCTTATGTTCATTAGGGAAAAGCGTTAAGTTTTTTATATTAAGCTGCTTTAGCATGACAATTGATTTTTATAAGTGTAAAGAAATATTGGAGCGAGCACACATGTCGTGTGCAACTCCAGCTGCAACGGAGATCGTCAGTACAACAGCCCACTTTGCCGAGAATTTAAATTTGAAGTTGGTTTTCTTCATAGTTACCTCCTTAGTTTGTTGCTCGTTGTTGATGTTAGCTTGCTTGTTGTCAATGGGACTCTCACCCAACTGTTGGACTGTTCTTTCTGTCTTCTGAGTATGTTGATAAATCAGGCTGATAGAACTATCGATCTTCTCGCTCCAATATTTCCTTAATCGCAAAGATTAATTCAGTTTACCTTAATTGTTTCTAATAGCAGATCTGTAAGGGGTTTTGCACAAATATTTTACAGATTCTGTTCACACACTGGGTAACCCTCATTTTTAACAGTGTGAACTGACACCATAAAGTTGGATGGTTTGTTTTTATAAGGTTGACTGATTTATGCATTACACAAAACTCAGTCCCTTTAGATTTATACCTACTCTTTCATGATGATAGTAGTAAATGTATTCATGAATCCGTTTCTCCAGTTGTTCAATGCTAGTGAATTTTTCACGATAGAACAATACACATTTAAGAGCATCGAATAATCTCCTAATCAACGTATTATCCAAGCTATTTCACTTTTTCGACATACTTTGCGTTAAGCCATGACTCACTAATGTTTTCTGATAGCTTTCTCCAACATACCACTGACTAGTTTATACACAGGCCTTTTGATCACGTAACTGGCAAATAACTTGAGCTATTTTTTGACCCTGTTGGTGACTAACTATAGAACGTCAACTACTTTATGAAGCCCGAAGCTATAGCCTAAAAGGTAAGTTTTATACTTTCATTTATTTGTTTCTGATTAACATCTTTACAGTAAACAATGCTTGTTTTGTCTGGATTGACTTAGCCATCAGGATACACCATTGGCGCTTTTAGCCAACGCTCTATATCTAGCACGAGCCAAGGTACTTGACTGTAATATCGTACCGCGCGCATTAAAAGGCCGTAATCAATATAATCAAACAGCCCTTTAATAGCGAACTCTATCACACTAAAGCGGATTTAAGAACTTTTCCGGCTGCAGACCTAGGCAGGTCATCTACAAACTCCCAAATACGAGGCATCTTATAATCTGCGATCAAATCCTTACAATGTGACTTGATGTTTGCCACATCGGGTTCTGCATCCTCAGGGACAATCACCGCTTTTACAATTTGACCATAAATCGGATCGGGGACGCCTACTACTGCAACAGCAGCAATTCCAGGCATTGACAATATTGCCTCTTCGACCTCTATCGGCGCAATTTTGGCACCGCCGGAAATAATTTGATCTTTTATGCGTCCGACAATATAGTAATAACCATCTTTTTCATAAAAAATATCGCCGGTTTTAAACCAGCCACCTTCCATCGCCTCACTAGTACGAACAGGATCCCTATAATAAGCCCCTGAATAGCTCGGACCTTTTACCCACAGCTCTCCAGCCTGCCCAACCGATACGTCTTCCCCATCATCTCCTACGATGCGAACTTCGGTAGGTAGAATTAACTTCCCAACTGAGCCGGGATACTTATTATCCACATCGTCGATATCAAAGCAAAAAATCGGTCTTACTTCTGTCATTGCATAATAAGGTTTAACAATCATTCCTAACCTAGTTCTACAATCACTAATCGTCTGTTCATTAAGCGCGGCACCTGAAGCGGCCGCCATTCTGAGCGAGCTGGTATCAAACTTTCTAACATCCTTTGCAGCAACATCAGCCATCATTGCATACATAGTCGGTACGCCTAAAAATACCGTCGGCTTCTGTCGTTCAATGGCATCCAAAGCTGTTCTAGGATGGAATTTCTCACTTAATAAAATAGTGGCACCAGACACCAAGGCCACAAAGGCAGCGGCATGAAATCCATAAGCAAAAGTTAAAGGTAGCGTAACCAACAAACGATCATTAGGCGTAATCTTCCACATATCTCGGTATGCAAAAGCGGAGGCAAGTTCATTGTTATGAGTAGCTGCAACCCCCTTGGGCGTGGATGTTGTCCCGGAGGTATAACAGATCAATACCAAATCCTCTTCACTCCCTTGCTGCTCACCCTCATAATAAGCTCCCCCTTGCCACGACTCGATAAGCGTCTCCATACTTAACATAGCTGGAGGAGTAGGATTAGCTGCTACTGCGGACTCCACATGTGAGCGTAAAACATTCTCATAAATCAGCGCACTAGCTTGGCTATGCTCCACAATATAGCGAATTTCCTTTTCGCCATACTCATGATTAATCGGCACTACTGCTGCGCCTAATAGAGCCAAGCCCATATAGATATTCATGATTTCAGGTTGATTTCCTGCAATCAGTGCAACACGTTCTCCCTTTTTAACTCCTAACTCTTGTAACTTATAGGCAGCTAGCCTAGCTTCCTGCACAAACTCCTGATAGCTAATCGTACGATCATTAAACACCCATGCGACATGCTGAGGTCGTGCCGCCGCTTGATCTAGGATAGGAGTTACCACATCGTTATACTTCTTCATATCATTCTCCCGATCATTGAAGATTCAAACGATCAATCCCTTCATCCTTGAGCATTTCTCTAGCAATAATAATACGCTGGATTTCATTGGAACCTTCAGTTAAAACGTAAATTGGTGCTTCACGATAGAGTCGTTCAATAGGAAACTCTGACACGTAACCATACCCCCCTAGTACGCGCATAGCATCTTCCGTAATGCGCAGCGTGGTTTCAGTTGCAAATAATTTAGCCATGGAGGCCAGCATATCAGCGCGCCCCCATTTTTCTTTGTGTTCTAATGCTTCCCGTATCAAGGCTCTTGCAGCGACCAAACCCGTTGCCATATTCGCCAAATGAATTTGAATAGCCTGATGCGATGAGATCGGCTTACCAAAGGTTTCTCTGGTCTTGGAATACTCTAAGGCTAAGGAAACAGCATTACGTGCCATTCCCACTGCTGTTCCAGCCATTGCCAAACGCCCTGCTTCCAGCATAGAAAGCACCTGTTGAAGGCCATTTCCTGTCTGTCCTCCCAATAAGTTATCTGACGTTAAGCGCACCTCATCAAAGTTAAGCTCTGCTGTATCGACATGCTTAAAACCCATTTTTTCAGCCAGTCGAGTCACCTCAAACCCTTCAGATCCTGATTCTACAATATATAAACTTAAACTATCTTCGCTACCTATTCCCTTATCCCTTGCCAGAACCGCATGAATGCCCGCGCGCAAGCCATTCGTAATAAAGATTTTTTGTCCGTTCAAGACAATATTCTGTCCATCCTGGTGCGTAGCACTAGTACGTACTTGTTTTAAATCTGACCCCACTGATGGTTCTGTCAAACAAATGGCTCCGCGCTTGGCTCCTGATGCCAACAGCGGCAAATAATACTCTTTTTGTGCATCTGTACCATAAGTAGCGATCAATTTAGAGACAGTACTGTGACTATTGACAAAACTGGGCATAGCAGACCATGCAGCACCTAACTCTTCCATCACAGACACATACTCTGCCAGTGGTAAATTTAAGCCCCCATACTTTTCTGGAATTACCATTCCAAACAGCCCTATCTCAGCCATACCATCCACCACAAACTGTGGAAAGTCATTGCTTTCTTCTAATGCCTGTACCTTAGGCATAACCTCTCGTCTCGCAAAATCTCGCACCGCATCTACAACCGGTGAATTTTCAGTATTAATGTTCATTCGAAACCTCAAAAAATATATTTTTTATGTAGCAAATTACTTTTATTTAAAACAATTTATGCTTAATTTTGTTGGCGAACTTTCAGTGCACCATAGCCCGAAACAATCGAAATAAGTGATGCCACCATCAACAAAGCAGGCAAAGGCCACCAATGTACATTACTTGCTGCCGGCACTAAGAATGCGGCAATAAAAGGAGTAGTGGCGGAAAAAACAATAGCTGAAATAGCTGCTACTAATGCAACCCCGCTGTAGCGTATCTCAACAGGAAACAGCTCAAATGTCATACTAGACACCACTGCATATACTGAAGCATGACCCAACACTAAAGCGATGATGAATGCAAGCGCCATTAAAACAATATTTCCGGTAGAAAAAAGCATAAACAACGGTATCGCAAACAGCAGTGTCGCAATCGCACCAGTCATAAAAATTTTCCAGGGACTTATTTTGTCTGCCAAAATTCCTACTATCACAATCGCAAACAAGTCCACTGTCGCAGCAATTAGTAAAATGAGGATCGTTTCACTACGCTCAATTCCATAACGCTGATTAGCCATTGAGAGCATATAAGTAGTAATCAAATAAAACAGCACTAAAACACTAGCCTGCAATCCCACACCAACGAGCAACTGCAAGGATTTAGTACGAAATACCGTACCGATGGGATTTTTACGAATTTCTTGAGATTTCTTGGCCTCACGGAACACCTCAGGCTCAGGAACTCGCATGCGAATAATGATCCCAAACAACACAAGAACAAAACCCGTCAAAAATGGAATTCTCCACCCCCAACTCATCAAATCCTCTGTCGGTAATTGAGCGACTGCATACATCACGATACTTGAAAGCACTAAGGCAAAAGGGCTAGCTATCTGTGGCGCAGCTCCATAGAACCGTGCACGGTGCTTAGGTGCGCTTTCTATACTCATAATCACCGCACCACTCCATTCACCACCTACAGCGACACCTTGTAAAAGCCGTAGAAAAGTCAGCAAAATAGGGGCCCAGATTCCTATGTCATCCCATGTAGGCAAAAGACCAATCAAACCGGTCGCTGTCCCCATCAATACCAATGTCAGCATTAAAGTAGTGCGCCTTCCTAGCGTATCGCCCAAATGACCAAAGATAAAGGCACCGATAGGCCGAGCTAAAAAGGCCACCCCTAAGGTAGCAAATGAAGCAAGCAAGCTCACATGCTCACCTAAGGATGGAAAGAAAATAGTAGAAAAAACTAAACTAGCTGCCGTAGCATAAATAAAGAAGTCAAACCACTCAAGAGTGGTGCCGATAAAACTTGCCCAAAAGGCACGTTGTTGCTGCTTTGTTCCAAAACCATTACTGGTAGTGGCGTGGGTTGTGACCGTAGCGGCCGTAGTGGTTGTGGTAGTAGACATAGTAAGTACCTTTATCGATTTTAAAAGTTACACTGTGATGCGCTAATCATTCTGAAAAAACCCATTTCAACTTGGTGCTTTGCTCCTAACAACACGCGCAAGCCTACTGACCCTAATCTTAAGAGTCTATTCATGAATGTCTCCAATTTTATTTCTTACATTTGTATCAATAAATTGTTTAATTTTTATTAAGTAATGCAGATATTACTGCAACGAAAAAACGGCTTGCCCTTCCTTGAGCACCACTTTATCGTCAACACGCACTTCAAAAACATAGCCTGCTTCAGTCTTTGATGAATACAACGTTAAGCACTCACCGGGTAAAACAGGTGCGCTTAATTTGGCACTAGCACCTTGCAGGGCGTCAGGATTAATATTCATCACCTTAGCTAGCAAGCGTAATGCAATTCCGAAAGTACACAAACCATGCAAAATAGGCTTGTCAAAGCCATAAGAGCGGGCCACTTCAAAGTTAACGTGTACTGGATGCAGATCACCGGTCAGTCTATACAAAATGGCTTGATTTTCCGCGGTTTGATAGCTGCCGACTTCCTCCAGTGGCACCTCTCCTTTAGCTGCTGCTTTAGGTACATCCTCTCCTCCCCAACCTCCAATACCAGGCAGAAAAATCGCATATTTAGCAATGAAGTATTCGCACTCAACTACGATATCGACAATCGTTGAACGACCTTTATCCCATACACCATCAACCCTGGCATTTGTCATGACACTCGCTTGCACAGGAATCGTTTTTTTAATTTCTATATGTTGTGATACATGCAAGGACTTTTTGCGATCATATACGCCTAAATCACCACATTTTTCAACAGCCCATAATCCTAGTGTGCTGACAAAACTTGGCAAGGCTTTGAGATCTTCCTCATAAACCAACTCCAGATCGTTTGCCGATGCACCACAAGCAATCGCATACAAGATTAACGTCGATTGTTCCCAAACAACTTCTTGGCTTCCTAAGTCATAGTGAAGCAAATCATTAAAATTTACTAGTTTATTCATATCCCCTCCTTTTTACGTTGAATAATCTGCTTTCTTTCCTCAGAACTCAACAATTTTTCTCTCAATTGCATCCAGTAGGTACTCGTATACTGAACACTCTCACGGATAAACTTTTTGGTAATTATTTGTGCTTCCTTAGGCAGTTTAGCGGACGATTTAGCTAATGCTAAAGCCATACTAAATGCGGATTCCTCCTCGTACTCTCTATGCGTCACAATCCGTGTACCTACCGTGTCATCAACGGACACAGTTTCACCCATCAACAGCAACCGCTCAGTCAAACTGCCCAATAAAGGCAATATTTCAACGGCTCGCTCAGGGTTATAAAGAATACCCACCTTAACTGCTGGCAAGGCGAATCTCGCTTGGCGACTTGCTACACGCATATCGCAAGCCAAAGCCAAATCCAGTCCGGCCCCCATGCAGGGGCCATCAATGGCAGCTATGCATGTCATCGCGCTTTGTTGTATGAGCAAAACCAACTGGCGCATGAGGTTGTCATATTCGATATCAGATGCATCACCACACAAATCCTGAAAATCTGCACCCGCAGAAAAGCACTGGCCATCACCCCAAAAAACCAATGCACGGACCCCACTTTCTTCTGCAACTTTAAATTGAGTAATTAAGCTATTCAGCATCGTCCGCGACAGAGCATTTCGCTTCTTTTTCCTATCTATCTTTAGGACTGCAACATCTGATGCTATAGCTACAGTAGAGATCTCACTCACGTCTATACTCCATCTCTATATGGCTGAAAATTTAACTCTCTTTCTAGTGCTTCACATAAATTGAGTAACTCCTCATCCGACTGATAAGCCCCTACCAGTTGCGCTGACAGTGGTAGGCCTTGCTCTACCCCACAAGGTATCGCCGCAGCAGGTACTCCCGCTACATTAAAGGGACTGGTAAATGGAAATGCCCCCCATAGCCGACTCACTTTCTTGCCATCTATATGACTAGGTCGTTCTCCAATCGTAAAAGCTGGCGATGCTACAGTTGGCGTCAACAAGTAATCGTAGCTCTCAAAAAGCTGGGCAATCTTGACACGATATTCCTGATGCTTTTGTCTCGCATCATGCACCTGCTCAGGCATTAATGCTTGTGCAGCTTGTAAGCTAGATTGCTCATAGTCTGTTAACTCGCTTTCGCAGTACGTTAATAAGTGACCACGCTCACGCCATTCCTCCGCCAACACTAATGGCCCAAAACTCTGTTCCCACCCTGAAAAACTAGGGTCAATACTGTCCACCTGATGACCCATTCGGCTCAGTAGCATTGCAACTTTTCCAACAGCTGCTCGAATAGCAGGATCCACTGGCTGACCGTCTAATGATTCGCAGTAACCGATTCGGAGCTTTTTGAGTCCCTCCGGCGCGCGACGAAACTCACGATCAGCTAACACGGACAAAAACAAACGAGCATCCGCTACACAATTAGTCAAAGGACCTGCACACGCAAAATCACTCATGGCTCTAAAGCCACCTTCATCTAGGCACAGACCATAGCTAGGTTTAAACCCGAACAAACCTGTCATGGCGGCAGGAATACGGATCGACCCACCCCCATCAGCACCTAAGGCTATCGGCGCATAGCCTGCAGCCACCGAAGCCGCAGCACCCCCACTTGAGCCTCCCGGTGTCTTTTTTATATCCCAAGGATTGCCAGTAACTAAACCTAACTTATTTTCATTTGTTGCAGATTGTCCAAACTCTGCCGTATTCGTCTTACCTAAAAACACTGCACCTGCATCGTATAGCCTACGAATTACCCCACTATGCTCTAGTGCATGATGCTGTTTGAACACTCGCGAACCTCTGGTCGTGACATAACCGGCTAAATCAAAGGTATCTTTCAGCGTGATTGGCACTCCCTCTAACGCTCTGGGAGTTCCGGCTTTATAGTTTGCTTCAGCTATTTCTGCTTGCTGCAAGGCCAATTCCGGAGTCAAAAGCGTCATAGCTTGAATACGTTCTTCTTTTTCCTGGATGCGCTCAAGCAGTGCAGTCGTTACCTCCACAACAGACTGCTGTTGCGACTGAAACCCTTGCATCATTTCCCAAGCTGGTTGCGTCGCTTCTACCAACGCTTTTTCATTAAGCTTAAGCATGTGGATGCACCCCCCCACTAACACCATAAACTTCACCGGTAATATAGCCAGCTTTATCACTTAACAAGAAAGAAGTGAGATGTGCCACATCCTCCGGAGTGCCTAAACGATTCAAGTATGACTTTTTCTCCAAATAACTATCAAAAAACTCATCCGGATAGATTTTTCGTAGAAAATCGTTATAAATTAATCCAGGAGCAATCGCATTGATACGAATCCCTGCTTTGCCATTTTCTGCTGCAGCGACCCGAGTTAATGCCATTACACCCGCTTTTGCGGCTGAATAAGCTGCACCGTGTTCTGTCGTCATTTCCCACGCAGAAATAGAGGAAATATTAACAATAGAACCAGAACCAGCCTGGATCATATAAGGCAAGGCATGCCGCATGCAGCTGAATGTGCCGGTCAAGTCTATATCTAGACATTTACGCCATGTTTCTAGACTCATTTCTGCCACCGGTTCAATTTTGGACCAACCTGCGTTATTAACTAAACAATCAATCCGACCAAACCTCTCCATCACCGCAGCAAAGGCTTGCTCGACCTCTTGGTGATCACTGACGTCCATTTTGTAATATGGACACTCCAAGCCTGCGGACTGTGTTAACTCTTCAGACAATTTTTGCATACGCCCTTCATGTAAGTCAGTAATAACCACATGCATATTTTCTGAAGCCAATTGTTTTGCAATGGCGGAGCCTATTCCTGCACCAGCTGCCGCAGTTACAATCGCTACTTTAGTTTGTATCATGTCTTTCCTCTCTTTTTTATTGAATAATTTTTGATATTGCAGCTGCTAGCTGCTCTGGCTGATCAACCGCTATTAAATGCCCTGCATTGGGAATAACAACCAACTGAGCCGATGGCATAGCCGCTAACAATATGTCGGCAGCTTTTTGTGGACAATACTGATCACGCTCACCTTGAACAACGTGCACAGGCACTTGAATTTCTTCTAATCGTTCCGTAATTGGCTCTTTCGATAATTCGACCATTGCCTTCGCTGCATTAATGTAGCCTGTCGCATCACCCACTGCCGCTATACGTCTACTAACAACCTCTTGTACTTTTTCATGCTGATTAACGATCTGACCTGCGGTATCACTTTCTAAGGCTTGAAGAAATGCGGGAAAGTCTGATTCTACTTGTGCAATTCGCTCCTCAAAGAAGCTAGCTGCAGCTCGCCCAACTTTGCTTGAAGTCCCAACCACTATGGCTTGACTGACTAAATCAGGGCACTGCAAAGCTGCTTCAAGAACGATCACTCCTCCCAATGAGAAACCAATGCAAATCGCGGGTCCAGTCACAGACTCAATGAAGTGCAATAGATCTGTAGCTAATTGCTCCAATGTGCCGTTTCCATCACCCACTGTCGTTTTACCGTGACCACGTAAATCAACCGCATATATACTGCTAGTTACATTAATCAAACTGATAACCTGTTTCCAACTGCTATGGTCTTCGGCTAATCCGTGCACCATAACAACCGCAGGACCCTTACCTGTTTGACTAAATGCAACCTTAATGTCTCCTACATAAACATGCTGCAACTCATCGCCTAAGTCGGCTCTCTGTGTTAACATTGATATATCCTCCTAACGTACTTGTTTTTATGACTTCTTTTCGATAGTCTACGTTAGTAAAACCAAAAAAACAATAGTGAGCTCACTTTTTTATGACTGGTAAAATTTCTCCACATGTTCCGAAAATTCCTCAACCTACCACCCCAAAAGGCAAAGCTACGGTCGAACGGATCTTGGCCGCAGGACATGTTCTTTTTGGGGAATCAGGCTATGTAGCCATGCGTATGAGTGATTTGGCTGAAAAATCCGACTTGTCACTTGGCGCTATCTATCGCTATTTTGAAAATAAAGACGATGTTTTTCTCGCAATAATCAATAACGTTCATGAGCAACTCTATGCTGCAAGCAGGGTAAATACTGATCAAAAGTTTTCCACTCACCCACACGAAACCATCCAACAATCCAATTTAGGATATTTCACACATTACCTAAACCATCGACACGTGATGAAAGCTTTTATGGAAGCAACCATGGTTGAAAAAAAATATACTGATATGTGGTGGTATATGCGCGAAGCACACATCCAACGTGTTTCACACGCACTAAAACGCGACCATAACATCACGGAATTAAATGGTGAACCAACCAGAAACACCTTAGAGGCACTCGCTTCTATGACAGAACAATCAGCCTTCGTATGGTACGCCGTACCTAGTGCTACAGAAGAAGTTATCAGCCCAGAACGGGCAGCCAAGATTGTTAGCGAGATATGGTTTCGCTCTCTATTTCATGGCACTTAAAAGAGAACCACACGGTCGCATTGACTCATCATTTTTGCTACTTCCCCTAAGTAATTGACGTTCTAGAATCTGACTTATTTTTCTTTTCACAAATAAACACATTAAACCTCGCGAGTCACCCTAACGCAATCAGACACAGTCAAAGCTCCCGCTCTAACTGTGTCTGATGCTACTAATTAACCGAACGACGTCTTAAATACCGCCAGTATTAAATCGCTCCATATATATTTGAGATTCGTCGATCCCATATTTTTTGAGTGACTCCATTTGTGCCAACAAAAAAGGATCTGGTCCGCAAAGATAATAATCCGCATCTTTCGGTAGTAATTCAGAATCGACTTCTTCCAGCTCTAAACGGCCTATTTTATCAGGCTGAATATCTGTCGTATCATTTTCCTCACAAGCCAAGTAGGTTTGAAGCTGTGGTAAAGCTTTTTTAAATTCTTGGATATCTGAACGTAAAGCTAAAACTCGATTGCTACGACAAGCATGGAGAAATGAGACATCTAAAGAGTAGTTTGATTGGCTTAGTTTACCCAGCATAGCAACCATCGGCGTGATACCTACACCACCACTGATGAAGACATTTTTGCGATCTAATTTCTGTAAATGGAAAACGCCATTGGGTGCGGATAATTCCACCACATCACCGACTTTAACTTCATTGTGCAAGGTTGTAGAAACATAGCCACTCTCTAAACTGGCTCTAGGATCTTCACGCTTTACCGAAATTCTATAATAGTCCTCAGATCCATAGTGCAATAGCGTATATTGTCTTGGCTGTTTAAACCCTAACTCCGGTACATACACCCTGATTGAAATATATTGCCCAGGCTTATAGGGCATAATAGCTTGCTTATCAACTGGCTTAAAGTAGAAAGACGTAACTTCATCACTCTCTTCTTCTTTCTTGACAACTTCAAACTCACGCCAGCCACTCCAGCCGTTATTTTTAGATACTAGCTCTTCATATCGGGCTTTTTCACCTTCAATCAAGATATTAGCAAGCTGCGTATAAGCAATTTCCCATGCTTTGATAAGCTCACTATCCATCGGTACCTCGAGCACCTCACTAATGGACGCTAACAGGTTTTCGCCGACAATACTATATTGTTCGGGCTGAATGTTAAGGCTCACATGCTTAGTGATAATCTGGTTTACAGCATCCCCTAAAACAGAAAGATTTTCAATATTTTCAGCATAAGCTAAAACGGCAGAAGCCAATGCTTTGGCTTGTTCACCGCTGCGTTGATGACCCATATTAAAAGTCTCTTTGAGATCCGGATTTAGACCTAACATTCTTTCATAAAAATAGTTAGTTAAAGCCGTCCCATTTTCTCTCAGGACTGGAACTGTATCTTTGACAAGTTGTAAATGTGTTGGTGTTAGCATAACTCTCTCATTAAAAGTATATTTTAAATACATCTTAATTGATATAAAGCAAGCTTTCAAGTAATTAACGCTATAAAACTTTTATTTTATGTAACGGTTTTTTATCGCTAGAAACTCAACACTTCTCAATCCGGTATCAATAAGTTGAGGTTACTATGTTGATGCTTGGTGTTGTACCAATGTACAAACTGATCAATTCATTTTGCTAAGTGTTAGAGAATATTGGTGTAGTCTGGAAGGTTTGGGAGTTATTATTAGGAAGCTTTAGATTTTTTTAGAGAAATAATCATGCAAATTGACAGAATTGATCATTTAGTACTAACGGTAAAAAGCATTAACGATTCATGTGAATTCTACTCCAGCGTACTCGGTATGCAAGTCGTCACCTTCGGGAAGGGTCGCAAAGCCCTCAGCTTCGGTCAACAGAAAATCAATCTTCATCAATTCGGTAATGAATTTGAACCCAAAGCCTGCCGCCCCACCCCCGGTTCCGCTGATCTCTGCCTAATTAGCACCACACCCATGGAGGAAATCATAAAGCACTTAAAGACAGTTGGCATAAAAGTACTTGAAGGTCCCGTAAAGCGCACTGGTGCAGTAGGCGATATTTTATCGGTGTACTTTAGAGACCCTGATGAGAATTTAATTGAAATCTCTGTTTATGGTGTGTAGAACCTTTCAGCAGTTTTTTTGTTATAAGCCTACCCACTTTAAGATCGACTTTTGTTTAAATTTGATACCCGAGCTTTCTTTAATTTTTCACTAAGCGACTTTATACCTATGTATTTTTACGAATAGGCACAATTATTTGTTTTAGCTAAGATGTGAACTCAAGATCTATTTTTTTGTACTATTTTTGGCACACTAACAATCTTAGAGTTTTTTATGACTCCATCTCCTAAACTTGAAGTTATTTTCTTTAAAACACTTTCTGGTTCTGAACCAGTTAAAGAGTGGTTAAAAAACTGTCGCCAACTGATAAAAAAATTGTCGGTAGCGACATCCGTACATTACAAATTGCTTGGCCTTTAGGTATGCCTTTAGTACGAAAAGTAGCTACTAAGCTCTGGGAGATCAGGAGTATCATCGCTAGCGGGATTGTCAGAATTTTCTTTACTATTATTGAAAATACACTATTTTTACTACATGCATTTACTAAAAAAACCCAAAAAACTCCCTTAAACGAATTGACTATAGCCAAAGAACGTCTCAAACAATTACATGGGTCAAAACATGAACAATACCACTGAACAACATCTAGGTAGTAGCTTTGAAGACTTTTTACGAGAAGAAAGTCTGCTTGAAGAAACCACCGCAATTGCCACTAAACGTGTACTAGCATGGCAAATTGCTGAAGCGATGAAAAAGCAAAATCTCACCAAAACAGAAATGGCAAATAAAATGCAGACCAACAGAGCTTCTCTCAATCGCCTACTAGATGGTAATGATACGAGTTTGACCTTAATGACATTAGCCAAAGCGGCTGCAGTCTTAGGTTTAAAAGTTAATATCGAATTAGTCTCACTTAATGAAAAACTATCTTCATCAGCGGTAGATATCTGATATATAATTTTTAGATGTTAATTCATTAAAATCTAATATAACAAGACATTTTGCTCCAAATGCTCTTAAAATAACTTATCTACAATGATTCACTAGGAATGGAGCCACTATGTCTTTAAATGACAATAAAGCAAGAACTAGCCAACTTTACCTGATCAGCATGGGCATTGGTGACCCTGACAATATCACGCTTCGCGCCCTCAAAACGGTTGAAAAGGCCGACGTGGTCTTTGCCTCGACTCAATTACAAGAAAAATTTGCTGCCCTACTTAAGAATAAAGAACTGCATAATTCCGGGCACGGCCTATTTACCTCTCTCGCACGTCGTAGAGCAAGTGAAGATGAGGTTATAGCGATGGAAGAGGAAACACGCCGCCTGATCCGTGATGCCATTGCCGCAGACAGAATCGTGGCAGTACTTGATTATGGTGACCCGATGGTTTACGGTCCCCAGTCTGGATATGTTATCGAATTTAGTGATTTAAATCCTCTCGTCATCCCTGGTGTCTCCAGTTTCAATGCCTCTAACGCAGCGATTGCCCGTGGCCTAACCGACGGCCCTAACAGTGAAAGCGTTATTCTGACTGCCGCTAAAATTGCACATGACGGCTACAAAGGTAGTGATTCTTTAGTTAAACTCTCCGAAACCCAATCAACCATGGCCTTTTTCACGATGGGCGTTGATCTTCCAGAAGTCACAAGGCAGTTAAAGCAAAACTACGCTGGCAATACACCCATCGCCATTGTTTTTAATGCAGGCGATTCAGAAAAACAATCTGTACTAGAAGCGACGTTGGACACGATTGTGGACAAAACCAAGGGGGAGCAATTGCCTTTTGAACATATGATTTATGTGGGGCATTTTTTGAGCGCAAATGGGCATAAGTGATGGGTAAACACAAACCCGCCTGCCCCCAAACAACCCACCTCAATTTGACTTATACTCAGCGTCAACTCATAATGTAGGCATCTCTCCAGTGTAGTGGTCACACTAATCCTGTAGCTGCTACGCTTCTCCTTCCGCTGAATCATCCATTGAGGTCACACTGTGAAGCCCTTCAAGCAGACGAGTATCAATCCTCCTGTATTTTTCCCAGCTGCCATCCTTATTTTAATTTTAGTTGGCTCCGCTGCTTTCGCTCCTTCTTTTACCCAGCAAATCTTTGGAAGTATCCAAGACTGGATTCTGACTCACGTCAGTTGGTTTTATGTTCTAACTGTTGCCATTATTTTAATAAGTACCGTCTTTTTAGCCATTAGCCGATATGGTGATATTAAACTGGGGCCCGATCATTCGGTGCCTGATTTCAAAGACTACACTTGGTTTGCCATGCTGTTTTCTACCGGTATGGGTATTGGCCTGATGTTCTTCGGGGTTGCGGAACCAGTCATGCACTTCCTGAGCCCTCCTATTGGTGAGGGTGGTACAGTCACTGCAGCACGCAACGCCATGAGTATCACCTTCTTCCATTGGGGTTTACATGCTTGGGCTATTTACGCCATTGTCGGATTGGTGCTGGCTTTTTTCTGCTACCGACATGGCCTCCCGCTCAGACTAAGCTCTGCACTTTATCCAATGCTTGGAGAGCGAATTCATGGCCCCCTTGGCTACGCCGTCGATGCCTTTGCCGTGATTGGTACGGTGTTTGGTGTGGCTACCACCCTTGGTTTTGGCGTCGCGCAAATCAATAGCGGACTTAACTATCTCTTTGACCTGCCGGTTGGCACTCAAATGCAGATTGTTTTAATTGTGATTGCTTGCGGTCTCGCGACAATCTCTGTTGCCAGTGGCCTCGACAAGGGTATCAAAATACTCTCCGAGTTCAACTTGGGTCTTGCCGTTCTCTTACTTTTATTTGTATTAATATTAGGACCTACCGTCTTTATTTTCCAAGCTTTTGTAGAAAATACCGGGACCTATTTATCTGATCTTGTAGACGCCACCTTCAAGCTATACGCCTATGAGCCCAACGACTGGATTGGTGGCTGGACTATCTTCTATTGGGGCTGGTGGATTTCTTGGTCACCTTTTGTGGGCTTATTTATTGCCCGTATTTCTCGTGGTCGTACCATTCGCCAATTTGTATTGGGTGCCCTATTAGTGCCTGCGGGCTTCACCTTATTTTGGATGACTGTTTTTGGTGATACCGCCATCTATTATATTTTGATTAATGGCATGACTGAGTTTGGCGAAATCGTTCAAAATGACGTTACCCAAGCATTATTTGTGTTCTTGGAACAAATGCCTATTGCCGCTATTACCTCTCTTTTAGCGTTGTTCATGATTATTATTTTCTTTGTGACATCGGCTGATTCCGGTGCCTTAGTCCTTGATATTTTGTCCTCTAAAGAAAAAATGCCTTCACCTGTCTGGCAACGTATTTTCTGGTCTACTATGACTGGTATTGTTGCCATTGCTTTGCTTTTAGCAGATGGTTTACAGGCCTTACAAACTGCAACTATCGCTAGTGCATTGCCTTTCTCTATCATTTTATTGACAGCAGTTTTTGGCTTGTTCAAGGCCTTAAAAACTGAGGGGACCAAGCGTCAAATTCGCTTCCAAACCATCGCCCGTTCACAACCTCTAGGACAAGACCAGGATTGGCAAAAGCGTTTACGAAATATGGTCGTCTTACCTCATCAGAGCCATGTCGTGCGCTTTATTAACCTTACCGTCGCACCAGCTATGAAGTCAGTTTGTGAAGAGTTGCAAGGCTTAGGCTTTGATGCGGAGGTTCAGCAAAAACTATCTGCTGATGGTGACTCTGAAGGCTGGACATTAAACGTAGCGCACCATGGCGAATACCAAAACTTCAGCTACAGTGTTCGCCCCGTCGCAGAAAATCGCCCTACACTTACAACAGCTGACACCAAACGTCCAGACAACGAAATCTACTACCGTGCCGAAGTGCATTTAAGCGAAGGCGGTCAAGACTACGACATTATGGGCTGGACTGAAGATGGTGTGATTGCCGACATTCTCGACCAATACGAACGTCATCGTCATTTCTTGCACATGATCTACGACAACCAAGCCATTCCGGATATAAGCCCAGATGCTTAAACTTAAGTTCTAACCACAACGCCCTCCTAGTGAGGGCGTTTTTGATTGTGATATGTGAGAGTTAAGGTTCTTACTGATTTTTAAACATGGCTAAATAACTCCTGTCTCAACATCGCCATATATATAATGAAGTATTATGTTCAGGTATAGAACCCTTTACTTTACAACCGCTGAAGTTAAATAAAGCACTTCGTCGATTCTACGGAAAACGCAAATGAAATTAATCCTAGAAAATATTGGCATGTTAAAAAAAGCTGAAATAACGCTCAATCAGTTGGTCGTTATTGCCGGTGAAAATGACAACGGGAAAAGCACCGTTGGCAAGGTCATATTTTGTCTAGTTAAAGCAATTAATCGTTATAAAGAAGATCTACAAGAATCGCAAGAACATAAAATCAAAGAAAAGGCTCAAGAGTTCTATTTTGTATTACGTCGAGCGATGATAGACTTTGATGATAAAATCGATTCGCTTTACGATGAGTTACGCCATTCTATAAATACTAATAAAACTTATGAAAACCAAGCGATTTATAAAAATATTATTGAAGTTCTAAAATTAAACAAAGAGATTGATCAAGGCACCTTAGCTCAACTTGAGCAAATTTCATCTGATATAGACCGCATTGCTAACGAGCCTGAAGACTTAAAAACATCTATTGAAAACGCATTAAAAAAGGTTTTTGCTTCTGAATTCGACTCAGATCTTCTGTACATTGGCACTCAAAATGGCTCTATTAAACTCTTTGAAAATGACACAAAACTCTTAGATATCAATATAGATAAAAACAATAAAATCACACTTAAAAGTGAAGTTGAACCTATTGAATTAAAAGATGCTACTTTTATTGAGTCACCACTTATCTTAAACAATCATGATCTACTTGTGAGAAGTCAATCTGCACTAGCTCTAAAAAAACAAACTACTCGATCTATCGGTATTCCTTTTACTACTCTACATACGAAGGATCTCTTCGATAAATTACAAGAACCATCTCTTAGCGCTTTATTCAATAACGATTTAGATAAAAATCACGCTTTAGAAATTGATAAAATCATTAATGGGGAGATTCTATACGATCCTAAAGCACGTGATTTTGTTTTCAAACGAGATAAAAATCAAATTTCCATAAAAAACACAGCTAGTGGTTCAAAAGTATTCGGTATATTACAACTGTTATTCCGTAACGACTTCATAAATAAAAACACAATCATTATTTTTGATGAACCTGAAAACCATCTACATCCTAACTGGCAACTTAAATTGGCAAAAATTTTAGTTGATTTTTCAAAAGAGGGAGTCTACATAATGGTCTCTTCCCACAGCCCCTATATGATCGAGGCACTCCAACGTTTTTCTGATACAGCAGAAATAAAAAGTAAAACATGTTTTTACTTAGCTGAAAACAATTCGATTGAAGATAGAAATAGGCTTGCTGATATTTTTAGAGTCTTATCTGAACCTTTTGAAATCTTTAGACAAATGGACAAGGTGGAGTTAGGTTTTGAATAAATATAAGTTAGAAGACTTCTTGAAGGATGTTCTGGCAAAACATCAATCTACTTTTAAAGTAACAAGCTACGACATTAAAAACAATCACTATTTATGCTCGGACACTGTAACAAATCCAGTCTTTGATTTTGACTCTTATGTAGAAGCAAATTTTGAACACAGAAAATTACCTGCATCACCTGATGCTATCTACATAGGTGATAAAAAACTTTATTTCGTTGAATTTAAAAATCAGAAAGCAAAAGACATAGATCCCATACAAATGAAATCGAAATTCACAAGCGGCACAACAATCCTACAAGATCTGTTAAAAGACTTCACTGCTCGTGATAACCAATACTACTTCTGCGTTGTTCACAAAGATAATGAAACCAATAATTGGTACAAAAATGTGGAGGTCAATGTTCCAAAATTTGACTTAGCAGAGCTAAATGATGAACTTGGTGGATTTTACGATAAAATTTTTACTCGCGAATTACAGTTCTATAAAGATAACTTTCCACATTTAAGGTGTTAGGAGTATTTCGATACCACTCTAACTATTTTTAGACAAAAAAATAGACCTCCTCATCACTAAGGAAGTCTATTAATTTTAGTATGGTGCCCGAGGCCGGAATTGAACCGGCACGCCTTGCGGCAGGGGATTTTGAGTCCCCCGCGTCTACCAATTCCACCACTCGGGCGACGCACCTTTCACAGATACATCTCATTCACTAAGATGAAACAATCAGGAAAGATAGAATTATAATCCTCTTTACTGCAGATTGCCAGGCAAATTTCATCTTTTTATAATAAATTCTGTTTACAATTATCAACAGGCAATCTATTGATTAACAAGGCGCTCAGCCTCATATCTTTTCTATCTCGAAATTCATTAAAACCAGAACTCTTGTCAATAGCCATTGTCTAATTATTTTCAAAAATAAAGGATCACATGATGACCAACCAGGTCAGCCCTATTTCCGCCCTTGGCAAAGCCCTTGTAACGCAATTTCACCCAAAAATGTTGGCCGCGGTATTGATGCCATTTGCTGTGATGGTGCTTAGTTTTATTTTATTATTGCTTGTCGCATGGGGGCCGCTAGATGATTGGTTTCTTGATAGCGCCAATAAGTGGAGTTGGTTTAGTAACGTGACTGCACTTTGGGGCATGGCGACCGTCAGTGATTGGCTCAGTGGCTTTATTTCTTTTATCGCCCTATTAGCCATTAGTGTAATCATTGGTCTTTCAGTGGCTGCCGTAGCAGTAACGCCAATTGCTGTCAATTTACTTGGTAAAACAGATTATCAAGACTTGGAAAAACGCGGTAAATTTATTGATTCGCGCAGTATTTTTAATGCAGTCAAGGTCGGAACGATTTTTGTGGTGGGTTGGATAGTCACTCTGCCACTCTGGTTAATACCCTTTGCCTCGATATTCTTAAGTGTCTTTTGGAGCGCTTATGCTTTTTCTCAAATATCGAAAGTCGATGCAATTACTGAGCACGCCTCACCTGCTGAGCGCGCCTATATTCTAGAAAAAAATAAAAAGGGATTTTGGGTGATTGGACTGGTGTGTGGCGCTATATGCCTCATTCCCTTTATGGGTTTGGTGATGCCGGTCTATGCAATTTTAGCCTGCACCCACTACGGCCTAAGTCTGTTGAGAGAGTTACGTCACAGACCGCTGGATATTGATACAAATTTTAAAAACACGCCTGATGAGGTGATTCAACTACCGCACAACAACTAAGCAGTGCGGCAAATTGATTTTTAGACTAGATTTTGGTTCCTTCCCAAGTCGGCGCATCGACGTGAATATCAAATATTTCCAGTAGACGCGCATTGGTATGGGTCACCACTTCCTCAATGGATTGTGGGTGATGATAAAAGGCTGGTAACGGCGGGTAAATAATACCGCCCATCTCGGTTACGGCAGTCATATTACGCAGATGCGCCAGATTAAATGGCGTCTCGCGTACCACTAGCACAAGCTTGCGTCGCTCCTTGAGATGGACATCCGCGGTACGGGTAATCAGGTTATCAGATAAACCAATCGCACACGAAGCAAGTGTATGCATAGTGCATGGCAAAACTAACATGCCGTCCGTCTTAAAGCCGCCGCTAGCAAGGGTTGCACCAATATCTTTGAAGTTGTAGCAGTGATCCGCTAGCGCATAAAGCTCATGGCGATCCATGCCCATTTCATACTTTAAATTAACAACACCGGAGGAAGACACCACAAGGTGGGTCTCCACTTCCGGCATTTGTTGAAGTGTCTGAAGCATACGAACGGCGTAAATCGCACCCGTCGCTCCTGTCACTCCAATGACTAAACGCTTCTTCATAGGGTTCAGGAAGTAGCGCCGGCTTCGTCTAATAACGTTTTAAGTTCACCGTTAGCGCCCATCTCGTCCATAATATCTGAACCACCAATGAACTCACCACCTACATATAACTGAGGAATCGTAGGCCAATTTGAATAAGCTTTAATCGCTTCGCGGACTTCTTGATCCTCAAGTACATTGATCGTTACTAGTTTAGTCACACCTAGGTCACGCAAAATCGTAATTGCTTTACCTGAAAAGCCGCACTGAGGAAACTGCGCAGAACCCTTCATAAATAAGACGACCGGGTGCTCTTTAACGGTTTCATCAATAAAGGTATTGACATCAGAACTCATAATTAATTCCTTAAAAAATTCTTTATAAATCTAAATAGGGAGCCTTAAAAAACCTTGAACAAGACCTCGCCCCCACACTCAACATAACAGTTCATTTTAGCTTAATAAAAGCTTAACTAAAAATATAAACCCGTATTTTATAAGTCTTAAATGAGTCCACCACTAATTCTTTCAATAGCTGCCAGATCTTTTAAACTTTCGACCTGTTTGAAGTCTTTTTGTTTCAACAGTGCTCTAATCATCTCTGCCTGGTCCCAACCATGCTCCATCCAGAGTGCGGCAGGACTTTTTAAAAACTTGGGCGCTTCTGCTATTAAACGCGCAATTAAATTTAACCCATCTGCAAAATCAGTTAAGGCCATCACCGGCTCAAAACGCACATCACCCTGCTCTAAATGCTTGTCTTCACGATGAATATAGGGGGGATTGGAAACAATCAAATCAAATTGATGCTGCCATGGCTCTAGTGCAGTGAACAAATCACTTTGTAAAAACTCAATTGAAGTTTTTAAGACTTGAGCATTTTCTTTAGCAACTTCCAAAGCTTCAGCACTTAAATCGATTGCCATTACGTCGGCTTTTGGGCAGTAATGTTTAATACTAATCGCGACAACACCACTGCCGGTACCAATATCTAAAACACGTGGATTTTCAATACCTTGCGCTTGAAGTTTTTTTAAAAATTCAAGTGCGGTATTAACTAGCAATTCAGTTTCCGGGCGCGGGATTAGCACGGCTGGTGTGACCTTAAAGTCCAACCCCATAAACTCACGATGACCTATGATATAAGCCATCGGTTCGCCTGCTAAACGGCGTTCAAAAAGAGTTTGCAATTGCTCTTTAGTCTCTTGTTCGAGCTGTTCATCATCATGTGCAATAAACCACGCACGTGGTTTCTTAAAAACAAACTCCAACAGCATCCTCCGCTCTAGCAAAGAAAGTTGTTGGAGCATTAAAACGTCTTTAATCGTCTGACAATCTTGCAGTAATTTACTCATTACTTAAGGCAGCGAGTAACTCAGCTTGACGCTCGGCCATTAAGGCACCGGTCAACTCATCCAATGAGCCTTCCATAATTTGCTGTAATTTGTAGAGAGTCAAATTGATGCGATGATCAGTCACACGACCTTGTGGATAATTGTAGGTACGAATCCGCTCAGAGCGATCGCCAGAACCTACTAAGCTCTTACGCTCCGCCGCTTCTTCTGATTCTCTTTGTTGGCGTTGAACATCGTTAATACGCGCTGCCAGGACACTCATGGCCTGAGCTTTGTTTTTATGTTGCGAACGGTCATCTTGACACTCAGCAACAATACCGGTCGGAATATGGGTAATACGCACCGCAGAGTCGGTTTTGTTAACGTGCTGACCACCTGCACCACTGGCACGGAAGGTATCAATACGTAAATCAGCGGGATTTAATACTACTTCGGTTAACTCATCAGCCTCTGGAATCACCGCTACGGTACACGCAGAGGTATGCACACGCCCCTGGGACTCAGTCTCAGGAACACGCTGCACCCGATGGGCTCCGGATTCATATTTTAAACGGCCATAAGCACCATCGCCATCAATACGAACAATCACCTCTTTGTAACCGCCTAATTCAGATGGTGCTTCTGAAATCAACTCTACTCGCCAACCCATTTCCTCGGCATAACGGCTATACATCCTCAATAGGTCACCAGAGAACAAGGCACTTTCATCGCCCCCGGTACCGGCACGAATCTCCAGGAAGACGCTACGACCATCATCTGGATCTTTAGGTAATAGCTCGACTTGCAACTTGTCTTCGAGTTCTTCTATCTTGTCCTTGAGTAAGTAATATTCCTCTTCGCCCATTTCTTTAAGCTCAGGGTCTCTCATCATTTCTTGGGCCGCAGACATATCGGCCTCAGCACTTTCATATTCACTGAAAAGCTGTACTACCGGATCAATCTCCGAACGCTCGCGAGAGAGTTTACGGAAATTATCCATATCATTAACTGTTTCCGGCTCAGACAGTATCGCATCCACCTCGATTAAACGGTGGGATAACTGCTCCAAGCGTGAACGCATTGAGTCTTTCATAATTAAACTACTATAAAAAGGAAGGGTTTTGTATATAAAGAGTATAAAGCACTCGGACTTATGTGAAAACGCCGAGTGTCAAAAGGAAAGATGAAGAGCCTAGCTAATGCTCGCTCTCAAAGGGGAATAACTGTGGAACAACCTCCAGAAGGTCACGACGCTCTGCGCCCTCGGCACGATTTAGACGTGACATCGGTGCATGCAAATACTTTTGCGTAAGGCTGCGAGCTAAATACTCTAGCACCTCATCAGGGTCCTCGCCCCTGGCTAAAAGGCGACGGGCTTTGGCTAACTCGGTTTGGCGCAAAGTCTCAGCGCTAGTATTTAGCTCTTGAATCATCGGCACGACTAAGCGACGAGACTCAAGCCATTGCATAAAGTTTAAGACGCGTGCATCAATGATCGCCTCTGCCTGCCCTACAGCTTGCTGACGTGAGTCCTGACCCATTTGTACATAACGACCCAGGTCATCAACGGTGTACAAATAAATATTATCAAGCTTCTCAACTTCCGGCTCAATATCGCGAGGAACGGCCAAGTCAACCATCACGACTGGCTTAGAGCGACGCTTGCGACTGAGCTTTTGAACCATACCCAAACCTAAAATAGGCAGGGTTGAGGCCGTACAGGATACGACCACATCAAACTTGTGGAGATGCTCAGGCATCTCTGCTAACTTCATGGTATTACCATTGAAACGCGAAGCGACCAATTCGCCACGCTCTGGTGTACGGTTAGCAATGGTAATAGAACGAGGATTAGCACCGGCAAAGTGTGCCGCACAAAGCTCAATCATCTCACCTGCACCGATAAAGAGCACATCGCTATTTTTTAAATCACCAAAAATACGCTCAGATAGGCGCACGGCCGCTGCGGCAAAAGATACAGACTGAGCACCGATGGCGGTATTGCTACGAACCTCTTTAGCGACTGAGAATGTTCTTTGGAACAGTTGATGTAAGGTAGAACCTAAGGTTCCTGCCTCATCTGCCGTACGCACAGCAGTTTTAAGCTGACCTAAAATCTGTGCCTCACCTAACACCATGGAATCTAAACCACTGGCCACACGGAAAGCATGGCGCACCGCATTATCATGGTCTAGCTGGTAAATATAAGGTCTTAACTCATCATCTTTAAGCGAGTTAAAATCAGCTAACCACGCTGGGATATCCTCGGCCACCGACTGATCGGCAGCACAGTAAATCTCTGTACGATTACAGGTAGAAAGAATAGTCGCTTCTTGAACCGAATTACCAAAGGTGGATCGCAAACCCTGTAAGGCCGGCAATACTAAATCGCCAGCCATAGACACACGCTCTCGCACATCAACGGGAGCAGAGTGATGATTTAGGCCAAATGTTAAAACACCTGTGGACATATATAAGCTTTAAAAACCTATGTAATAATCAGTGAAATAATGCCGAGTACTGCCAAGCTATGTAAGTACCTAGTTTACAAGGAAAAAAACTATCGGCTTTATGGAAAGTATGACCCTATTATACGTCTTGTTATTACTATTACACAAATTGAAATGATTAAACACAGCTATATAATTAAGCAATAATCAATACCTCATGAGAAAAATCAACATTTTTTTATCATGCGAACTAGTTTCTTGGTTATACTTTGTGGTTAGGTCAAGTTAATGTGAAGCATTCTTATCAAGAGCTATTTATCTTTAGTTGAGGGCAAGTAGCAAAAAAACAACCTATTTGCTTTTTCCAAGTTTAAATAGGGTGTTTTTTATAAAAACCTCAATAAACACTTCACATTTTTGAAATACTCCTATATAATTTATTTTTTGGCCAGGTAGCTCAGTCGGTAGAGCAGAGGATTGAAAATCCTTGTGTCGGGAGTTCGATTCTCCCCCAGGCCACCAGATATAAAAAATCCCACAGAACTTTGTTTTGTGGGATTTTTTGCTTTTAGATATGCTTACTTTACTGCGCGCGCCAAAGAGGCTTAGCTTAGCCCCCTACATTATAAGTAAACCACCCTTATCATTATTCAGTGCAACAGCTATACTATTAGCACATATTGCAATTTCTGAATATGATCTAAAAATGGAGCTTGTATATGACACAAAAGGACTTATCCAAGAATTTCCCCGCTGGCTATAAGCCGGCCAAGGTTTGGACGTGGGAACAAGATAATGACGCAGCATTTGCCAGCACTAATCGCCCAACTGCTGGTGCCACGCATGATAAGGAGCTACCGGTAGGCAAACACCCGTTACAGCTTTACTCACTGGCAACCCCAAACGGCATTAAAGTTTCAATCCTGTTAGAAGAATTACTGGCAGCAGGACATAAAGATGCCGAATACGATGCTTGGTTGATTGAGATCAGCGGTGATCAATTCGGCTCCGGTTTTGTCGATGTTAATCCCAACTCCAAGATACCGGCCTTATTAGATCGCGCCCCCAAAGATGGTGGTGAATCTATCCGTCTTTTTGAGTCAGCATCTATCCTCACTTACCTCGCCGAAAAGTTTGATAGTGAATTTCTGTCTAAAGACCTAAGGGAGCGTGCTGAAACCTTCAATTGGCTGTTCTGGCAAATGGGATCAGCACCATTTCTAGGTGGAGGTTTTGGTCATTTTTATGCTTATGCTCCTATTCGTATCAAGTACGCAATTGATCGTTATTCACTGGAAACCAAACGATTATTTGATGTATTAGATAGACGGTTAGGTGAAAGTCGATTTATTGCAGGCACAAATTACTCGATTGCCGATATGGCGGCATGGCCATGGTTTGGCGTGATGGCTCTCGGCGGTCTCTATGGAGATGCTGCTGAATTCTTGACACTATCCGACTATAAAAATGTTCGCCGCTGGGCAGACGAAATAGCAGAACGCCCTGCCGTTCAACGTGGCCGCATGGTCAATCGAATTTGGGGCGAACCGTCTGAGCAACTGCGAGAGCGACACGATGCAGCCGATTTTGACACAAAAACAGCAGATAAAACCGCAGTGTGAACTGACACAAGGTGACACCCCAGTAGCAGAAGCTATACAGCAATTTGCTTAATCAGAATTTTTCTAAAACGCCTTGTTTCTCTACTAATCAGAGGGCAAGGCTTATTTCTTTGCGTATTCTGTAGGCAAAGCAGCCGCTAATTTTTTCAATACCTTTTCAGCGGCAAGCAACTCTTTCTGCTCCGATATTGCCCATGGTTCAATCAACGGCAGTAGATCAGTTTCCAGTTGCCCTCGTAGACCCCATTGGTGATTATCATGCCATCCGCCCAACGCAGATTGAGCCTTTTTCAGTGCAGTTGCTGCTTCTTTGGACAATGGCGATAGAGTGGGGAAAGCGTCATTGATATAGCGAGCGCGTTTAACGAGTATGCGTAGTCGATGTCGATCAAAATCGATATCATCAACCCCTGCTTGTAGCTTGCTGAGATGCCTTTTTAACGCCTTATTGATCACACGCTTAAGCTTTGCCGAATCACTACCAAGCTTGGACTTAGCGAACTCTGTCGGCCATAGCTCCAGCTCATCAAACAAGTGCTGCAACTCCGGCGCCTCAACAATTTCTCGGTACTCAGCTTGCAATAACGCCCGTCTTGTATCTGCTAGCGCTGAATAACCACGATGCGCCAATTCAGCAATCAATACCTCCAAATCCCGGGTTGGTGTAGTCAGCCGACCAACTGCAGCGGCGGCCTCACGCAAGGGCTGATTCTCCGGTAGTTTACGGAGTGGACCGATAATGCTGCGAATGCGTCTAACAATGACACGATAATCATGCAAGGCCTCACCACCCTCATTGCTCTCAAGACGCTTAAATGCGTTACGCAATGCCACAGTGAGATTCTGGATTTCAGCAACATATTTATTTAAGAACATACCCTGCTCCACAGTCAGCCAAATGAGAAAGAACCCTTCTTTATTAACAAATTGTAACTCAAGACGCATACACTTTACGTAGATTGCTTGTAATCATGTAGTAACAACAAACTATCAACATCAACAATACCTATTCACAAGGAGCCATTTATGCCCACCCCTGTTCAAGGCTATGCAGCCCATTCTGCTGATACCGACCTCACCCCTTGGTCTTTTGAGCGACGTGACCTACGTCCTGACGATATAGCAATAGATATTCTTTTTTGTGGTGTCTGTCATTCTGATATACACACCGCACGTAGTGATTGGGGCAATGAAGACTACCCTGTCGTTCCCGGCCATGAGATAGTAGGTAAAGTCACTGAGATCGGTGCAGAAGTAACTAACTACAAAGTCGGCGACATGATTGGAGTAGGTTGTATGGTTGACTCTTGCCAACATTGTGAGGCATGCTCACAGCATCTAGAACAATACTGCGCAAACGACAAGACACCCACCTACGGGGGCTTCGATCAGCATGATGGTTCACCGACCTATGGTGGCTATTCAAGTAAAATCATCGTTAATGAAAAGTTTGTACTACGTATTCCAGAGGGCTTAGATCCCGCCGCCGCCGCACCACTTTTATGCGCAGGCATTACCTCCTACTCACCTTTGCGCCGATGGAAGGCTGGTCCAGGTAAAAAAGTAGCGGTCGTCGGACTTGGCGGACTCGGTCACATGGCGCTGAAGCTAGCTCATGCGATGTGTGCAGAGGTCACTTTATTTAGTCGCTCACCAAATAAGGCAGACGATGCGCGACAACTCGGCGCACATCACATTGTTATTTCAACAGACGAGCAGCAGATGCAAGACGCTGCCAATCAGTTTGATTTAATCATCGACACAGTTCCCTATGACCATGATCTAAACCCATATATTGCCACCCTAGCACCAGAAGGCTCCATAGTCTTAGTCGGTTATCTTGGCCCATTAGGTGACACGCTCAACACCTCTCCGATGGTATCCTGTGGCCGTTCACTGGGCGCTTCGCTTATTGGTGGCATCAAGGAAACTCAAGAAATGCTTGATTTCTGCGCTGAGCATGGCATCGCATCAGACATTGAAATCATCGATATCAAAGACATCAATGAAGCCTACGAGCGCATGCTCAAGAGCGACGTGAAGTACCGCTTTGTCATTGATATCGCGACATTGAACGAAGCTTAATGAACGTGCTAATGCTGTGACCTTGCAGCAGGTTACGACTCAACGGATACGAGTCGTAACCCTCAAACCACCCAATAAATCGGTCTAACACATTAGCGTATTTACACTTTTAATATAGTTTGAATCCCAACCATATGTTATGATTGATCTATGTCAAAGATTCCCTCTAAGAAAATTCATCGTGCCGGTTTCGGCTATCACCTAATACAACTCTCACGCCGCTGGCGACGCCTTGATGAAAAAACCATGGCAAATCACGGCTACACCGATGTATCTTGGGTGCCATTGGTCCACCTATACAATGCGCCCCCGATGATGCAAAAAGACCTCGCCGCTCTCTGTGGCTTGGACACTTCCAGCTTAGTTCGTCTACTGACTCCTCTGACAGAACAAGGGCTATTAAACCGTCTCCCCAATCCGGACGACCGCCGTGCTTGGTTATTAGAATTAACTCCTGAGGGTAAAAAGCAAGCCCAGCATATCACCGAGATTCTTCATGAATCAGAGCAAGCCATACTCAATGATATTCCTCAAGATATCATTCAAAGCTTTCTAAATGTCTCTGAACATATCGATAACACTATTCAAAGTCTGTACGACAAAAAATAAAAATGACGGATTTTATTCAAACAACTGCTTCCCGCTTCCACCTTGACACGGGGCGTATACGCTTTGTACTGCGTACTTTTGTAGCCGCGGCCATTGCAATGTATATAGCCATTGCCTTAGGCCTAGAACACCCTAACTGGTCCGTTATGGGTGCTTTATCCTCCTCCCAACCGACTCGCGAGCGCATCTTTCTCAAAGGCCTACTGCGCGCTGCCGGCTCAGTTGTTGGTGCTATTATTGGTGTGCTTATCTTGCTAGCAACCGATGCTGACCAACTTCTCGTCATCGCCCTACTGTCAATCTGGGTAGGCCTTTGTGTCGTCGGTAGCATTATTTTACGCGGTTTATTCTCGTATTTCGCAGTTGTTTCCTCATTTACTACCGCCATGGTTGTACTTCTGGTAAGCGACAATCCGGACAATGTCTGGGCTTTAGGCATGGACCGTATGCTGACTTCCTTAGTCGGTGTAGCCGTTGCCTGGATTATTGGTGCGCTCTTCGCTCCTCGTGGTGGTAATCCATATAGTATTAGCTCATTTTCTCGATCTCTGTCCGAATTATTTGCACACTTAGCACAAAACCACAAACCACAACACGCTGAAAATCACCTTTTTGATCTCATGAAAATGGAGGTGAGACTGAATACCGAAGGTGACGGTTCGCGTAAGCGTAATCTGCAAATTCGAGCCTTTAGGCGCACCTTATCGGCTATGCTGGCCCTGACTCTCTACCATGGCCGTAAGGGTAAAAATGTCTCTGACGCTACCGCTAAACTACTTATTCACATGCAGCAACACCTGCAAGATAAAGGCGAGTTAAAGGATGTCGTTGGCCTACTTAACAACACAGCCGCCACTGCAAAACTTGACGATCCAACACTTGCATTCTATTTACGCAAACTCGCGATCGAACTTAGAATACTAACCGGCTCTGCAGAAGAAAATAGAACGTCACGTATTTATCTGCACCATGACTGGAGTACCGCCCGCATCGCTTTCTTGCGAGTATTGATTGCCTATTGGGGGCTTGGCTTAATCTGGGTCCTAACTGGCGGGGAAGCTGCGGCTTATCTACTGATTTCAGCCACAGTTATGTTATCAGTATTCTCTTCTGCGGATGAGCAACTCAGTATGATCAAGCAAGCCGCTATAGGGCAGGTCATTGGTGTCAGCGTCGGTTTATTGTGTATTGGCCTACTCTGGCCATTTGTAGATTCGGTATGGCTTGCCGCGCTTCCTGTGGTCGTGTTGATATTTTTTGGCTTTATTGCTTGGGCTCATCCACGTTTGACCATTATTTGCTATGACTTTTTAATGTCCGTGATGCTACTCCTTAACCCTTGGCTCTATACTGACCTAGACGTTAAGAGCGCCCTACCTATAGGTATGGCTATTTTTTGTGGTCCTCTAATTGTTTGGTTGCTATTCCGTACCCTGCTACCAGTGGATACTAAGCAAAAAGCACAATCAATACGCCGTTTAATTCGTCATGAACTGGAAGCGATGTCGCGTCGCTACGGTAAGGTTGACTTTAGACAACGAG
>JAAZFX010000260.1 GCA_012511555.1 Alcaligenaceae bacterium | reverse complement strand
TAGTTTTAGAGTTGCCTGGGCAAACACACACTCAAAAAATACTACTTGGTATGGACGAACAGCAGCAAGAGTTACTGAATATCTGCAAAAAACACTTCAGGGTGACCCAACGCTGAAGACAGGAAAAAGCGACGCTCTGAGTTACACTCAAAACGTCGCCATTACTTTATAAGTTTCTTATTAGAGAGACTTATTCAGCTTTTCCCTCTGCAGGATTTTTACCGAAATAACGAGGTTTTAATGCGTCAGGCTTTAAGAAGTCCTTATAGCCAACATTATCGTGGTCAGCCATGACCTTACCATCGATTTCTTGTCCATAGTAGGTATGCTTATGGAAGGTATCAGAGTAAAGCGTCAAAGTCTCTGCTACATCACCGGTATACCTAGGATCCTGTGGACGCTCCTGACTATCTACAAAGGCCGCAATATCCCAAGCATCTTCATCACTGATAAGCGGTGCTGCACCTAAAGGCATGTTGTACTTAATAAAACCGGCTAGCGTAAACACGCGAGAAATACCTGCTCCCCAGTTATAAGAACCATCACCCCAAACTGGCGGGAACACTGCTTTGTCAGCGGTAAATTGTCCCTGACCATCTTGACCGTGACAAATTGCGCAGTTTTGAGCATAAAGCTCCTTGCCACGAATCCGATCAGGCTCTCTACCCTCAGGTAAAGGATCAGGTCTTGGATACCCACGGCCATAGATTGGCACATCTGGATAAACCGGCACCCCCTTAGCTAACCATTGATGATAAGCTGTTAAGGCGACCATTTCATCACTACCATAGGCGGGTGGCTTACCATTCATAGAATAGGTAAAGCAGCCGGCAATACGTTCTTCAAAGTTATTTACATGACCATTTTTACCACGAAAGTCCGGTAAGGTAACTAGCGCAGTCCAAACCGGTCCTGCAAAAGGTCGAGCCCCTGCTCCCACGTGACAGCTTGAGCAATTCATGTCGTTAAAGACATTTTTGCCACGTAACTGCTGCGTATCGACAAAGAGATCATGACCGTAACGAATTACCTCCTTGAGATTGTCATTCATCTTGGCATTGTTCAAATCCTCCATGGTTGGAGGAATATGGACTAACTCACCGTCTTTTGGCTCCGGGAAACCGGGTAATAGCTCTCTAAGCATCTGACGATCTTCTTCTGTCAGATCAGCACCCATTTTAGTAAATTGAGCAGTCGCAGGACCAGCTAAAGTTAACCCTAGGCCTACACTTAATGCGATAAATAATTTCTTCATTTTGGTCTCCCTATTCCTCTTTAACAGCAGGTTGAGACGCTAAGTAGGCGGCTACTGCATCTATATCTTCTTCGGTTAAACGCTTGGCGACGCGCGCCATTAACTCCAGAGGATCGTTAGTACGAGTCTCTTCCTTCCAGTCGTTAATTGCTTTTTTAACGTAGGCCGGATTTTGACCGTTAAGATTGGGGAAACTAGTGCCAATACCGTATGCATCAACACCATGGCAAGCAACACAAGCCGGTATATAACGGTTCCAGTCACCGTTATAAATCAAGTCTTTACCACGGGCCAAGATATCCTCGCTGGCCTTAACCTCATAATCCTCAGCCTTAACTGCGGGTAATGAAGCGTAATAATGACTAACATCATGCATTTGCTCATCAGTCAACAAATCAGCAAAAGGCTTCATGCTGTGATTGATCCGAGTGCCATTTTTAAATGATTGGATTTGATGAACCATATAGGCAGGGTCCATCCCCGTGAGTCGGGGTCTATATTCAAAACCCTCGATACTCGAGCCCGAACCGGACTCCATATGACAGGCTATACAAAGCGCAGATACTTCCTTGCCACGCTCTAACACGGCAAGATCGACTTCTGCACTGGCTACAGTTGAAACTGCCAGTGCACCAGTCATAAGTAACAATGCTTTAGCCATCTCCCTTGGCTTAAACATCATATCAATTTCCTCCTCAAGAATAAATTGAGTACTTATGATTAAAAATAAAATGAATTGAAGTGTAAAGTTAAATTACTTTAAACTTTTAATAAAAAAGATGATTCTTTGTATACCACTCCTTGTAAATAATTAGCCATCAGCTTAACTGATTAGCACTCTTTATATAGAAAGTTTTTACTATTTTAGTATAAACCCTTTGAATATTGTGCCTATTATTAAAAGTACCACAGTTGATCTGTGACAAAGTTGCTAAACTACTTACTAATATTGGGGTGACGCGTTCAATTAAATTAAGGAAGAAGCATGTCAACTAGCAATTTACCAAAGGTCGCAGTCGGTTCTTTAGGTGGTACTATCAGTATGACACCGGATAAAGCTCAGGGTGGCATTGTGCCAACGCTCTCAGCTACTGATTTAATT
>JAAZFX010000237.1 GCA_012511555.1 Alcaligenaceae bacterium | reverse complement strand
CCTTGGATTAAGGCCTATGAAGCTAATAATGTTCAAGTCGGTTTAAATTGTGGCCTAGCCGGCAAGGCTCAAATTGGTAAAGGGATGTGGGCCATGCCTGACCTCATGAAAGACATGCTTGAACAAAAAATAGGCCATCCAAAATCCGGTGCTACCACCGCTTGGGTACCCTCTCCGACCGGCGCTACGCTCCACAGCCTGCATTATCACCAGGTTAACGTCTTTGATGTTCAAAAAGAAAAGTCGCAAGATAATACAAACTATCTTGATGATATTTTAACGATTCCGGTTGCTACAGACACCTCGTGGTCTGATGCGGAAAAACGAGAAGAGTTAGATAATAATTGCCAAGGTATTTTAGGTTATGTCGTGCGCTGGGTAGATCAGGGTGTGGGTTGTTCTAAGGTCCTAGATATTCACAATGTGGGTCTGATGGAAGACCGCGCAACCTTACGCATCTCCAGCCAGCATATTTGTAATTGGTTAGAGCATGGCATTGTTACTAAAGAGGATGTTGAAGCTGCGCTCTCTCGCATGGCAAAAGTAGTTGATGAGCAAAACGCTGGCGATCCTTTATATCAACAGATGTCCGGTAATGAACAAAGCTCAGCTGCTTTCCAAGCTGCCAGAGATTTAATCTTTAAAGGTAAAGAGCAACCAAACGGTTACACTGAACCTTTATTACATCATTGGCGTCAAGTAGTTAAAAAGCACTAATGCTTTTTTATACAGTAAGCCTTTAACCTGAGCCCACAGTCATTTTTGATTGTGGGCTTATTACTTAATTAAACAGTTAAGTAATAAGTTATCCACCGATAATGTGGAAAACTTTGTGTATTGTCTGATGAATACGCACTATCTCATTGATTCATAATGCTAAGTAACAAATGCTGATAGATTAATCAAATAGCTCAAAACAAAGCAATAGCCCGTTCTAATGGTAATTAACACGACTCAACTGACTGATTAGTATTAACCATAATTGTTATCCACTGAAACTGTGGATAACTCTGTGTATTGTATGATGAGTTCGCTATATCATATTGATTAATATAGATTAATTACATCTGATGACATATTAATCAAAAAGCGCACCATCTCAACATCATGACTAGGCTAATTCCTCAGCACAACAAACAGGTGAGAAAAACTCATTATTAGCTGAGTTTTATTACTCAACTTCTAGGGTTTACTCTTAAGGGCCAAAATAGCTTACTAAGATATGATAATTGATGTTATTAAATTATTATTTGGTCGCTATAAACATGCATAAAAATCAACCACTTAGCTTTCAAAAAAACTATAAACCTTTATTAAAAGCAGTCTTGGCAGAGCATCTTGACAAAGAAGGTAATCTTTTACCTATTTTGCATAGCATACAAGATGAAATAGGTTTTATACCACAATCCTTAATCAGCCCTTTAGCCGAGGCATTAAACTTGTCCTCCGCAGAGATTCACGGGGTAATTTCTTTCTATAGCCACTATAGAACAACGCCACCGAAGAAAATATTGATAGAAATATGCCAAGCGGAGTCCTGTCAATCAATGGGTGCCCTTCAATTAAAAAAAGAACTTTTAGACTATCTACAAAAAAACAATTTCGATGTGACTGTGGAAAATGTTTACTGTCTTGGACTGTGTGCTCTAAGTCCTGCGGCTGCTATTAATAATAAAGCTATCGCTAAGCTCAACCTGGAAAAAATTCAAACATCACTTGAGAGGGCTTTAGCATGAGTACCATCAGTATTTACATCCCAAGGGACACAGCAGCTATCGCAATGGACGTTGAGGAGCGCATTGGGCCTATCCTCACACAAGCCAAGACCCAAGGTATTGAGCTCAATATTATTCGTAATGGCACACGTGGTTTACTCTGGCTCGAACCATTAATTGAGGTACTTACAGAACAAGGTCGTGTCGCCTATGGCCCTATTTTTGAAGAGGATCTGGATAGCCTATTTGCGGCTGATTGGCTGCATGGCGGTGTTCACCCTTTATACCATGGCTTGACTGAAGACATTCCCTATTTAAAAAATCAGGAACGCCTTACTTTTGCTAGGGTCGGCATCATTGACCCTAGCAATATAGACGACTATGCAAAGCATGGCGGTTGGAATGGCTTAAAAAATGCCTTAACCTTAAGTGATGAGGCTATTATTAGCCACATCAGTGATTCCGGCCTGCGTGGTCGCGGTGGGGCAGCCTTTCCCACCGGCATCAAGTGGAATACAGTTAGACAAGCTGTAAGCGACCAAAAGTATGTCGTCTGTAATGCCGATGAGGGAGACTCCGGTACTTTCTCAGACCGCATCCTAATGGAAGGAGATCCCTTCTGTCTTATTGAGGGCATGATTATTGCCGGTTTAGCGGTCGGTGCAACTCAAGGCTATATTTACGTACGCTCCGAATACCCCTTAGCATTTGAAGTACTTAGTGAGGCTATTAACATAGCCAATAATAATAACTACTTGGGACAAAACATTCTCGGTACGGACAAGTGCTTTGATATAGAAGTTCGTAAAGGTGCCGGTGCTTATATTTGTGGTGAAGAAACTTCTTTACTAAATAGCCTCGAAGGCAAACGTGGCACCATTCGACCTAAACCACCTCTTCCTGCTCTTCAAGGATTTATGAATCGACCAACCATAGTTAATAATGTGGTTTCTTTAGCTTCTGTTCCTATCATTTTAAGTAAAGGTGCAAAGTTTTATCAAAATTACGGTATGGGTCGTTCGCGTGGCACCTTGGCCTTTCAACTGAGTGGAAATATCAAACAAGGCGGTTTAGTAGAAAAAGCTTTTGGTGTCAGCTTAAAGGATTTACTTTATGAGTTCGGCGGCGGCAGTGCCAGTGGCTTAGCTCTTAAAAGCGTTCAAATAGGAGGTCCCCTCGGCTCTTATTTGTCAGCTGAAGAATGGGATACCCCTCTAGATTATGAAGCTTACTCTGCAATAGATGCCATGGTTGGTCACGGCGGTATCGTTGCTTTTGACGAAACCGTGGATATGGCTCAAATGGCAGAGTATGCGATGGAATTTTGTGCTATTGAATCCTGTGGTAAATGCACACCCTGTAGAATAGGCTCTACCCGTGGTGTAGAGGTCATTCAAAAAATACGCAATGACATAAACACAGAAAGTCATATTGAACTATTGGAAGAGCTCTGCGACACCATGGCTGCCGCATCTCTATGCGCCTTAGGAGGATTAACTCCCCTGCCAGTGCTATCGGCTTTAAAGAAATTTCCTGATGACTTTAGAAGCAATCACTCCAAACAAAACACTCAACAAATAGGAGTTGAATCATGCTAGAAACTGTTTTAATACGTGAGCGTGACCTAGGTACACCTGAAGTAAAAAACGAACTCCAAGTAACTCTCAGTATTGATGGTCACTCTCTTGAAGTACCCGCAGGAACATCCGTCATGCGTGCAGCTATGATGGCTGGCATAACTATTCCAAAGCTCTGTGCCACAGACTCTTTAGAGGCTTTTGGCTCCTGTCGTGTTTGTTTGGTACAAATCGAGGGAGTGCGGGGTTTTCCTGCATCCTGCACCACACCGGTTGCCGAAGGCATGATAGTCACCACAGAAAACAAACGTTTAAACGACTTGCGACGTAATGTGATCGAACTCTATATTTCAGATCACCCTCTAGATTGCTTAACCTGTCCTGCAAATGGTAATTGTGAACTACAAGAAACAACTGGACAGCTTGGTTTACGTAATGTTCGCTATGGTTTTGATGGTGCAAACCATCAACAATCCAACAAAGACACCTCAAACCCATACTTCACCTTTGACCCTAGCTTATGCATCGTGTGCAGTCGATGCGTAAGGGCCTGTGAAGAAACTCAAGGTACTTTTGCTTTAACTGTTGAAAACAGAGGTTTTAATTCAGCTATCAGTACCGGCTCAGAGACTGATTTTTTAAATAGTGATTGTGTTTCCTGTGGAGCTTGTGTTAATGATTGCCCTACTGGTGCGCTCATAGAAAACACAGTCATCGAAATGGGCCAACCAACTCATGCCGTCATCACCACCTGTGCTTATTGCGGGGTTGGCTGTGGCCTAAAAGCTGAACTCAAGGGAGACAAAGTTGTTCGTATGACGCCATGGAAAGATGGTAAGGCCAATGAAGGACATACATGTGTTAAAGGTCGTTTCGCCTGGGGCTATGCACAACACCCGGACCGCATTACTAAGCCCATGATTCGCCGCCATATCAATGAACCATGGCAACAAGTTAGTTGGGAAGAAGCACTTGGCTATGCTGCTACTGAAATAAAACGTATTCAAACAAAATATGGTGTTGATGCCGTGGGTGGTATTACATCATCTCGCTGTAGTAATGAAGAAACTTATCTAGTTCAAAAATTAGTAAGGGCCGCCTTTGGCAATAACAATGTAGATACCTGCGCTCGTGTTTGTCATTCGCCAACCGGTTTTGGTCTAAAACAAACATTAGGAGAATCCGCAGGCACTCAAACCTTCGAATCAGTAGCTCATAGCGATGTCATTGTGGTGATTGGTGCAAACCCAAGCGATGCGCATCCGGTGTTTGCTTCTCGTATGAAACGTCGTATTCGTGAAGGCGCAAAACTAATTGTTGTTGATCCACGGGCTACTAACCTGGTTTCTTCTGCACACGTTAAAGCTGACTATCATTTACCGCTAAGGCCCGGTACTAACGTTGCCATGCTTAATGCCTTTGCTCATGTAATAGCTAAAGAAGAGCTTTATGATCAAGCATTTATAAAAAAACGTTGTGAAACTGATGCTTTTAATGATTGGTTAAGCTTTATTCAGCAGGATTTAAACTCACCCGAAGCAGTGGCTGAACACACCGGTGTCGATGCCAATGATATTCGTGCTGCTGCGAGATTATATGCCACAGGTGGCAATGCTGCTATTTACTATGGATTAGGCGTTACTGAACACGCTCAGGGTTCTACAGCGGTGATGGCTATTGCTAATTTAGCGATGCTAACCGGTAATATTGGCAAGCTTGGCGTCGGTGTTAATCCCTTACGAGGTCAAAATAACGTCCAAGGCTCCTGCGATATGGGCTCTTTTCCTCACGAGCTTCCCGGATATAGACACGTCGCCAATAACGAGGTACGTGCAACATTTGAAGATGCATGGGGTGTAAGTATAAATCCCGAACCGGGTCTCAGAATTCCCAATATGTTCAGTGCGGCATTAAGTGGCAGCTTTAAAGCACTTTATTGCCAAGGCGAGGATATCCTGCAGTCCGACCCAAACACACAACATGTTGAAGCAGCGCTAGCTTCCATGGAGTGCGTAATCGTACAGGATTTATTTCTTAATGAAACGGCTAAATTTGCTCATGT
>JAAZFX010000236.1 GCA_012511555.1 Alcaligenaceae bacterium | reverse complement strand
CAGATGGAAATAGATGGGTTATGCTTATAGACCTTGTAAATATACCCTCTGTGTACGTGTAGTTAGATTAAATTGATTTAAGCTTAAAACTAAAATTAGTTAATTTTATCTACTGTATCTGTCAATTTGAGATTAATTTCTCTGTCTTGTATTGACGACATTAGTGTTGTCGTTTTCCGCAAAACTCTTTGGCGTACGCAGTTACCTACGAATTTATTTGTATGAACAATGTAAGACTTAAGGAGCTTTTCAAATGAGTATCAATAAGAAGCAATTACTGGCATCAACCTTGGCTGCTGTAGCACTAAGTTTTGGTGCAGCAACGACAGCAAGTGCTGCTGAACCTGTCTGTGAATTAGATCGCACCATCAATTTCGGTGGCATGAGCTGGGAATCCAATTTAGTGCTGACCGATGTACAACGCCTGATTTTAGAAACCGGTTACGGTTGTAAAACCGATATACTCCCGACTGAAACCCTACCCGCTTTGGCTGCTCTGGAGCGTGGCGACCTTGATGTGAACACCGAAATCTGGTTAAACAGTATGGGCAAGATCTGGTATGACGCTGAGGAGCGAGGAAAAGTAATCCGCTCAGGCGATTTGTTTCTAGGTGGTGAGGCTTGGTACATCCCTAAATACGTGCAAGAGCGCTTACCTGAATTAAAAACAGCGGCTGATCTGGTCAAGTTTAAAGACGAGTTTCGCGATCCTGAAACTCCAAACAAAGGACGATTCTATGGGTGTCCTGCCGGTTGGGCGTGTGAAGTAGTCAGTACTAACTTATTTAATGCGCTTGACCTAGATGATTCTTTCACTTACTACCAACCGGGTACCGGTGCTGCTCAAAAAGCTGCGCTCATGTCTGATTATCGTCGTAAAAACAACATCGCTTTCTACTACTGGTATCCGACCCCACTCGTTGGTTCTTTGGACTTGGTGGAATTAGAGTTACCGGAATACGATGAAGCAAGACATACTTGTTTAACTGACGTTAATTGTGAAAATCCGGAACCTAATGCCTATCCTAACAATCCAGTATTTACAGCCTTAAACAAGGACTTCGCAGAAGAGGCGCCACAATTAAAAGCCTTCTTTGACAGCAATGAAGTTCCTTTAGACGTTATCAATGAAACTCTAGCTGAGATGGAAGATTCGGGCGACGATTCTATTGATGTTGCTAAGTGGTTCTTGGCTAAGTACCCTGAGGTTTGGACGAAATGGGTACCCGAAGATGTAGCTGCTCGTGTTCAAGCATCACTATAATTAAACAGGTATTTGAATACACGCAAAGTTTAGTTTAAGGGCTTCGGCCCCTAAGCTAAACACAAAAAAAGACCAAGAAAAGAACGTTGAAAGAGCAATAAAATGCTATTTATCAAACAATCTTTATCAGCGGCTACAACTCATACTGCATTGCAATTTAATGTGGACGGCAAGGCCGTTGCAACTCAAAACCCTTGCACTACTGATCACACCTCAAGTTTTGGTGAGATGAGCTGGATATCTAGTGCTCATCGTATTCATCACCTTCTTTTCAATTTAATTCATCCTTCTTCTACTATGGCTTTGCGAGAAGTCATCGGTATCAATATTGTCATGCCTAAAAATATTCGGAGACTTACTCATGTTATCCACTAAAAAGCTACTATCAACTATTGTTGCCAGTTCTGCCTTGAGCTTTGGCGCAGTTAATGTCGCAGCAGCCGCTGAACCAGTATGCGAAATTGATCGCACTATCAACTTTGGCGGAATGAGTTGGGAATCAAATTTAGTATTAACCGATGTGCAACGCTTTATTTTAGAAAATGGCTATGGCTGTCAAACCGAAGTCCTGCCTACAGAAACTCTGCCCGCTTTAGCCGCTCTAGAGCGCGGCGATCTGGATGTCAATACTGAAATCTGGTTAAACAGTATGGGAAGTATTTGGGCTGATGCTGAGGAACGTGGTCGGGTTATTCGCTCAAGCCATCTATTCGAAGGCGGTGAGGGCTGGTTTATACCTAAGTACGTCCAAGAGCGCTTCCCAGATCTGAAAGCAGTCGCTGATTTACCTAAGTACAAAGACGAATTCCGTGATCCTGAAACACCGGATAAAGGTCGTTTTTATGGTTGCCCTGCCGGTTGGTCATGTGAAATCCTCAGCACGAACTTATTCAACGCCTACAACTTGGGTGATACCTTTACTTACTACCAACCTGGCACTGGTGCAGCTCAAAAGGCAGCCATCATGTCAGAATACCGCCGTCAAAACAATATCGTTTTTTACTATTGGCTTCCCACCCCTCTAGTTGGTTCTCTGGATCTCGTGAGATTAGAGTTACCCGAATACGATGAAGAAAAATATAAATGCCTAAGCGATTCAGAATGTGTCAATCCGGAGCCTTCTGATTATCCCGAAACTCCGATCTTTACGGCACTAAATAAAAAATTTGCTGAAGAAGCACCCACTTTAAAAGCCTTTTTTGACAGCAATAAAGTGCCTTTGGAAGCGATTAATGCCGCTCTAGCAGAAATGGAAGATTCAGGAGATGAGTCGATGGATGTGGCTAAATGGTTTTTAAACGAGTACCCCGAAGTCTGGACCGAGTGGGTGCCTGATGATGTTGCTGAGCGTGTTAAGCAAGCGCTCTAAGCAATTTTTTTAATGCTTAATAAAAACTTAATTACTTTTTATTTATAACTTTGAAAAATTAATAATATGTTTCCCGAAATATTTTCAGCTCGCGATGCGAGACGATCAATTGACGGCTTTGTAGATGGTTTAGTCGTCAAGTATGCAGACGCTCTGACCGCTATGTCGCAGCCATTTCTCAAAACTTTGGTTTGGATTGAGATGGTGTTACGTTCCGCACCATGGTGGAGTATTGTCATCGCGGTTATTCTCTTAGCCTACTTGGCTAGTAGACGCATTGGTTTCTCTATCAGCATGGGCTTCCTAATGTTCTTACTTGGGGCTATCGGACTATGGGAGCAGGGTATGCAAACCCTCTCGCTGATGATTATGGCTACCGCCCTGTCCATATTAATCGGTATACCGCTGGGGATTATCACCGGCAAATCCAAAGCTGTTCGCTCAGTGATGTTGCCGGTCTTAGACGTGATGCAGACCATGCCAAGCTTCGTTTACTTAATCCCTGTCGTGATGTTATTTGGCTTAGGTAAAATTCCTGCCATTATTGCTACTGTCATTTACGCTGTACCGCCACTGATTCGTTTAACCGACTTGGGGATTAGATTGGTTGATAAGGAAGTTCTCGAAGCCTCTCGTTCCTTCGGTGCTAACTCTTGGCAACAACTATTTGGTGTGCAATTACCGCTTGCTCTGCCTAATATTATGGCCGGTTTAAACCAGACGACGATGATGGCGCTATCTATGGTTGTTATTGCTTCCATGATTGGTGCACGAGGTCTTGGATATGAAGTGCTCTTGGGCATTAACCGCCTGGAAGTTGGTCGTGGCTTATTAGCCGGTATCGGTATTGTGATTCTGGCCATTATTTTTGACCGTATTACACAGGCTTACGGTAAACGAATTCAAGCACGGAAATCCTAATGAGTAAAATTGAAGTTAAAAACATTTATAAAATTTTCGGTAAAGATCCGAAAAAATGGCTCGAACCCGTTAAACAGGGCATGAGCAAACAAGAGTTGTTGGAAAAAAGTGATCACACCTTAGGTCTTAAAGACATTAGCCTAAGTATTGAAGGTGGTAGTATCTATGTCATTATGGGTTTATCCGGTTCGGGTAAATCCACTCTAATCCGCCACTTTAATCGCTTAATTGATCCCACCGATGGACAGATACTGGTCGATGGTATCGATGTCATGAGCCTAAACAAAAAGGAGCTACGCGATTTCCGTCGTAAAACCATGAGCATGGTGTTCCAACGTTTTGGCTTATTACCTCATAAGACCGTGTTAGATAATGCAGCCTATGGTTTAGTCACCCAAGGCATGTCTAAAAAAGAAGCACATAAAAAAGCTTACTACTGGCTTGAGCAAGTAGGCCTAGGAGGTTTTGAAAAGCAATATCCTAATCAACTCTCTGGTGGTATGCAGCAACGTGTCGGCTTAGCACGTGCGCTCGCAACTGATACCGAGATTATCCTGATGGATGAGGCCTTTTCTGCTCTTGACCCGCTGATTAAGCGTGAAATGCAAGACCAACTTGTTGAGTTACAAGACCGTCTAAATAAAACGATTGTCTTTATTACCCACGACCTGGACGAAGCTTTACGCCTCGGTAACCGCATTGCCATTCTCAAAGATGGCGCTTTGGTACAAGAGGGTACGCCTGAGGATATTTTATTATCTCCGGAAAGTGAGTACATTGAGAACTTCCTGCGTGACGTTAACCGTGGTAAAGCGCTCAATACCGCACATGCCGTCAATACTCCGCGCTTAAAGTTAACCATGCGCGCCCGCCCAGCTCACGCATATGAGCGTATGAAGGCCTTAGATCTAAGCTTTGCACCAGTACTGGATGGTAAGATTTTCGCCGGTATTATCAAGCTCTCTGCTGCCGAAGAAGCTATGCGGCGAGGACTTCGCGATATTTCCAGTCTGGTCGTTGAAGCGGCGACAATTTCCAGTGAAGCGAACCTTGAGGATGTACTGCCTCATATGATTAAAACTGATGTCGATGAACCAGTGGTTGTCACTACGGATGATGACGAGTTAATTGGTGTCGTCTCACGTGAAAAAGTCGCTGAGCTCGTTGCCAGTATTGGCTCTGAGGAGTCAATGAGTACGTCTCAAGTCAATGGTAATGGTGGAGGTAATGGCTCTGAAGTTTCTATGGTCTCGGAATCTATTGAATCAGTTAAGTCTACAGAAGAAGAGACGAAATCTTAGTACTGGATTTTGGTCTTAAGATGAAAAAATGGCGTGGTTCAAATCTGAATCACGCCATTCTCTAACTTACAAACCACTAAAAACTACTCAGCTTCTTCCTCAACTTCAAAGGAAGTCAAATTCAGCATCGTACCTCGGCACTTTTTACTACCGCACAGGCATTGATAATCCCTCTGTAATTCCTCAGTAAGCTCATCATCAATGACTAAACCGTAGTCAAAAGACAACTCCTCACCTTTTTTAATATCACGTAAACTGTAGATATAAACGCGCTTACCGTGGGTACCTTCACGGGCCTCACAATTCGGCTCACAACTATGGTTAATCCATCTGGACGCGTTACCTTTGCTACCGCCATCAATGGTTTCGCCGCTACTGAGTGAAAAGAAAAAAGTATGGAAAGGGTCATCCGGGTTAACCGGCCACATTTCATCGGCTTCATCAGAGCTGATTCGGCGACCGGTATACTCAATAATCAACGTATCTTCAGGGATGTCTTTAATAGCAAAAACACCCCGACCGTGGACTGCTGACTTTTTAACCTTAACCCATGGTTCACCAGGAATGTCGCGAGGTTTTCTATAACGCTTTTCGACCACTTTTTCCGATTTTGGCATTACTTTTTAACACCAAAACAGTGGTCTAAGGTCGGAAAGCTACCGTCGCGTACACCATCCGCATAGGCAGTCGCGCCCTCACGAATTACCGCAGCAACATCACTAAATTGCTGAGCAAACTTCGGAATACGACCATGAGTTAAGTTGAAAATATCCTCAGCCACTAAAACCTGACCATCACAATCCGGCGAAGCACCAATACCGATCGTAGGGATCTTAAGTGCTTCGGTAATGCGTCGCGCTAATGGCTCTGCCGTACCCTCAATCACTACACCCCAAGCCCCAGCAGCTTCTTGAGCTAAGGCATCCTCATAAATACGCTCAGCCGCTTCATCACTTAAACCCTGTGCCTTAAAGCCACCCATGGTATTAAAGTACTGAGGCATTAGGCCCACATGAGCCAATACCGGAATACCACGATCAACTAAGAAACGGGTTGTTTCAGCCAGTACCACACCGCCTTCCAACTTAACTGAATCAGCACCACTCATCTGCAATATCTTTGCGGCATTACGAAAGGCCGCTTCTGGTGACTCTTGGAAAGAACCGAAGGGCATATCAACAACCACGGTACAGCGCTGAGTTGCATTGACTACTGCTTTAGCGTGATTTGCCATCATATCAACAGTAATAGATAAGGTATCAGGCATATCATAGCCAACCATGGCGGTTGAATCACCAATTAAAATAAAATCACACACTTCATCTAAAATACGCGCAAACGGGGCGGTATATGAAGTTAAAGAGACAATCTTCTGTTTGCCTTTCATGGCTTGCAATTGGGGAATAGTAAGACGCTTAACGTCGGCATGAACGCTCATAACAACCCTCTGTCGGAAACTAACTATGGATAATTGCTTGAATTACAGTGCAATCGGAATTTTATAAGTTTAAGCTTAGCCATGCTGCATTGCAAGTTAAGCGACTAAGTTAAGGGTAAAATCGAGTAAGATAAAAAACTGTTGACTAATTAATCAGTTAGCAATAGTTCTTTCTGACACAAAATATTCCACAAGAGAGTTTGATATGAGTTCACAGCCAGAACAAACGGCTCAACAAAGCCTCCAACAAAAACTATGTTTTAATGGCGCCCAGGCATTACTTGAGAGCTTGGTTGAATTAGGCGTGGATACCATTTTTGGTTATCCCGGCGGTGCAGTTTTACCGCTATATGACGCAATTTATGCGGAACCTCGTATACGTCATATTTTAGTACGTCACGAGCAAGGTGCAGTACATGCCGCTGAGGGCTATGCTCGTAGTACCGGCAAACCCGGTGTAGTCTTGGTAACCTCCGGTCCCGGCATGGCTAACACAACCTCCGGCCTACTTGACGCGATGTGTGACTCTATTCCTGTGCTATGTATTAGTGGTCAAGTTGCTACTAGTGCCATTGGTACCGATGCCTTCCAAGAATGTGATGCCATTGGTATTTCTCGCCCAGTAACCAAGTGGAACGCTCAGATTAAGCGTTCCGAAGACGTTATCCCTTTGGTCTCTAAAGCTTACCAAATGACGACTGAAGGTCGTCCCGGTCCGGTATTAATCGATTTTCCTAAAGATATTCAAATTCAAGAAATTGATAAAAGCACCGCTAAAATTGAAAAACGGACAGAGCAATCTACTGAAGTGCCTGCGCCAACCATGTTAGCCAATATCAAGCGTGCTGCTGGACTCATTGCTAATGCTCGTCGTCCAGTATTTTATGGTGGCGGTGGTCTCGTTAACTCTGGCCCTGCCGCGTCTGAAGTCTTTACTAACTTAGTTCGCTATACCGGTGCACCTTGTACCTTAACTCTCATGGGTTTGGGCGCTTTCCCGGCCAGTGATCCTCAATTTGTGGGTATGTTGGGTATGCATGGCACACTTGAAGCCAACTTAGCCATGCACCATGCTGACTTAATTGTTTGTATCGGCGCCCGCTTTGATGACCGTATTACCGGGCGTCTTTCTGACTTCTGCCCACACGCACTCAAGATTCACTTAGATATTGACCCTGCCTCGATTGATAAGGTAGTTCGTGCCGATGTCCCCCTCACTGGTGATTGCCATACCGTGCTATTGCAATTATTTAATGAGCTCAAGGCTTTGCCAACCGATCGTAGCCTCCTCAATGACTGGTGGCAAACAATTGACAAATGGCGCAGTAAGGATTGCTTAGGCTTTACGCCATCTGAAACCGCCATTTTGCCTCAGCATTTACTCAGCTACCTCAATCAAAAAATTGAAGGTAAAGACGTTATTGTTAGTACTGACGTAGGTCAACACCAGATGTGGTCAGCCCAGTATCTTAAATTTGATGAACCAAATCGTTGGTTAACTTCTGGTGGAGCCGGAACCATGGGTTACGGTATGCCGGCGGCTATTGGTGCACAAATCGGTAATCCTGATAGCACCGTAGTATGTGTAACAGGTGATGCCTCTATTCTGATGAATATTCAAGAGATGGCCACCGCCATTCAGCACCGTGCACCAATCAAGGTCATTTTATGTAATAACCAATACATGGGCATGGTACGCCAGTGGCAAGAGCTTATCCATGAGGGCCGTTATAGCCATAGTTACAATGAATCGATGCCTGACTTTGTTAGCCTAGCTAAATCCTTTGGCTGGCAAGCAGCAACCGTGAGTGATCCTAAGCAATTAGATGTGGCATTAGACGAGTGTCTAAACTCCGAAGGCCCTTATTTCCTTGATGTCCGTGTACAAAATCAGGAGAACTGCTTCCCAATGATGCCTGCAGGTTATGGCCATCAGCAAGTGATGCTCTCTGAAGATACCTGGTATGTGGATGAGTGATTGAGTTTGATTTAAGAAAATCAAAACGGCATATCCTAAAATAGGGTATGCCGTTTTTTGCACTTAGGGCTTAGGCTTTGCCAACGTCACCCAGCCATTTTCTCATGGTCTGCGCCATACCAGCTTCGTCTCGTTTTTCAAGATTTTCAATCACGGTAGCGGTCTCTTCTTTGCTGTCATTTTGACCAATCTTAGACTTCGCCAATACCTTGGTGATGGTCACATCAAAGGCAGTGATTTCCTCAATCTGATCCATAATGTAATCTAACGGTGCATCAGCCATGCGCCACGCCTCTTCACCGTGCAAATCTCGTTCGATTTGCTTAGTTAAAAATCCAGTCGCAGCTAGACGAGAACGCTTGTCATTGTAAAAACGGATTGTACCGTAAACATGCACTACCTGATAATTCCACGTCGGCACTTTTTTATTTTTGGCTTCTTTTTGTGGATAGTCTTTGGCTGAAACATAGGCATCGTCCCCTCTAAAAATACACATCACCTCCTGATCACGCTCAATCAGTGAGGACATATTGTTATTTTTAGCGATATGACCAATTAAATAATCATCGCCCTTTATAATTAGGGGTAAGTGAGCAGCAATCAGACCCTCAGGCGTATTAGCCACCACACATGCGAGTGGAAACTCTCTAATAATGCGCTCTATCTCTTCGGTACGTACTTCGTTAAAATCTTCAGGGATATACATAAGCCTACTCAACAAAAACTATATAAACATATATATTATATACTTCTTT
>JAAZFX010000235.1 GCA_012511555.1 Alcaligenaceae bacterium | reverse complement strand
GTCGTTTATTGCAACGCCTTGGGGCCAATGTAGTTGAAGCAGTAGCGATTGTTGATTTGCCCGAATTGGGTGGTTCCAAGGCCCTTGAAGAAGAGGGTTTAAACGTTTTTACTGTCTGTCAGTTCTAGTTTCTTAAAAGCTACTCGTCCTAAATTTGCTTTAGATTAAGCTAATGGTTAAGTTTATATTCGCTTAATCTTTAGCCAAATGAAGAGAGTATATGAAAAGTTACTCTATGATTTAAGTCTGAGTGTAAGTATGACGTTTGTAGTACAGGCGTAATGCTGACCTCTGGTCAATGCCTGATCGTATATTTAAAAAAGTTAATAATAATGCAGACTATTTCATTGAGACAATTAAGATTGATGCTGGTTTTCCTTTTAACCGGTTTCATTCTTAGTCAAGCGTACCGAACCCTTGGTGGTGTGCTTTCTGTTCCGCTTAGGGCTGAGTTTCAGCTTGATAATGAAACACTAAGCAGTATCGTTGGTTCTTTTCATATTGCTTTTGGTAGTTTGCAATTACTGATTGGTATTTGTGTAGACTGTTTTGGTATTAGAAAAACGATTCTTTCCTTTGCGCCATTTACCGTGATCGGGGCTGTGTTATCAGCCATGGCTATGTCACCGGAAATGTTGTTGTTGGGACAGGTATTGCTGGGCCTTGGTTGCGCTCCGGCTTTTTTAGTGTGCATTGTTCTTATTTCTCGAAACTTCCCCGCCCAGAAATTTGCGGGTATGTATGGCGTAGCACTTGGTTTGGGCAGTATCGGGCTCATTTTTACGTCTACCCCATTAGCCATGATTAGTGAGCAGTTTGGTTGGCGCAGCAGTTTTTATATTTTGGCGGTGTGCAGTTGCCTATCGTGGTTACTTATCTACTTCACAGTAAAGGGTATTGACGATTCGGTTGATTCTTCTTTAAACACTAAACAAAAGTTACTCAATGCCTGGCATGCTATTTCTGAGTATAAAGACTTGCTTAAAATGAAGCAAACTTGGGGCATTCTTTCATTGTTATTTGTTTGCTACGCTGCCTTTCTTACTTTACGTGGTCTGTGGTTAGGGCCTTTGCTGGTAGAGCGTTTTGGGCAAAGTCTGGTGTTTGTCGGAAACTTGGCACTGGCGCTGTCGATAATTTCCCTGTTTAGTCCCTCCATCTTTGGGCGCTTTGACCCAGGTGCCGGCCGACGTTATCCATTTTTGTACTTCATGCCTTGGATTATGGTGGTGGGTTTTATTGTGCTGGCGTTAAGTCCATCGTTGTGGGTATGCGTGGCATGTACGATTGTGATTGCTATTGTTAATAGTTGTAGTGTGTGGCAGGTAGCCGATATCCGTGATATTTACCCTAAAGAAATGCAAGGCCGAGCCTTGGCCTTGGGTAATAGTGCCTTCTTTTTAGGTATTTCATTTATGCAGGCCATCTCTGGTAAGGCGCACACCCTATTGCCTATTAACGGCTTGGATGTATTTGCTTCTGTCTTCCTGATGTGCGCATTGGTGCTGTCAGTGGGGATTATTGGGTATATTACATTGCGCCGTTAGCTCTGATGATTAGCTAAAAACCACTTGTAACCAGGGTTGTCTGTTTCATCAACATAGGGATAGCCTATGGTTGCAAGAAACTCTTTTAATAGCTTTCTGTCAGTGTCCGGTACTTGAATGCCAACTAACACATGACCTGAGTCGCCACCATTGTGGCGATAGTGGAACAGACTGATATTCCACTCAGGATTCATCTGGTCGAGGAAGTTTCTTAAAGCGCCTGGCTTTTCTGGGAATTCAAATCTAAATAACTGCTCATTAATCGCGAGTGGTGAATGACCACCGACCATGTAGCGTAAGTGTGTTTTGGCTAAGCTGTTTTGACTTAAATCGTGAACACCAAAACCTACTTTTTCTAGGGCCGTGTGAAGCGCGTCGGTCTCGCTGGCATCGCGAATGGCAACACCCAAGAAAAGATGCGCTTCTTGAGCGTCAGAAATACGGTAATTAAACTCAGTAACTTGGCGATTGCCTATGGCCTCACAGAGCGTTCTGAAGCTGCCTCTCTCTTCGGGGATGATGACTGCTAACAAGGCTTCGGTCGCTTCGCCGACATCGGCACGCTCAGCAACAAAGCGTAAGCGGTCAAAGTTCATATTGGCGCCGCTATTAATCGCCACATAGGTGCAGTTTTGTGTTTTGTGTTGCTGTATGTACTTTT
>JAAZFX010000040.1 GCA_012511555.1 Alcaligenaceae bacterium | reverse complement strand
GGTGAAGAGACTCCAATCGGTAATCCTTGGGCTCCTCAAGAGAAAGCTGAAGGCTAATCAATATTGATTTAGTTTATTCCGTTAAGTAGTACAAAAAAGGTCGTGGTATTAATTATCACGACCTTTTTCTTTTTAAAGTAAAACTTTATTTCATTGAAATCGTCGTATTAACGCTGCGACTGTGTTGTGACCAACGTGCCGTTACTGTTTTGGTTTGAGTCCAGAAACTAAAGGCTTGCTTACCGTTAGGACCTAAGTCACCGAGCTTAGAGCCGCGTGAACCGGTAAAGCTGAACCAAGCCACAGGCACAGGGATAGGGATATTAATACCTACCTGACCAACATCAATATTGCTCTGGAAGTGACGAGCAACACCACCATCTTGAGTGAAGATAGCTACACCGTTACCGTTGGGGTTATCATTAATAAACTCAATGGCTTCATCAAGGGTATCGACATTAACAATCACCAAGACAGGACCGAAGATTTCTTCATCATAAATGCGCATGCCTTTTTTGACGCCGGTAAAGATGGTAGGACCTACGAAGTTACCGTTTTCGTAGCCGGATACAACGCAGTTGCGACCATCGAGTACTAAATTTGCCCCTTCATCCACGCCTGACTGAATCAGACCCTCAACACGTTGCTTTGCTTTAGGAGAAACAAGAGGGCCTAGGTCAGCAGTAGTATCGGTACCGACATTTACTTTTAAACCCTTGGTTTTTTCAATTAACTCATCTACCCACTGACTGGACTCACCAACCATCACAGCCACAGAGGTTGCCATACAGCGTTGACCCGCAGCACCAAAAGCAGCACCTACTAATTGGTTAAGCGCGACTTCTTTATCTGAGTCAGGCATCACCACGCAGTGATTCTTGGCTCCCATCATTGACTGGCAACGTTTACCGTTATCTGAAGAACGCTGATAGACCTCGGTACCTACATGAGTAGAGCCGATGAATGACACTGCTTTAATATCAGGGTGCTCGCATAGACGCTGAGCGACATCCGGACCACCATGAACAACGTTTAAAACACCGGGAGGTAAACCGGCCTCAAGGGCTAATTCTGCTAAGTATAAAGAAGCACTTGGGTCTTGCTCAGAAGGTTTTAAGATAAAGGTGTTGCCCGCAGCTACCGCGTAGGGAAACATGAAACAAGGTAGCATGACGGGGAAGTTAAAGGCAGTAATGCCGGCTACTACGCCGAGAGGCTGGATGAGGGTATAGACATCGACGCCACTTGCAGCATTTTCAGAGAACTCACCCATTTGCATGCTAGCTACAGAGCAAGCATGCTCGATAGCCTCTAAGCCGCGGCCTACTTCACCAATGGCGTCAGGAAGGGTTTTACCATGTTCTTTGGTAATAAGCGCAGCCAGTTTGTCCGTGTTGTCACGGACTAATTCCTGTAACTTCAGCATCACGCGCATGCGTCGATTGAGCCCTGCATTGCGCCAGCTTTGGTAAGCTTCCTTGGCATTGGCAATGGCTTCATCAACCTCATCAATGCTGCAAAGAGGTACTTTGGCTACAACGGACTGGTCTGCAGGGTTTAGGACATCTAAAAACTTATTGCTTTTCGATTGAATTTTTTGACCATTGATTAATAACGGGATAATTGGCGTATCGCTCATTTATGTCTCCATGAAATTTGTTAGGGCTTTATTGTTATTACTTAATTTTGAGGTTTAGGAATATAAAAATCAATATAATAAATGCACAATCGTTGTTTATTTTTGCACCAGTTTTTGAAAGAGAAGATTATGGATTGGGATGGCTTGCGTTATTTTTTAGCGGTTGCAAGGACGTCAAAAGTTTCGGAAGCAGGACGTCGACTAGGTGTTGAGCATAGTACAGTGTCGCGCCGTATTCGTCAGTTAGAACAGGAAATAGCAACCGTGCTTTTTGATAAATCGCGCCGTTACGGTTATGTACTGACTGATGCAGGTAGAAATTTATTGCGATATGCTGAAAAGATGGAGAGTGAGCTGTTAAATGCACAGCAAGTCATCAGTGTATTTGAAGAAGATCTCAGTGGTAATATCCGGGTGGCTGCGACTGAAGGTTTTGGAGTTTATATGCTCACTCCCTTAGCGGTAGAGTTTCAGAAGCAATACCCAAAAACCAGTTTAGAGGTAATGGCTTTTCAGCGTTTCGTTGACCAGTCTCGCAGAGAAGCGGATATCTTTATTACTATTGATAGGCCATTACGAGGAAATTATGTCTATAGCTTATTGAGCGATTATAAGTTGCGGCTTTATGCTTCACCACATTATTTAAAACGCTATGCACCAATCAAAAGCATTGCTGATTTGGCAGAGCATCGTTTCATTGACTATATTGATGAGTTTATTATTAGCGAGGAGTTGAAGTATCTTGGCGATCTCATTCCTGATGCCAATGTGGTTTTTAAGTCCAATAGTTTAGTCGCGCAGTTGCAAGCCTGTGTGGCAGGCCAGGCGATGGCCGTATTACCTAGTTTCATGACTCATCAAAATCCAAACTTACAGGTGGTATTGCCTGAAGAAGTAGTGATTAAACGTAGTTTTTGGATGCTCTATCATGAGGATTTGAGACAGTTAAAGCGCATCGAGCTATTTTCTAATTTTTTAAAAAATAAGCTCGAACAGCGCCACGCTATTATGATGGGTGAGTAGGACCTAATTAATTGAAGACTACGGTGCGGTGGCCATTCAATAAAATACGATGCTCTACAAAGCCTTTAACTGCACGAGAGAGAACCAGAGATTCGATATCGCTGCCAACCTGAGTTAAGTGTTCAGCGCTGAGGCGGTGATCGACATGTTGCACATCTTGCTCAATAATCGGGCCCTCATCAAGATCTGAGGTTACGTAGTGAGCAGTAGCCCCGATGATTTTTACACCACGTTGGTGGGCTTGGTGATACGGTTTGGCGCCTTTAAAGCTTGGTAGGAAGCTATGGTGAATATTAATCGCTTTGCCTTCCAGGGCTTTTGATAGTTGATTAGAGAGAATTTGCATATAGCGTGCCAGCACAACAAGATCTACGTTCAGTTCGTCAACTAAGCTGAGAATTTGAGCTTCTTGCTCTGCACGATTTTCGTTGCTAACAGGTAGGTAGTGGAAAGGGATGCCGTAGCTTTCTGCCAGTTTTTCATGGTCGCGGTGATTGGACACAATACCGACAATGTCCATGTGCAATAAACCGCTATGAGTGCGAAATAACAGATCGTTTAAGCAATGGCCTTGTTTACTGACGAGAATCAGTACACGTGATTTATGTTCAACTGAAAAGAGTTGCAAGTCCATAGTAAACTTGTCTTTGGTGCTCGCCAGTTCTGCTTCAATTTGTGCTTGGCTTATCTCTGTAGGTACACTGAAACGGATTCTTAAAAAGAACTGTTTGGTATCCTCATCACCAAATTGTTGAGAAGTAAGGATATTGCCGCCTAGTTTAAGTAGGGCGCCTGAAATAGCATGGACAATACCAATTTGATCGGGACAAGAAATTGTTAGAATAAATTCGTGTGTATTAGTAGTATTCATTTTAAATATAAATAATTATTTTTTTAATCGGTTATTGTAATTCGTCAGCCACTTTTTCGGCGATAGCCAATGCGGCAGTTAGACCCGGAGACTCTATACCAAATAGGTTCAGCAAACCGCTAATACCATGTTGTGATTTTGAACTAATTACAAAATCAGCTGCCGCTTGATGGGGGCCACTTAATTTTGGTCTAATACCTGCATAAGCAGCATGTAGAGTATCATTTTTTAGTGATGGCCAATAGTGCCTAACCGCTTTGTAAAAACTTTTGGCGAGTTCGTTATCTACATCGTAATTTTCTTCATCAATCCAGCTTACATCAGGACCAAATTTTATTTGGCCGCCTAAGTCTAATGTTAAGTGCACGCCTAAGCCTGCACTATTAGGCATGGGATAGATCAGATGCTTAAAAGGGGACTTTCCTGAGTATGAAAAATAGTTGCCTTTGCAATAGTAATAAGCTTCTGGTATGTAGCGTTGATCCAGTCCGGCAAAGTTTTTTGCCAAGTCAGTAGCGTGTAGTCCTGAGGCGTTGATTAAGTAAGCGCAACTTATGATACTTTGATCGCTATCGTCAAAGTAGCATATAAAGTGATTAGGACCTTTGAGCTCAGCTTTTTTTAATGCTGTATTGAGTACTAACTGCGCCCCGGCCAATTCGGCCTCACCTAATAAACTAAACATGAGAGCATGACTATCTACAATTCCTGTTGAGGGGGAAAGTAGGGCTAGCTGGCAGCTTAATTGCGGTTCTAAAGCTATAACTTCTCCTGGGGACAGAATTTTTAAATCATTGACACCGCATTGCTCAGCATTCTTTTTGATAGTCATTAGTTGAGCTATCTCAGATTCATCCGTAGCCACTAGTAATTTACCTAAGCGTTGATGAGCGATATGTTGTTGTTCGCAATAATCATATAAAAGCTCTTTACCGCGCAGGCAGAGTTTGGCTTTTAAACTGTCAACAGGATAGTAAAGACCAGCATGAATGACTTCAGAGTTTCTTGAGCTGATACCTGAGCCAAATAAGGGTTCAGCCTCGACTATCAATACTTCTTTACCTTGTTTAGCCAGCGAGCGAGCAATGGCTAAACCAACGACGCCTGCACCGACAACAATGCATTCCACATCGACAGACGGTGGCATATTATTTTGAGAAACGGCTAGTTGGTGTTAAATCAAAAGTACCGGCATGGAAAACCAATGGTAGTTTATTGGTATGCTGGCAACGCTCAACATGGCCAACCATGATCAAATGGTCGCCAGCAATGTGTTGCTGTTCGTTTGCGCATTCAAAAACAGCAGAGCAGTACTCAGAAGAAAGTAAGGGGGTGCCTGTTTCACTAAACTCCCAATCAATGCCTTCGAAACGATTGGGTACTTTGGCAGTAGAGAACTGCATGGCTAAATCAATTTGGTCATTGGCCAAAATATGAATATTGTAGTGACGGCTATTCTTAAATAACTCAAGATTTTTTGATGCCAATCGTAGACACCACAAAACCATCGGTGGATCCAGTGAAACAGAGTTAAAAGAGCTGACAGTTAGTCCCATCGGAGTGTCAGTTTCAGGATCAGTGGTCGTAACAATCGCTACGCCGGTAGCAAAGCGACCTAAGGCCACTCGAAAATCTTGTTCGCTAAAATTAGCTTGACGTTTAATAGACATAATTAAATTTAATTGATTGACAAGTGATTATAAGCTTAAGGTGCTAAGCGCGTCATTGACCACTTGTCATTTTCCTTGCGATAGAGTAATCGGTCGTGCATACGGGAAGGACGGCCTTGCCAAAACTCTATTTTTGAGGGGAGGACTAAATAACCTCCCCAGTGTGGAGGCTTGGGTACTTCGTCAGGATATATGGCAGAGTACTCGGCAAACCTTTGCGCCAGCGCCTCACGGCTCAGAGCTTGGCTTTGTAGTGAGGCCCAGGCACCAATGCGTGAACCGTAGGGGCGGCTATTAAAATACTCAGTAGAGTCTGCTGCAGAGAGTTTTTGGGCGCTGCCGGTAACTCTGACTTGGCGCTCTTGCTTAACCCAGAAAAATAATAAACTTACGTGTGGATTGTGAGCAATGGCTTCACCCTTAGGCGAGTCGTAATTAGTAAAGAAGACAAAGCCTTCATCACTATATTCTTTTAATAACACCATGCGAGCTTCAGGTTCATCGTGCGCATTAACCGTTGCCAAGGTCATTGCATTGGCTTCTCGCTCGTCGTCTTGACAAGCTAACTGAAACCAATTCTCAAACAGTTCAAAGGGGTTTTGACTGGCATCTTGTTCAAGTAACTCGAGTTTCTCATAGCGATGGCGCATATCTGCTGTAGAGCCCATGATGTATTCTTCCAAAATATGCTTTAAATGAAAGCTGTATTTTACACCTAAGTGCATACAGCTTCAGTGCTTTAGTTAGTAATTTAGAACGTGAGTTTAATTAACTTCTAGTTTTTCACGAATTAGAGAAGCTAAATGGTAGAGCTCATCATCGCTAATGCCGACCTCTTTGAGTGCATCAGCAGTCTCTAAAACATATTCGGTGCAGGGGCCGTAGATGCCGGTGGCGCCCAGTACAACATGGAGAGTTTCCTCGGTAGTGAGGTCGCCGACGTAGGAGTAATCGTCCGGGTCCATGACGAATGCTAAGGCCTTGATAGTGCCTTCAGGCGTTTCACAGTCTAGCCACATAGGGATGTAGGAACTATTAGGCATCTCGCGTTTCCAGAGACGTCGCATGTTGTTGAGTAGATCCTCATTAGGCAGCTTATAGACTGCACCTTCGCACTTGCCGGATTCAGCTAGACCAAAGACTAGGCCAGGGCGCTCGGGGGTACCGCGGTTGACGCTGGACCATAGACAAAGCGAACGGTGATAGCCTTGTATCACGCAGCGGCGACTTTCTACATAGTCAAACTCCGGTCGCCAAATGAGGGAGGCGTAACCAAAGAGCCAAATGTCTTTTAGTTCGTCAAGTTGGGCTAAGGCCTCTTGTAAAGAAGCTTCTCGCTCTTCCTCGGTCCACAGTCTAAAGTTTTTAAAATGTAGTTCGGCCTTTGCTAAAACGCTTGGGCTTAAATCAATATACTTGCTATTCACGAATTATTTTCATTAGAAAAGTTAAAATACATCCTTTATTGTATCATTAGCAGTTTTTATGAACTCTATTAAGAGCTGCTTGTTAAGGCTAATGTATGGGCGAGTTTGGTAATGAGTGACTATGATTTAGAGCGCCGTTTTGGTGGTTTAAAGCGTTTGTATGGCGATGAAGCGCTAAATATCATTAGTTCTAAATCAGTGATGGTGGTGGGGGTTGGTGGAGTTGGTTCTTGGGCAGCCGAGGCATTAGCCAGAAGCGGCGTGGGGCGTTTAGTATTGGTGGATTTGGATGTAGTATCTGAATCTAATATCAATCGTCAAATCCACTCTCTCACGAGCACTTTAGGTCAAAGCAAGGTTGAAGCGATGGCTGAGCGCCTACATGAAATTAATCCTGAATTGCAGTTGGAGCTTATTGACGACTTTATTGATAGTGATAATGCCCGTGCGCTGATTGAATCGGCTAATGTTGATGTGGTTTTGGATTGTGCAGATCAAGTAATGGCCAAGATTGCCATGACGGTGGTGTGTCGAGATTTGGGGGTGCACTTTATTATGTGTGGCGGGGCCGGTGGCAAGTCTAATAGTCTAGCCTTGAATTTTACCGACTTGAGTAAAACGCGCAATGACGCTTTATTAGCCAAAATACGTCAGCAATTACGTAAACAATATGGTTTTGCTAAAGGTAGTGATGCACAGGGTAAGGCCCTTAAAAAGGTGCCAAGCATGGGGGTGCCCTGTTTGTGGATTGATGAGCCGGCTTTGTTACCTTGGAGCGAAGAGGTGCAAGCTGATGGTGAGGGGGCTTTGCGCGGACCGCAGGGCTTAGCCTGCGCCGGCTATGGATCTTGCGTGACGGTAACTGCCGCCATGGGTTTAGCAGCAGTTAATCAGGTGTTAAGGCATTTTTACGCTTAATAGTTGTCAGGAGTGAAGCTTAAACCTTGTTCTTAAGCCTTGTTTCTGAGGCGCTCTTCTAATAAACGCATGCCCTCAGAAGCACCCAATTGATAGAAGTTATCCTGATGGGTAAAGACATTTTCCAAACCTTTGTCAATCACGTACAGCTCACAATGCGGTGGGATAAAGTCGATAAGACCGGCAGCTGGGTAAACCTTCATCGAGGTGCCAATAACTAAAAAGATATCCGCTTGACTAGCAATGTCTGCCGCTGCTTCCATCGCCGGTACCATTTCACCAAACCAGACAATATGAGGGCGCAGCTGCACCCCTCGCTCATCTGTATCGCCGATATTCAAATCACTCAGCCACTCGATGATACCTTCTTCTTCAGAGTCTAGCGGACGGACTTTACAAAGCTCACCATGTAAGTGTAGAACCCTGGAAGAGCCACCACGTTGGTGAAGGTTATCGACGTTTTGGGTAATGATGTGTACTTCAAAGTCATCTTCCAAAGCGGCCAGAATCTTGTGTGCATCATTAGGCTCCACCTCATTGAGTTGCGCACGACGCAAGTTATAAAAGCGCATGATTAACTCGGGATCGCGTCTAAAGGCCTCAGGTGTAGCTACATCCTCGACGCGATGGTTTTCCCATAAACCGTCAGAGTCTCTAAAGGTCTTTAAGCCACTCTCGGCGGAAATGCCGGCGCCGGATAAAACAACTAACTTCTTTTTATGCATTGATAAACCCTAATTATTTCTTTCCATGAACTCTTTTAGTGCTAAACCGGTATGAGATTGAGCATGCAGTTTCATCAATTGCTCAGGTGCGCCGGCAGCAACTAATTGGCCACCTTCGGTACCACCTTCAGGACCGAGGTCTAAAATCCAGTCTGCTTCAGCCATGATATCTAAATTGTGTTCAATAATGACGACAGTATTGCCGGCGTCAACTAAGCGGTGAATAACCTGGATCAGCTTTTTCACATCGGCCATGGATAACCCGACACTTGGCTCATCAAGTACATAGAGAGTATACGGTGCGCTGGAGGCGCGACCGGTTTTATGAATGCCCTCATCTAAGCGTGCTTTGAGTAACTCAGTCACCAACTTGATGCGTTGAGCCTCGCCACCAGATAGGGTAGGCGATGGTTGGCCCAAGGTCAAATAGCCTAGACCAACATCTTGCAGTAATTTCAAGCCGCGATGGATTTTTGGATGGGCGCTAAAAAAGTCAATCACATCGTCAACTTCCAGGCTGAGAATATCACCAATGTTTTTATCGCGTACTTTGACGGCTAAAGTTTCGGGGTTAAAACGTTGACCCTCACATTGTTCGCAAGAGACCTTCACATCTGGTAAAAAGCTCATCTCAATCGTGCGCATGCCTTGGCCATCACATACGGGGCAGCGTCCATCGCCGGTGTTGAAGGAAAAACGTGAAGCATTCCAGCCATGCATCTTAGCCATACGAGTTTCGGCAAATAAACGTCGTACATCATCCCAAATACCAATGTAAGTCGCAGGCGTAGAACGTGGCGTTTTACCAATTGGCGTTTGGTCAACTTCGAGGATACGTTCTAATTTATCCCAACCAATGATTTCCGTGCAACCTTGGAAATCGGTAGCAGGCTCTCGTTGACCGACTTTGCCACGCAGATTTTCTAATAAAACATCGCGTGCCAGGGTGGATTTACCGGAGCCTGACACACCTGTCACTACACTCAGTCGTCCCACAGGAATGGCTGCATCTACATCGCGTAAATTATGCAGTGTGGCATTTTTAATCTCTACCATCGGGTGGTCTTGAGGAATTTCTCGACGAGGTTGCATTGGGTGTCGCATCGGATTGCGTAAAAACTCACCGGTCAATGACTCGGGGGAATTTAAAATATCCTCATAACTCCCTTGGGCGATGACGGTACCACCACGAGTACCGGCGCCCGGACCCATGTCAATAATATGTTGAGCGCGTTTAATGGTATCTTCATCATGCTCCACCACGACTAAGGTATTGCCATTACCTTCTAAATGACTCAACGCATTAAGAAGAATTTGATTGTCACGAGGGTGTAGGCCAATCGTCGGTTCATCCAAAACATAGCATACGCCTTGTAGATTTGAGCCCAATTGTGCCGCTAGACGAATACGTTGAGCCTCGCCACCAGATAAGGTGGGGGCGGCTCGATCGAGGCTGAGGTAGTTTAGTCCTACATTGCGCATGAATTTTAAGCGGCTGCGTATTTCATGCAGTACATCGCGAGCAATTTGCTGTTCACGATCCGTCATGTCGACTGATAGGAAGAAGTCCTCTAAGTCTTCAACCGAATATTCGCTAAGCTTATGAATTGGCAGTTTTTGCCATAAGACATTGCGAGCGACCTCATTAATACGGGCACTGTGGCAACTAGGGCAGGTGCTGTCATGTTCTTCAGTTTCACGATTTAGCCATGATGTTTCTTCGCCAGTTAGTTCCTCATTAAAGTCTTTTAACTTTAAACCGGTACCAAAGCAGCTTTCGCACCAACCGTGTTTAGAGTTGTAGGAAAAAAGGCGTGGGTCCGGTTCAGGGAAACTACGTGAACAAGAAGGGCAGGCACGTTTGACTGAAAAGTGCTTTTGCTCTAAATAGTCAGGTGTCAGTGGTTTTGCAGGATCCAGTTCGAAGAGGATGCTCAGCTGCCCCTGACCATGGGTAATAGCGGTATTAATCGCTTCGCGTAATTCCGTTTCATTAGCTGGATCGACAATGATATCAAGCACTGGCAGCTCAATGGTATGTTCCTGATTGCGGTCAAGGCGTGGCCATGGGCTAACCGGAATAAACTCATTATCTACGCGTAGGTGCGTGTAGCCTTTATTGTCAGCCCATTTGGCAAGATCAGTGTAATAGCCCTTACGCGCTATGATGAGTGGTGCCATGATGCCGATTCGTTGTCCGCGATGATGACTCATGATATGTGCCAAGATCTGATCGGGTCTTTGCGGTTCAACCGGTACCTGACAACTAGGGCAGTATTGAGTCCCCAGTTTTACGTACAAGAGTCGCAAGAAATGATGAATTTCAGTCATGGTGCCAACGGTGGACTTATAGCCGCCACGGCTCGTTCTTTGTTCAATCGCCACTGTAGGGGCAATACCATAAATTGCATCAACATCAGGCTGACCCGCCGGTTGTACGATGGAGCGAGCATAAGCGTTGAGTGATTCCAAATAGCGTCGCTGACCCTCCTGGAACAAAATATCAAAGGCTAAAGTCGATTTACCGGAACCGGATACGCCGGTGATCACGGTAAACTTATCGCGTGGAATCTCTACGTCAATGCCCTTGAGGTTGTGTTCACGAGCGTTGAGAATCTCAATGCTATTATTGGCTTTGGCGCGGTCTCGAGCCTTGCTGTTTTCCTTATAGGCAACAGAGGTCACGGCGCCTTTGTCGGCAGCGATTAGCTCTGATGCTTGATTATGGGTGTGGGAGCCAACTTCTCGGACAATATCCTCTTCATATTCATTTAAGGCTAGACCGGTATAGGATTGTGGTAGTTTTTGTAAATCTTCAGGGGTGCCTTGGGCAATGACACGACCACCATGTTCGCCACCACCGGGGCCTAAATCAACCAACCAATCGGCGGCGCGTACCAAGTCCAGATTGTGCTCAATAATAATCAGTGAATGACCGGCAGCCAGTAACTTTCTAAACGCTTGCATGAGGCGTGCCACATCATCAAAGTGTAAGCCGGTGGTAGGTTCATCAAATAAGAACAACGAGCCTTTGATTGTCAGTTGCTTGCCTTTGGTGCGGCTACGAGCAGCTTCAGCCAAGTGACCTGCCAGTTTAAGACGCTGCGCCTCACCACCCGATAAGGTTGGTACTGGCTGTCCCAGCTTGACGTACTCCAGACCCACATCAATCAGCGGTTGCAGTGCCGTTTGTACTTCTCTTAAGCCTTTGAAAAACTCCAAGGCTTGATAAACTGTCATTTCCAGTACTTCATCAATAGAAGCGGATTGACCCAAATGCTCAACACGGATCTCACACACCTCATCCCTAAAGCGTTTACCATGACAATCTGGGCAACGTAAATAGACATCCGAGAGGAACTGCATTTCAATGTGCTCAAAACCGGTGCCCTTACACGTTGGGCAACGACCATCACCACTATTAAAACTGAAGGTGCCCGGTTTATAACCACGCTCAAGACTCATTGGCGTTTGGGCAAAGAGATTACGAATGGCGTTAAAAGCGCCAACATAACTGGCAGGATTGGAACGTGCTGTTTTGCCAATAGGGCTTTGATCAACCATTACGACTGAAGCTAGTTGTTCAGCGCCCAGCAGGTGCCTATATTCACCCGGTGACTCGGTAGCTTCGCCAAAGTTCTTTAATAGTGCAGGGTAGAGTACATCTTGGATTAAAGTGGATTTTCCAGAACCCGACACGCCAGTGACACAAACCAGTCTATTGAGTGGAAAGGCCACATCAACATTTTTTAAGTTGTTATGGCTTACACCTTCTAATAACAGCTTGGGTGTTTTATCACTCACCTTCATTGGGAGCGGTGCTTCGACTCTTAAGACATTACCAAGGTATTTACCGGTTAGGGTTTCGGCACCGCGCAGCCCTTCAGGCGTACCATCAAAGACGATTTCACCACCGCGCTCACCTGGGCCTGGACCAATCTCTAAAATACGATCAGCCGCAACCATGGCTTGCGGATCATGCTCTACGACGACAAGGGTATTGCCGGCATCACGTAGTCTTTGCATTACTTCAACAATGCGTCCCATATCACGCGGGTGTAAACCGATAGAAGGCTCATCCAGTACAAATAGCGTATTAACTAAAGAGGTGCCGAGGGCAGTGGTCAGATTGATGCGCTGAACCTCACCGCCGGACAGGGTGCGACTTTGTCGGTCTAGTGATAAATAATCCAGTCCTACATCGCATAAATAGCGCAGGCGATGACGGATCTCAGTTAAGACCAAATCACTGGCTTTATCTGCGTGTTCATCAAAATAAGGACTATCAAAATAATTTTTTAAATGACCGATGGGTAATTGCATCAAGTCATGAATGGCTAAACCGGGTAATTGCTCCAAGGTTTTTTCTGACCAACGGGCATTGACAGGCATAAAGCGTTTATAACGACCCTCTGCATAATCACCTTGTTGCCCATCGCCTAAACGCCATAAATTAGCTTCTGCTTTGAGGCGTGAGCCGTGACATACAGGGCAGGGTGTGTAGCTTCTGAATTTAGACAGTAAAATACGTACATGCATGCGGTAGGACTTGGTCTCCAACCAGTCAAAGAAACGTTGTGCGCCATACCATTGGGTGTCCCAAGCGCTTTTCTTGCCAGTCCATTCAGGATCGCCCTCAATGACCCATTGCTTTTCAGCAGCATTGAGGTCTCGCCAAGCCGTATCGGTACGAATACCGATTTTTTTGGCGTACTTCATGAGGTCGTCTTGTTGTATCTTAAAGCTTGGTGTCTGCCAAGGGCGGATGGCACCATCTGCCAAGCTTAGGCTCTCGTTTGGAATCACTAAGCCATAATCAATACCCATGCTGCGACCAAAGCCTCGACAATTATCGCAGGCTCCGGCGGGGGAGTTAAAAGAGAAGGTGCTGGCATGTGGTTTTTGATAAGAAATATCGCAATGAGCGCAATGCAGCTGCTGACTAAAAGGCCACACTAACTCCTCACCACTTTCTAACATAGCATAAACTCTGGCAAAGCCTTGGCCGTGAGTTAAGGCATGCTCTAAGGCTTCGGCAACACGTTCCGGCTCTGCTTTGGAGAAACGGAACCTATCCTGTACCACATAGAGTTTCTTCATCACCTCAAGTTTGCTTTTTTTTGTTTTTTTGTCCGTGATTTGGCGTGTTGTTTCCTCTTCGCGGTGAATGCGCGTATAGCCTTGCTGCTCTAAAAAGGCTTTGACTTCGTCATCGCTAAAATTGGCCGGTACTAAAATAGGGAAGGTCAGTACCAGTCGAGGATCGTCATGCTCTTGGCTGCGCTTAGCAAGTTGCTGCTGAATTGATTGAACGGTGTCTTGCTGCACAGATGCTGCACATTGTCTACAAAAAAGCTGGGCAGAATGGGCATAGAGTAATTTGATATGGTCATTAAGCTCGGTCATTGTCCCTACCGAACTGCGTGAGGTACGTACCGGATTGGTTTGATCAATGGCAATGGCAGGTAAAATACCTTCAATACGTTCGACCTGAGGTTTGTCCATGCGGTCCAGAAATTGGCGAGCATAGGGAGAGAAAGTCTCCACGTATTTGCGTTGACCCTCAGCATATAAGGTGTCAAAGGCTAAGGAGCTTTTTCCTGATCCTGAAACGCCGGTCAATACGGTAATTTCTCCGGTGTTGATCGCTAAATCTAGGTTTTTTAGATTGTTTTGCTGGGCGCCAAAAATACGAATTTGTGATGACATAAATAATTTAACTCGATGCCAAAAGACGACGTCAGTGGTCAAGGCGTAGATGAAATTTAGGAGACTTTACAATCACTTATAAGTGAGGTCAAAGAACTATTTTACAAGAGGAACGGACTTTTAAAAAACGCTAAGATCATTATATTGTGAATGAGTTTTTGGATAAAAGACGACATGTTTAATAGTATGTTATTTAAAATAAAGTCTTTTCTAGAGTGTTTCATAAAATTATGATAAACTTAGAGATTACTTATGGTATTCATACCCTAAATTATTAGGGGCGAGATTTAATAATTTTAGAGGCGAACATGGCAGAAATTAAGCGTAACAGCCGTAACACTTTAGAGCGTCGTTGCATTAGCAAAGAGTTGAAGCGTTTATATTCAACTTCTCCTAAGGGTGTTTGGAAGATGCTAGAAAAAGTTAATCAAGCAAACAAAATGAAGTAATTCTTTTCTTTGTTTGAATTTTTTAGCTTAGAAGTATAAGAAAATTAAGACCGCCGTATTTATGGTGGTCTTTTTTTTACTTAAAGCTTTTTGTTGTGTCAAGTTCAAGTCCTAAAGAGTTTAGAGCGAAATATTTTGTTAACAATAGTTCCTTTTTGCTAAGTGATAAAAGACTAAACTGTTGCTTAATCAGACAAACTAGCATTTATTTTGAAGATCATAAAATTATGAGTCAATATGGTTTCACTGTGCTCACCCCGAGTTACAATCGGGCTGACACTCTGCCGCGTGTTTACGAATCGCTCAAGGCTCAGGACTTTGGCGATTTCGAGTGGCTTATTATTGACGACGGCTCAACTGACAATACTGCGGCTCTTGTTGCCGAGTGGAGTGCTGAAGGTATTATTCCTATTCGTTATGCCTGGCAGCCAAATCAGCATAAAAAGACTGCATTTAATAATGGTGTTGCAATGGCTCAAGGCGAATTAATTGTTGCCTTGGATTCAGATGATACCTTGCTGCCTGGTGCTTTATCTTCGATGTGGTCAACTTGGTATAGTATTCCCGCAAAACAGCGTGCCGGCTTTATTGCGGTTACCGGTTTATGTCAACGCCCAGATGGTACGGTAGTGGGTGACCGGTACGTCAACGATATGATGGATATGACTTCAATCGATATGTATTTTAAGCACCATCCTCGCGGTGAAAAGTTTGGTTGCTTAAATGCCGAGATTTTACGCCGTTTCCCCTTTCCGGAGGAGTATGAGGGTTTTGTACCAGAGAGTATTGTCTGGCGTAAAATTGCTCGCGCAGGTTATTTAACTCGTTTCGTTAATGACGTTTACCGAGTTTATTATGACTCTGGCGATTCTTTGAGTCGACAGGGCTCGACTAATGCTGGTCAGCATGCCATGGGCCTGTTGTTATTAGCTCATGACACTATTGAGAAAAGCATAGCCTGGTTTTTTAACAGCCCGTCGGAGTTTATAAAATCAGCGATTCGTTATACGCGCTTTCGCCTGCATCTTAAAAAAGAAAATAAGTCAGTACCGCCAGCTGTTCGCCTGAAAAGCCCTGCTGCTAGAATTTTGGTGGCGCTTACCTATCCTATAGGATTCAGTCTTTACTTAAGAGATCGTTCCTGTGCGGTATCCGGTTGTAAGGTCTAAGCAGGCGTGCGCTATCGGGAGCTAGTGAGTATTGTCTTTATCGTGCGGATGGAGGCGATGCCGTTCTAACCATTCCTCTTCACTAAGCTCATCATCAGATTCAGCGTCATCGTCTTCATCTTCATCATCGTTGTCCCAATCCTCATCACCCCATTCGTCAAGATCGTCAACCTCTCTGAGACTAAAAGGCACTAATTCCTCAAGGCTGTCGGAGGTGGTGACGAGTTCAAACTCATCATTGACAAGAATGAACCTTTCTTCAAATTCGCCTTCTTCGGCATTAAACATGATGCTGAAAAGCAGTCGGCATTCGTAAATTTGGGTGTCAATATCGCTTAGACCACCGGCATTGCCAAGAATGTCAGAGTCTGTACCGCCTAAGAGTAGGAATTGCCCTTCTTGCTTGTCTTCGACTGCATGAGCATCTACGCTTTCATCGGCGTCAGCAGAGTTTTTAGTTGCTTCGTTACTGTCCAGGACTTGAGCGAAGATAGCAACTTCAACTCCGTCATCGGTCACGTTTTTTTCGCAAAGTATGCACTTGCCGGTCCAAGCACTGAGTACATCAGCGGTTTTAGCTAAAGCGTCGAGTTCTTCTACTGTAAATGTTTTTTTCATGTCAATTTTTGCTTTGAGTTTTGCTTTGGGCTAAGGTCACTTTAATAAAATTAAAACGATCTATCTTAATATGTAATACTGCTTAAGTCTAAGTCATTTGGACGATTATAAGTAGTTAAACGACGTTCTTTACAACAGAATTACTTTGTATTGATTACAATCACTCTATATTTTAAAACTATTTAATCAATAATTATTTATGGCACAATTTGTTTACACAATGAATCGTGTGGGTAAAACAGTTCCACCCAAACGTCAAATTTTGAGAGACATCTCTTTATCATTTTTCCCAGGCGCCAAAATCGGTGTTCTTGGCCTTAATGGCTCCGGTAAGTCGACCTTACTGAAAATCATGGCAGGCCTTGATAAAGACATCGATGGTGAAGCAATTCCAATGCCGGGTATTAGCATTGGTTATTTACCTCAAGAGCCACAGCTTAACCCGGAGCATACGGTACGGGAATCGGTAGAAGACGGTCTGGGCGAGGTATTTGCCGCGCGCAAGCGTTTAGATCAGGTTTATGCTGAGTATGCCGAGCCAGATGCTGACTTTGATGCCTTGGCGGCGGAGCAGGCCGAGTTAGAAGCCATTATTTCAGCTGCAGCCACTACTGGTAGCGATGATCTTGATCATCAGTTGGAGATTGCAGCGGATGCTTTACGTTTACCACCCTGGGATGCTAAGGTTGAGCACTTGTCCGGCGGTGAGAAACGGCGCGTAGCGCTTTGTCGTCTGTTATTATCAAAACCTGATATGCTGCTGCTTGATGAGCCAACCAACCACTTAGATGCTGAGAGTGTGGAGTGGTTAGAGATTTTCTTGCAAAAGTTTCCGGGTACTGTAGTAGCAGTGACGCACGATCGTTATTTCCTGGACAATGCGGCGGAGTGGATTCTTGAGCTTGACCGTGGTCATGGTATCCCGTGGAAGGGTAATTATACTTCTTGGCTAGAGCAAAAAGAAGACCGTTTAAAGCTAGAAGAGACTGCAGAGAGTGCCCGTCAACGTACGATTAAACGAGAGTTAGAGTGGGTGCGTCAAAACCCCAAGGCCCGTCAGGCAAAATCTAAAGCACGTTTGGCACGTTTTGAAGAGCTATCTTCACATGAGTACCAGCGTCGCAATGAAACCCAAGAGATCTTTATTCCGGTAGCAGAGCGTTTGGGCCAAGAAGTCATTGAGTTTGTTAATGTTTCTAAGGGTTTTGGTGACCGTTTACTAATTGATAATTTAAGTTTCAAGGTGCCTGCTGGCGCCATTGTCGGTATTGTGGGCCCTAACGGTGCCGGTAAATCAACCTTATTCCGTATGATTGCAGGTCAAGAGCAACCGGATAGCGGTGAGGTTAAAATTGGTCAAACTGTAAATTTAGCCTATGTTGATCAGTCCCGTGACAGCTTGGAAGATGATAAATCGGTATTTGAAGTGATATCTAATGGTCAAGATATTTTGACTGTCGGGCGATTTGAAATGTCATCCAGAGCCTACTTAGGTCGTTTTAACTTCAAAGGCTCAGATCAAAGCAAAATCACCGGTGAATTGTCGGGTGGTGAGCGGGGCCGTCTACACTTAGCCAAGACGTTAATTAGTGGTGGTAATGTCCTTCTGCTAGATGAGCCATCTAATGACCTTGATGTAGAAACCTTACGCGCATTAGAAGATGCTTTGCTTGAGTTTGCCGGTACAGTGATGGTAATTAGCCATGACCGCTGGTTCTTGGACCGTATTGCTACCCATATTTTGGCCTATGAAGGTGATTCACAACTTTATTTCTTTGAGGGTAATTACCAAGAGTATGAGGAAGATAAAAAACGTCGCTTAGGTGAGGAAGCTGCTAAACCTAAACGCATTCGTTTTAAATCTTTAAAGTAATATAAGGTTAAATAATCTTTTTTGTATAAATGTATTTTTTTCATATGGATACATTTACATAAGTATTTAAATAGTATTTAAAGCATATTTGAGTTAACTTACTAACATCAACTATTGCAATGCGCATCGCGCTGCTGTGTAAATTTAGGCTTTTTAGCGTTTTGTATCGTGCTAAATATTAAAGTAAAAGAGGTGTGTTATGAAAACTACAATTGGTAAATATCTTGTTTTAGCGGCTCTCGTTGGCAGTCTTAGCGCTTGCGGTCATATGTCAACTCGTGATAAAAGTACTGTTGCCGGTGCTGCGATTGGTGGTGGTGCCGGAGCTATTCTGACTGGTGGTAGTGGCTGGGGTACTGTTGGTGGTGCTGCGGTCGGTGGTGTTATCGGTAATCAGATCGGTAAGTAGTACACTACTGTTCCAAGTACACAAATTAAAAATAGCCGGGTATTATTTATCCGGCTATTTTTAATTTTTGAAGGCTAAAAGCAATAGAACTAAG
>JAAZFX010000234.1 GCA_012511555.1 Alcaligenaceae bacterium | reverse complement strand
CGTTTTGATGAGTTGACCGAAGCGATTCAACTAGTGGTTAAAGCGCTATTAAAGTATCAAGAAAAGCATCCGGATATTCAAGCGGCGACCCGTGAGGGGGCGACAATTTATGATGGGTTGATGCGCTGGTCTCGTAGTCATAAACGAAATGAAGAGCTTGAGACCGAAGCGCAAACTAGAGAGCGGATTCAATCTAAAGAGAAAAACCAAGACATTGAACAAGCTCAGCAATCGGATAGTCTCAGTGAATTAGTCGCCCAAGAAATGGCAGAAGAGGTTAAAACGGTCACCGAGTTCAAGGAAACTCCCTATGTTTGTTGGATTAATCTAACCCAAAATGCCTTTCAGTTGCAACGAGCGCCACTGAGTGTACGTCATTTTGGTAAGTTTAAGCGGCCCGAACAGGCATGGGTATTTACTTCTGCCACCTTGTCAGTCAACGGTAATTTCGACCATTTTATCAATAACTTAGGTTTATATGGTGCAGAGCAGAAGGTCTGGGAGTCACCTTTTGAGTATCAAAACAATACGATTATGTTGATACCGAAGCTACCTTTACCTGACGATTACTCTTTTAGGGACAAGTTTATTGATGTTTTAATGCCCTTAATCAAAGCCACGCATGGTGGCGTACTTATTCTATGTACTTCCTTAAGAGCGGTGGATGATTTTGCTGAGAAGTTCTTGGAACGCTTGGATACAGAGAGCATTGACAGGCTCTTGCTCAAGCAGGGTGAGAATTCTCGTGCTTATCTGATGGATAAGTTTCGTGAAGAGGGTAATGCTATTTTGGTTGGCAGTGCGAGTTTTTGGGAAGGGGTGGATTTTCCAGGCGACTTGTTGACTTTAGTTGCTATCGATAAAATTCCGTTTATGTCCCCTGATGATCCGGTACTGGATGCACGTATCAAGGATTGTGAAGAGCGCGGCGGTAGTCCGTTTTTTGAGATCCAAATCCCTCATGCGGCTATTACTTTAAAGCAAGGTGCCGGGCGTCTAATCCGCAGTGAAGATGATGCCGGTGTCTTGGTCATTGGTGATGTTCGTTTAGTGGAAAAGGGCTATGGTAAAAGATTATGGAAGGGGTTACCGGATTTTTATCGAACGCGCGAACCTAAAGATGCCTTGCAGTTTTTAACTTATTTAGCTAGCCACAAAAAATAAAGGCCTAGTTAAAAAACTAAGCCTTTAGCAATGTGCAACTCTAATAACTACTAGTTGAACCAACTGGATGGTTTAACAAAGTCATACCATCTACCGTCTTTATCCAGGCCGTTAACCAGATAATCAGAGTTAGGGAAGTTCTGCATAAAGACGCGTTCGGCGTCGCTAGCCTGATCCTGTAGACCAAGTGCTTCGTATGACTTCATCATGATATATAAAGCGCGCTCTGTCGCACTGACTCCTGAGAAATCACGAAGTACAACTTGGGCACGGTTAACCGCTGCCACATAGCCATAACGCTTATAGTAATACTCAGCGACGTTAACTTCGTTTTCGGCAATGGTATTAACTAGCCAGTTAAGGCGTAGTTGAGAATCCTCAGCATAGCGACTTTGAGGGAAACGCTCTACTAATTGGCTAAAAGCCTCATATGATTCACGTAAGCCCTTAGGGTCACGCTCACTTGGATCCTGACCGGTATAACTGCTTAGAAAAGCGCTCGGCGGTGTAAAGGTAATTAAACCCTTGAGGTAGAGCATGTAGTCTGCGTTAGGGTGATTAGGATATAAGCGGTTAAAGCGATCAATAACTACTAAGGCTTTTTCCGGCTCATCATCGCGCCATAACACATAAGCTTCATCAATCATCGCCTGCTGTGCATAGCTGGAATATGGGAAGCGTGTGCTTAGCGTATGAAGATAAGTGCTGGCTGTGTTCCAGTTTCTACTGCGGACATTGTCACGTGCCTCTTCATAAAGCTGAGGTGCTGACCAGCCGATAGTCTCATCGTTAACTTTATCTTGGGTGCTAGAGCATGCTGCTAGTAGGCTAACACCGAAGATTAGCATTAAGGACTTTAAGGTTTTGTTCTGCATATTGTCAATTTAAAATGAGAATGCTTGCGTGATATGATGCGTTATTCTAATAAATACAAACAATGATAACAGCCTTTTTGCATTGCATCGCAACAGTTGTTAATTATAGTTGAAAAATCAGAGTGATTATTATTTCTACGTTAATCAAAAAAATGTAGAAATTGTATATTTTAAAGAGAGTTTAATGAGCGATAATTCCATTGAATCAGTTGAAGAGTTTGATGAAGGCTCGACAGAGCGGGGGGCGCAAGAGTTCGAGATGCCTTTAAGTTTTAGCAGCGAGCGACTGGATAAGGTGCTGGCTACTTTGTTGCCGGAGCACTCACGTGGTCGCCTGCAGCAGTGGATTACAGATGGTTGGGTTAAGGTCAATGACCAAGAAGCCAAGGTGCGTCAGACGATACGAGCCGGCGATAGGATTTGGGTGCAACCACAGCCCTCACCAGAGCAGGTGGCCTTTGCCCCTGAGGCGATGGATCTGGATATCGTTATGGCAACTGAGCATTTTATTATTGTTAATAAGGCCGCCGGTATAGTGACTCACCCGGGGGCAGGCAATTGGAGCGGGACTTTATTAAACGGCCTTTTATATCATTTTCCCGAGTTGGCACAGATACCACGTGCAGGTATCGTTCATCGTTTAGATAAGGATACTTCCGGCTTGCTGATGGTTGCTCGTACAGAAATTGCTCAGACGCATTTAGTGCGACAACTTCAAGAACGTTCCGTTGGTCGCCAGTATTTAGCCTTGGTAAAGGGCCATATTAGTGATGAGGGTGTGATTGATGCCGCTATTGGACGGGACCGTCGGGTCGCTGTGAGGATGTCTGTTGATGCACCGATTGCTGCCAAGGAAGCACGCACACGCTATCGATGTGAGGCTAGAGGTCTTTGGGGAAACCATCCTGTTAGTTTGGTTGAATGCCAGTTGGAAACTGGTAGAACGCATCAGATTCGAGTGCATTTGAGCAGTTTAGGTCATCCGCTCATCGGTGATGGTATTTATGGTGGTCCGGCTTGGGCCGAAGCGTCACGACAGATGTTACATGCACAGAGTCTTTCTTTTGTTGACCCTGCAGATAGTAGCGAGCGACAATTTACAGTGCCTGTGCCTGATGATATGCAAAGCGTTCTTGATGCTATTGATTGGTCCTAATTTTTTAGTATTTGGAGTAAATACTGATGTCTATTTTGCAACAATACCCTAAACCTTTTGCCGCTTATGATGAGGTACAAGGCTTGCCGATTATCAGTGGTCCCAAGGTTTCAGGCCTAGGTTATTTTACGACAACTGCTAAAAGTGGTAGAAAAACTGCCGCCTCAAATTCCGGTGATAGTGATGCTTTTACTGAGGCAGGGTTTAATTTGGGTTTATCCACTGGCGCAGATGTCAGTTTGGTTTTAGCTAATCGCGCGTATTTAACTGAAAGATTGCCATCGGAACCGTTATGGATTTCGCAGGTACACGGAGCGTCAGTTTTTGATGCGGATGATTGGCAAGCCGGTGATGAAATTGCTATTGCAGATGCTTCTGTTACAACAAAAGCGGGTCGTGTTCTCGCGATACAGACAGCCGATTGTATGCCTGTTGTTATGCTGGGATCCGATGCCAAGGTCTTGGGAGTAGCCCATGCCGGTTGGCGTAGTTTGTTACTGGGAGTCATTGAAAATACTATTGAAGTTATGCAGCGTAAGCATGGTGGAGCAATTAGTTATGTCTGGATTGGTCCTTCGATTGGAGCTGCCGCATTTGAAGTGGGTGTAGAGGTGAGAGAGGCGTTTAGAGAGTTTAATCCCGTGTATGAAAAGTTTTTCACGGCCAAAAAAAACACTCCTGACAAATACTCAGCAAATTTGGTCGGTATTGCCAATCATAAGCTTTGCAAACTGATGGATTCTCACAAGGTAGCTAAAGATTGTCAAATATACTTTTCAGGACTTTGTAGCTACTCGTTGAGTGACTGGTTTTACTCCTATCGACGTAACCCCGAAACAGGGCGTTTAGCGACGGTGGCTTATCTTATCTAATGTTATGCCAAAATTTAATTATGTTATGTCAAAGGAGCATTTGGAAGAATTGAGTTTGATGTGTTAGTTTGATAGGTTGTATTTAGGTACAAAAGCTGTTGATTTTATGTATTTGGCTGTCTAGGCAGTTGGTTTGCACAATAATGTAACATTTTTGTATTACAATAAAATATTACCAGTGATGCTAATGGTCGATACATATATTGAAACGTTTAGGCTGATATACTGATAAGCAGACAAATACCAGATGGAGATGATTGATGCAGCAATTTGATTTACATAATAATCCATGGTTTTCTTCGTGGGATGCTCTCACGAGTTCAGCCGATTGGAAGATGTTAAAAACAGATTTTTTAAGCAAGTATCAGGAATTAGTTAAGCTTAGCCAAGAGGGCGCTTTACCTGAGCTTAAAGACAGTCGTTTCAAAAATGAAGCATGGGCTGAAAACTCTCAGTTGCATTTGCTTGCTCATATATATGTCTTATCTTCAGATACAGTAGAAAAGATGGCATTGCAATTTAATTTGCCTGAGAAAATGCAAAATAAATTGCAGTTTTCTATTGAGCAGTGGCTTGCTGCTGTCGCTCCATCAAACTTCTTTGCACTTAACGCTGAGGCGCTTAAAGTATTCCAGGAAACTTCGGGTGAGTCTTTACAGAAAGGTATGAAAAATTGGTTGGCTGATTTGCGCAAGGGTCGCATGACGCAAACCGACGAAACTGCTTTCCAAATTGGTGAAAATATTGCCACGACCAAAGGTTCTGTCGTTTTTGAAAATAAACTGTTCCAATTAATTCAGTACCAACCGACAGCTGAACAAGTCTTTGAAACTCCGTTGTTGGTAGTACCACCTTGCATTAACAAGTACTACATTATGGATTTACAAGAAAATCAATCCATGGTTCAGTACTTGATTGAACAAGGTCACAATACTTATTTAATTTCATGGCGTAATCCCTTGCCGGATGATCAAGACGGTATCTTAGAAGCTACTTGGAATGATTTCATTGAAGACGGTGTGATTAAGGCCATGGATGTGGTCCATGAGATTAGTGGTCAAGACAAACTTAATCTAACTGCTTTTTGTGTTGGCGGTACGATGTCAGCAACTGCAATTGCAGTGCAAAAAGCACGTGGTATTGATAACGTGAAATCATTAACTTTATTAACTACGCTCTTGGACTTCACTGAAACAGGTGTGATGGATGTCTTTATTGACGAGGGTATGGTTCTTAGAAATGATATTAAACTGGGTAAAGGCGGTTTAGCGACTGCCGGTATGCTCAATAGCACTTTCTCTTGGTTAAGACCTAATGAGTTAGTGTGGAATTATGTGGTTAGTCATTACTTCAAAGGTGAAGCTCCCAGCGCTTTCAATATTCTTTTCTGGAATGCTGACAGTACTAACTTACCCGGACCTTTCTACGCATGGTATTTACGTAATACATACCTAGAAAATAACTTAGCTAAACCGGATCATTTGAAAGTGTGTGGCGAGAAAATTAATTTTGGTCGTATTGATGTGCCGTCATTCGTTTATTCATCCATTGCAGACCATATCGTCCCTTGGAAGTCAGGTTTTGAGTCGGCTAAATTAGTTTCCGGTCCCGTCCGATACGTTTTAGGTGCTTCTGGTCATATTGCTGGAGTGATTAATCCACCGCACAAAAATCGTCGTAACTACTGGGTCAATGAGAATCAAACAGAAGACATTAATCGTGCGCAAAGTGCCGGTGATTGGCTTGCAGAAGCCGAAGAGAAGCCGGGCAGTTGGTGGCCGGTTTGGGCTGAGTGGCTAGAGCAACAAGGTGGTAAGAAAATTCGTCCTCGCAAAAATATGGGTAGTAGACAGTACCCTGTTATTGAGGATGCGCCTGGACGCTATGTTAAAGTTAAAGCATTAGGTTAATTTAGCAAGCTTAGAATAGATTTTAAGCTTGATGTATTTAAATTTTTCCAATTAACCGTATCGGTCTTAAATATCGCAAACATTTTAATTTTAAATATTGCGTCGTCTGTATCAGGTTTTACCTTATAGACAATTAGATACAGTACGGTTTACATTAAAACTGAAATCATCAAATCTAAAAGGAGAGTGGCTTATGAACTCAACAAAAAAAGTTGCCTATGTCACAGGCGGTATGGGTGGTATCGGAACGGCTATTTGTCGTCGTCTAGCTGATGATGGGTTTACTGTAGTCGCCGGTTGTGGTCCTACACGTAATTATCAAAAGTGGTTAGATGAACAAAAAGCTGATGGTTATGAGTTCCATGCATCTGCAGGTAACGTAGCGGATTGGGAGTCAACTGTTCTTGCTTTTGAAAAAGTGCGCGAAGAGGTCGGTCCTATTGATATTTTGGTCAACAATGCCGGTATTACTCGTGATGGCGTTTTCCGTAAAATGTCAGTTGAGGATTGGTCGGCCGTAATGGACACTAACCTTAACAGCTTATTCAATGTGACTAAGCAAGTCATTGAATACATGTATGAGCAGCGTTGGGGCCGCATCATTAATATTAGCTCTGTTAATGGTCAAAAGGGTCAATTCGGTCAGACAAACTACTCCACGGCCAAAGCAGGTATTCATGGCTTCACAATGGCCTTGGCTCAAGAGGTTGCGAGCCGTGGTGTGACGGTTAATACAGTTTCACCGGGTTATATCGGTACTGATATGGTGCGTGCTATTCGTCCGGAAGTTTTGGAGCAGATTGTTGGTACTATTCCGGTTCGTCGTTTAGGTGAGCCTGAAGAAATTGCCTCAATTGTCGCTTGGCTGGCTTCTGATGAGTCGGGTTTCTCAACTGGGGCTGACTTCTCTGTCAACGGCGGCCTACACATGGGCTAATATAGCACCAGAATTTTATGGTAGTTTGGTAATAAAAAATGTCAGAAGTTAAGCAAGATAATTCGCGTGTAATTAAGAAGTATCCTAATCGTCGTCTATATGATACTGCGACCAGTTCGTATATTACTTTAGCCGATGTCAGGGAGTTAGTGGTAGCCTCAGAGCGTTTTACGGTTATTGATGCTAAAACTGACGAAGACATCACGCGGAGTATCTTGCTGCAAATTATTCTGGATCTTGAGAGTGGGGGTGTGCCTATGTTTAGCACCAACACTCTCAAACAGATTATTCGGTTTTACGGACATGCTATGCAGGGTGTTATGGGTAATTACCTTGAGCACAATATGCAGGCCTTTACTGATATGCAGCAACAGTTAAGTAAACAATCCGAAGAGCTATATCAAACGCAGTTCAAACCCGAGGCTTGGGCTGAGTTGATGTCTATACAAAATCCTATGATGAGTCGCATGATGAGTAGTTATGTAGACCAGACAAAGGATATTTATCTAAACATGCAAGAGCAGATGCAAAATCAAACACAACAGCTCTTTAATGTTTTTAATCCCCTAAGCACAAAAAAAGATTCTGAAAAAGATAAATAATTTTATTATTTGTTTCAACTTTTACTCTTTTTGCTTTTATATTAATTTTTTAATAGCAAAAAGCTTGTTTTAAGATCCCTGAAAAGTCATAATATTATAGACCTTACACACAAGATGGGTATATTGTTACTTTTAAGTTACAATCTTGTGTCTAAGCGCTTATACAAGGTCTTAAGTCGGTTCCAATAATCGTGTTTTTAGGGTATACACCTATAAAACTTGATTAGGATCAACTCAAAAACTAACTACTTTATATATCATAGTAATTAGGTTACAACGTCCTTACAATTCTAGGGGGAATCTTATGAAGAAATTAACTGCTACATTACTTGCTTGTGGTGTTTTCGGTTTTATGGCGACGCCTGCTTTAGCTCAACAAGCTGACGGTGAGCGTTACAAGCCTAATAATGAACTAATCCAACCAATCGATCCGCATGTTGTTGAAAATCAAGCGGAAGTTGAATTAGGTAAAAAGCTTTGGTTTGACCAACGTCTTTCACGTTCAGGTTTTATTTCCTGTAACTCCTGTCACAACTTGATGCTAGGTGGTGCAGACCAATTGGTAAGCTCTGTTGGTGACTATTGGGCGCAGGGTCCAATCAACTCGCCAACCGTACTTAACTCTAGCTTGAACTTCGTGCAGTTCTGGGATGGTCGTGCTGCTAACTTACGTGAGCAAGCAGGTGGTCCTATTGAGAACCCTCTAGAGATGGGTTCTACTCACGAATTAGCCGTAAGTATTTTACGCACAATTCCTGGCTATGTGAATGAGTTTAAAGAGGTTTATGGTGATGACGAGATCACTATCGAAGAGGTTACTTCAGCATTGGCTGCTTTTGAAGAGACCTTAGTGACTCCAAATGCTCGTTTCGACCAATGGTTAAGAGGTGACGACAATGCGATTACCGATCAAGAGCTAAATGGTTACTTACTATTCAAAAACAGTGGCTGTGTAGCGTGTCACAATGGTCCTAACTTGGGTGGTAATTCTTTCCAGCGCATGGGTTTAGTTGAGCCGTATGTGACTGATAATGAAACTGCCGGTCGTGCTGGTGTCACTGGTCAGGACGTTGACCGTATGAACTTTAAGGTTCCAACTTTACGTAATGTCGAGCTAACTTATCCGTACTTCCACGATGGTGGTGCTGAAACTTTAGCTGAAGCAGTTGATATCATGGGTCGCTTACAGTTAGGCAGAAAGTTTGAAGAACATGAGATTGTTGATATCGTTGCATTCATGAAGACTTTAACTGGTGATCAACCTGCCTTCGTTACCCCTGTATTACACCCTAATGGTGAAGAGACTCCAATCGGTAATCCTTGGGCTCCTCAAGAGAAAGCTGAAGGCTAATCAATATTGATTTAGTTTATTCCGTTAAGTAGTACAAAAAAGGTCGTGGTATTAATTATCACGACCTTTT
>JAAZFX010000233.1 GCA_012511555.1 Alcaligenaceae bacterium | reverse complement strand
GTCATGGCGAGAGATTTACGACCCTTACCTTCAACCTGACCAATAACCGTGTTAGCACCCGGATCAATAACGCCATCCGTGCCCGTAACGTCATCTTTAAAAACGAGGAGCACATTACCGCTCGGCAGAGCGTACAAATCTTTGGTTTTACCAGAATAAATCTTTTGGCTAGTATTCATCTTTTAACTCGTTGAAGATTTCAACATCTTGTTTTTAAACAAGGACGGTACACTTACTAAGTGCCCTGTCCCACACAACTTATTCCCACTCGATAGTCGAAGGAGGTTTACCTGAAATATCGTAAACTACTCGGCTTACGCCATCCACCTCATTAATAATACGATTAGAAATTTCGCTTAATAAATCATATGGTAAAGGAGCCCACCGGGCATTCATAAAGTCATTGGTTTGAACCGCACGTAAAGAAATGACATATTCATAGACACGAACACCGTCTTTGACACCCACGGACTTAACCGGTAAAAACACAGCAAAAGCTTGTGACGTCAGGTCATACCAACTTTTACCGGTTCCTGCATCTATAGCGTTACGCAATTCATCGATAAAAATTGCATCAGCACGACGTAAAATATCGGCATAATCCTGATTTACTGCACCCAAAATACGAACACCTAAACCTGGACCCGGAAATGGATGACGATAGACCATTTTTTCAGGCAAACCAAGTGCTACACCCAACTTACGTACTTCGTCTTTAAATAAATCACGCAGAGGCTCCAACAACTTCATACTTAAAGTGTCTGGCAAGCCACCGACATTATGGTGAGACTTAACCGCTACACCATGTTTGCCGGCTGCCGATTCAATCACATCCGGATAAATTGTGCCTTGCGCAAGCCATTTAGCATTAGGAAGTTTAGATGCCTCCTCTTGGAAAATCTCGATAAATTCGCGACCAATGATCTTGCGCTTTTGCTCCGGATCAGTCACACCTTCAAGGTGCCCCATAAACTGCTCAGTCGCATTAACGTGGATGATATTAAGACCTAGATTCTCGTGCATCACATCCATCACCTGCTTGCCTTCAAATAAGCGCAGCATGCCGTGGTCAACGAACACACATGTCAATTGAGAGCCAATGGCACGATGAATCAATACTGCTGCTACTGAAGAATCAACACCGCCAGATAAAGCGAGAATCACATGGTCATCGCCCACTTCCTCACGGATACGCTCAACCATTTCATCAGCATAAGCTGACATATTCCAGTCACCTTCACAATTACAAATATCCAGCACAAATCGGCCTAGAAGTGCTTCACCCTGCTTTGTATTAGTCACCTCAGGATGGAACTGAATACCGTAAAAAAGTCGAACCTCATCCGACATTGCCGCAAATTCACAGTGTTTAGAAAAACCGATACGCATAAAACCGGCCGGTAACTCAGTAACCTGAGTACCGTGGTTCATCCATACATCCAGTTGTTCATGGCCTTCTGCAGACTTACCATCAGACAAGGTTGCAAATAAAGGACTATTGCCCTTAACTGCAACATGAACTTGAGCAAAGTCCTGATCACCAGAAATACCGACCTCACCACCTAAGTGCTTGGCCATCATATGCATGCCGTAACCAATACCTAATACCGGCACATCGGCTAAAAACACAAATGGGGAAAGCTCCATATTTGGTGCCTCAATATCGCTATCAGGCGCACCACCGGAAAGAATGATTCCCTTGACACCCTTATTTTTGATTTGATCGCGTAAAAAAGCCTCATCCACATCTGCTGGATAAACCTCACTAAACACGCCCGCATCACGGACGCGACGAGCAATCATTTGGGTGACTTGTGAACCGAAGTCAAGAATTAGGATCTTTTCATGCATAATGATTTACAACTTTAAAAGAACGTGATTAGTCAGCACGGTAATTAGGTGCTTCTTTAACAATTTGTACATCGTGGACGTGTGATTCACGTACGCCAGAGGCAGTTATTTCAACAAACTGCGACTTGGTACGCATATCTTCAATAGATGCACAACCACAATAGCCCATAGAAGCGCGAACACCACCGATTAACTGATAAATGATGGCTAATACACTACCTTTATAAGGCACACGACCCTCAATACCCTCAGGCACCAACTTATCAGTGTTATTAGAAGCTTCCTGGAAATAACGATCGGCAGAGCCTTTTTCCATCGCACCTAAACTGCCCATGCCTCGGTAGGACTTATAACTACGACCTTGGAATAAAATCACTTCACCCGGTGCTTCTTCAGTACCGGCAAACATTCCGCCCATCATACACGTAGAAGCACCTGCAGAAATCGCTTTAGCCACATCACCTGAATAACGAATGCCACCATCAGCAATTAAAGGTACACCAGTACCCTCTAACGCTTTAGCGACATTAGAAATGGCTGTTACTTGAGGTACGCCGACGCCGGCAATGATACGAGTAGTACAAATAGAGCCTGGGCCAATCCCGACCTTAACCCCATCAGCACCTGCTTCGACCAAGGCTAACGCAGCTTCGCCAGTGGCGATATTGCCGCCAATAACCTCTAGTTCAGGATACTTTTCTTTAGTCCAACGGACACGGTCAAGCACACCCTGTGAATGACCATGAGCGGTATCAATAATAATGACGTCAACACCGGCAGCGACTAGTTTTTCAATACGCTCCTCGGTACCTTCGCCAACACCAACGGCTGCACCGACACGTAGCTGACCTAACTCATCCTTACAAGCATGTGGATTTTCAGTACTTTTATAAATATCTTTTACAGTAGCTAAACCACGTAATTCAAAGGCGTCATTAACGATTAAAACACGTTCTAAACGGTGCTTGTGCATCAATGTCTGAGCTTCTTCAAGGGTGCCACCCTCAAGCATCGTCACTAGACGATCCTTAGGCGTCATCACCTCACTAATCTTGGCGTCTAAACGCTCTTCGAAACGCGTATCGCGGTTAGTCACGATACCGATTAACTGCTTGCCCTCGACCACTGGCAAACCAGAAATACCATGTTCTTTTTGTAAAGCAATAGCATCACGAACAGTCATGTTCGGAGTCAGAGTATAAGGATTAACAACAATACCGAACTCATGACGCTTAACGCGAGCAACTTCAATTGCCTGCTCATCAGCTGTCATATTTTTGTGAATAATACCAATGCCACCCTCTTGAGCCATAGCAATTGCTAAGCGAGCTTCTGTTACGGTATCCATAGCCGCAGAAACTAAAGGAATATTTAAGCTGATATTACGAGTAAGTTGGGTTTTTAAAGACGTGTCGCGTGGTAACACATTTGAGTACGCTGGAACCAATAATACATCATCAAAGGTCAACGCTTTTTGAAGTAAACGCATGAATCTCTCCTGGCGCAAAAGAGGATTATACTACTTTCCATCTATAAAACTTGACAAAAAGCCAAACTTCAACAAATTCTGTCGAAGTTTGGCTTTACTACTAAAACCACTTTAGGAAACGGTTTTTAATACTACTAGTGGGTATTAAAAATCATCCCAAGAATACCCTAGCATTCATGAACATACGCATCCATGGTGTTTGATCACCACCGCTGTCATTAGATCCCCAAGACTCAGGTGACCAAGACATCATCGCGCGTCGAACTGTTCGCTCAGGATGCGGCATCATGGCAGTAAAACGACCATCTTCTGTTGTGACAGCAGCGATACCACTGATACTGCCACTCGGGTTAAATGGATAGGCTTCAGTAATCACGCCACTGTTACTTACATAACGCATTGCCGAAATGACATTATCCAAATCACCATGAAGGGAGAAATTAGCAAAACCCGCATCTTGTGAAACAACGATAGGTGCTTGTGTACCTGCCATCCCTTTGAATAAAATAGAGTTAGAGTCGCTAACTTCAGCCATCAACAAACGAGCTTCGTGACGAGTTGACTTGTTCTTCGTGAAGCGTGGCCAATAGTCAGCACCCGGAATAATATCACTAAGACTGGTCATTAGCTGACACCCATTAGATACACCCAATGCAAAGACATCGTCACGATCAAAGAACTTGGTGAACTGCTCTAATAACTTGGAATTGTAACGAATAGTCTTCGCCCAACCCTCACCAGGACCTAATACGTCGCCGTAGGTGAAACCACCGGAAGCTACCAATCCTTGCACATCATCTAAATCAACACGACCCTCTAACAGATCAGTCATATGCACATCATGCACAGTGAAACCGGCTTTAGTAAGAACCCACGCCATTTCAACCTGGCTGTTTAAACCCTGCTCACGGATAAGAGCAACTGCAGGACGACCCTTATTGTAATAAGGTGCTGCAATGTCCTCTTGTGGATCAAAGTTCACCTTAGCGTTAAGGCCGGCATCATTGCTGTCATTCCAACGCTCAAATTCCGCTTTAGCAGTGATTGGGCTGTCACGCAACTTGGAAACCTCATAACTTACCTCACTCCAGGCAGCACCTAACTCTGCTCGCGGATACTCTAGCACCACCCCACCATCACGGTATACTTCAATCGTATCTTTGTCATTTAAAGTACCAATTGCATGGCTACATAGAGATAAACCAACCTCACGTAAAAGCTGCAGTACCGTATCACGGTCCTCTGTACGGACCTGAATAACAGCGCCTAGCTCTTCGTTAAATAAAGCCTTGATGGTGCTCTCATCGCGTTGAACCTGGACCTGCTCTGGACGAATTTTATAATCGCCCCAATCCTGTACTGCTCCATCAAAAGTAAGCATATCCACATTAATAGATACGCCGGTATGACCTGCAAAAGCCATCTCTGCAACGGTCGCAAATAAACCACCATCCGAACGGTCATGGTAAGCCAAAACCGTACCTTCATCAGCTAAGCTACGAATTACCGCAAAGAAGGTACGTAACTTTTCAGTATCTTCTACGTCCGGCACCTCATTGCCAAATTGACCAATGGTATGGGTTAATACTGAACCCCCTAAACGCTGCTTACCTTCACCCAGATCAATCAGAATTAGCGAAGTTGGACCTTGGTCCGTTACTAACTGTGGAGTCAAGGTTTTGCGAACATCTTCAACTTGTGAAAAGGCAGTCACAACAAGTGATACCGGTGCTGTCACTTCTTTTTGTACTGGACCATCTTTACCCTCTTCGGTCCATGCTGTACGCATAGACATAGAGTCTTTACCCACAGGGATGGCAATATCCAATGCTTGGCAGAACTCACTAGCGGCTTGTACAGCCTTGTAAAGCGCAGCATCTTGACCCGGCGTACCGCAAGCGGCCATCCAGTTAGCGGATAACTTAATACCGTCTAAATGCTTAATATCTGCAGCAGCGATATTAGTAATGGACTCAGCAATTGCCATACGGCTCGCAGCTGCACTATCCACGATAGCGAGAGGTGAACGCTCACCCATTGACATCGCTTCACCATGGAAATTCTCATAATCCGCTAAAGTTACCGCACAATCCGCTACCGGTATCTGCCATGGGCCAACTAATTGATCTCGCGCAGTTAAACCACCAACGTTACGATCGGTGCCTGTAATCAGGAAAGACTTATTAGCCACCGTTGGGTGACGCATGACGGACAGACCAACTTCTCTAAGGTCCAAGCCAACTACATCAACAGGCGCCACTTCAACCGCTACACTTTCAACATCGCGGTGCATTTTAGGTGCTTTACCTAAAATCACTTCAAGCGGTACGTCAACAGGACGTAATTTGGTTGCAGGCTGCTCACTGGTGCTATTTTCTTGACCAGGTAAACCTTCACCCTCAACCACACGCAAAACACGCTCCTCTGTGGCGATACCAACAACAGCGTATGGACAACGCTCACGGCGAGCAATTTCATCAAATAACTCTAAACTCTCTGGAGCAATCGCTAATACATAACGTTCTTGAGATTCATTACTCCAAATCTCTGCCGCTGACATGCCCGTGTCCTCAACTGGCACAAGATTTAAATCAAAAATCGCACCACGCTCTGCGTCATTAACAAGCTCCGGGAAAGCATTAGACAAACCACCCGCACCCACATCATGAATGGCTACGATAGGGTTATTTTCAAATAATTGCCAACAAGAATTAATTACTTCCTGTGCGCGACGCTCGATCTCCGGGTTAGCACGCTGCACTGAATCAAAATCCAAAGCCTCTGCACTGCTACTGGAGCCTGAAGACATACTAGAAGCAGCTCCACCGCCCATACCGATGAGCATTCCCGGACCACCTAATTGTATGAGTAAAGCACCAACAGGAATCTGATCTTTAAAACAAAGTTCAGAGTCAATACTACCTAAACCACCGGCAATCATGATGGGTTTTTGATAACCCCAACGGCGGCCACCGACAGTCTGCTCATAAGAACGAAGATAACCCAGAATATTGGCACGACCGAATTCGTTATTAAACTCAGCGCCACCAAGAGAACCCTGGATAACAATATCTAAAGCAGAAGTAATGCCACTTGGCTTGCCATGAGAGTCCTCTTCCCATTGCTCTTTTAAATTATCAATTTGTAAATTACC
>JAAZFX010000232.1 GCA_012511555.1 Alcaligenaceae bacterium | reverse complement strand
TCTTGTTGCTGCTCCAGACTATACCAGTCAGCGTCTTTAATAGTTTGCAACTGAGCTTCTTCAGACATTTGAGTTAAAGCACTCAACACAGGGACAGCGGCTTCAGGCTCCTTGCCCAGAGATTCAGCAGCAGCAAAGTAGACTTTAGCAAAATCCTTGACGATTTCAGGATTACGATCGGCAAAACGCTTACTGACCACCAAGACATCCGGTCCCGGTGTCACACCGTAGTCCTTGTACAAACTAAAATCAGTGTCGTCGGCAATTAACTTCACACCAGGAAGATTGGATACTGTATTAAAGTATGGGGTCCAAGTAGCTGCAGCGTCAATCTGTTTAGACTGAATAGCAGCAGGAATTTCCGGTGCAGGGATATTAATCACATTAATATCACGCTCGGTTAGGCCATGCTGATCCATCAGGTCTAGAACCAAGGTGTGCGCACTGGAAGCAAAGGTGGTACCAATCGTTTTGCCCTTAAGGTCTTCAAAAGAATCAATACCTTCAACTGCAAAAAGCCCCTCAACGCGACCAAAGTTATCAGGCACACCAATCACATAAAAGCGATTAACACCCTGAGCCATCAAGGCAATTGCTGATACTACACCGGTACCGGCCACGTCGATATCACCACTCATCAACGCACTCATGCGACCTGATGAGGTACCGAAGAACTCCCAACCAACGTTAAGATCTGCTTTGCCAAACTGACCTCTTTCCTTAGCGTAATAAACAGGATAGTGACCTAACCAGGCAGAGCCGCCGTAATTAATTGCCCGGCCTTGGGCAAAAACAGCAAAAGGGCTAGTAGCTAAACCGATAGCTGCACCGGTTAAAGCGGTGGTCTTAATAAACTTGCGTCTATTCCAAGAATTCATGTAATAATCTCCTCTTTTATGATTAGTTAGTGCTCTTCCTAATTCCATTTTGTGGAAAAGTCCGTAAAACAATCTAAGTAACATGCAAAATGATGTACATTACTTACATCATTTACAAACTGTTATCGAGTAGAACACAAGATTAAACCGTTAAATCGTGGCTTGAGACAGTATAATTTACCATTAAGTCGAAACTATTACCAAATTTTTTTCTTGACAATTACTTTAGATTGATCTAAATTAGTTGAATAAAATATATTATGAATACACCAGTTATACCCGTAGAAGCCTCTATAGAGGCACTCGCTGCAGAAGCAGCAGACTTTATCAAAACACTTGGCAATCAGCATCGCTTGTTAGTTTTATGCCTGTTGGTTGAAAAGGGCGAGCTCAATGTTGGACAAATTCACCAGCATTCCAGCCTTAGTCAATCAGCGCTCTCCCAGCATATTGCTATCATGCGTGATGAGGGCTTAATTACCTATAGACGTGATGCTCAAACTCTTTACTACCGCATTGCCGATGATAGGGTTTTTAAAATCGTTTCTGCCTTAAAGGATATTTTCTGTCCTTAAGCAGAAGTGGACACTTTATATTGGAGATCATTTAACTATGACTTTAGCTCGTATTTCGGTCGACAAAGCCGCTACT
>JAAZFX010000039.1 GCA_012511555.1 Alcaligenaceae bacterium | reverse complement strand
TATTAATATCGTACTTTACATTATATACATTATGCGTAATTTATTAAGTATTAGATATCGAATTGATACAGCCTTATTTGCTACAATAAACATTCAGTTATCACCTTAAAAACTTATAGGAGTTTTAATCATGATTGATTTCTATTACTGGACCACGCCTAACGGACATAAAGTGACTTTGTTCCTCGAAGAAGCCGGTCTTGAATATAATGTACGTCCTATCAATATTGGTAAAGGTGATCAATTTGATCCCGCATTTCTAAAAATTGCTCCTAATAATCGTATTCCGGCTATCGTTGATAATGCTCCTATTGTTTGTGGTGAGCCTTTTTCTATTTTTGAGTCAGGCGCTATCCTGGAATATCTAGCTGATAAAACGGGTAAGTTTTTAGCTAAATCAGGTTCCAAACGCTATGATGCATTGCAGTGGCTGTACTGGCAAATGGGTGGCTTCGGTCCTATGCTTGGCCAAAATCACCACTTCAATAAACACGCAGCTGAGAAAGTACCCTATGCTATTGCGCGCTATGAAAATGAAACACGTCGTTTATATCGTATATTAAATGAGCAATTATCGGGCAAAAACTTTATCATTGGTGACGACTATACAATTGCGGATATGGCGTGCTACCCTTGGGCCCTCTACGCGGATAGTCAAAACGTGAATTTGGATGATTATCCAAATGTACAGGCTTGGATTAAACGTATTGATGAGCGTCCTGCCACTAAAGCTGCCTATGCGCTTGTGCCAAAGTACAACCCTGATCAGGGTAAACCGGTCACTGAAGAAGCTAGAAAGCATCTTTACGGCAAAACCGAGTAATTAGAATTTTTTAGAAAAATAAGCTACTTTATAAACAATTAGATCAAGAGAAACTATGTTAACAATTAATTATATGGCCAAGTTACGCGAAGAATTAGATTGCTCTACCGAGCAGATCGAGTGGCAAGGCGGTACAGTTGATGAGCTTTTAAACTTCTTACGAGAGCGTGGCGAGCCGTGGCAGTCTACCCTCTCCTCAGCTAATATTTATAAAGTAGCGATTAACAGTGAAATTATCCACGACAACTCTGCACCAGTTACTGCGGACGCCGTGGTCGCCTTACTACCACCGGTTACCGGAGGTTAGTATGTATAGCATTTCAATTCAAGAAGAGGATTTTAATCTCGACGAGGAAATGCGGTTTGTAGAATCTTCCACTAAAAATGCCGGTGCCTTGGTAAGCTTTACCGGTCGTGTGCGTGGACATGACTATGAGAAGCCACTGAGCCATTTGTTTTTAGAGTATTTCCCTGGTGTAACTGAAAAAGAAATAGAAAAGATTATCCTACAGGCTCAAGAACAATGGCCTATGCTCTATATACGCGTCATTCATCGCGTCGGTCGTATCAATAGCGGTGAGAATATTGTTTTAGTACTCACTGCGAGTGAGCACCGTAAAGCGGCTTATCAAGCCAATGAATTTGTGATGGATTACTTAAAAACCCGTGCCCCATTTTGGAAAAAAGAACATTTCCTTAACGGTGATGCTAATTGGGTAGAAATGAAGCAATCTGATCTAGAGCATACAGAGTCGTGGCAGAGCTAACTACTCAACTCCCCTCCTTTGCGGCCATTATCCTGTCTGGTGGCTTAGGACGACGCATGGGCTATCAGCAAAAGGGCTTGATGCAATTACAGCAACGTCCTTTAATTGATTATGCTTTAGATAAAGTACGTCCCTATACTCAACATATCGTGATCAGTGCCAATCAATCGATCGATCAATACGCTGAACTTGGTTATCCAGTAATTGCGGATTTAGCGCCTTATGCACTGCGTGGACCTCTCGCAGGCATCTATAGCACAGTTTCTGCACTTCCTGATGACATTCAATTTATCCAGGTTCTACCTTGTGATAGCCCTTTTTTACCGGATCATCTTGTGTCGGATTTTTATCATTATTTAGAGCAAAACACAGATAAAGAATTGGTGATTGCAGTCACAGAGGATAAATCGCATCCGGTGATTATGCAATTTAGAACCAGCGTAATCCATAAACTAAAAGATTATTTAGATGACCCACGTGAACTTAATCGCGTGATGACTTTTATAAGAAGCTGTAACTATGGAACTATAAAATATAGCGACAGCAAGCAATTTACTAATATTAATGACGTGAGCCTGTTAGAAGGCGATTATCAAAAAGGATCATAATGAGAGATTACTACGACGCCCTTGATGACTTATTAGCTAATGCCACTATGAGTCAAACAATTGAAGAAGTACCTATAGCTGAAGCTGAAGGCAGAGTGTTAGCTCAGGATCTTTTAGTTAACTACCCTGCTCCACAATTCGATAATAGTGCGATGGATGGTTACGCAGTCAATGACGTCAATCGCCAGGAATGGAAAGTAATCGGCATAATTTCTGCAGGTGACGAAAGCGCTCAATTTACACTACAAGCGGGTGAAGCAGTACGCATCTTTACCGGTGCAGGTATTCCTAATAATTGCGATACCGTCATCCAACAAGAACTTGTTGAGCGTGATGAGGATCTTATCCGTATTGAAGCACCCTTTGCTACTAATAAAAATATCCGTCGACAAGGTGAAGAGCTTCAAAAAGGCGCGTTATTACTAAACGCTAATCGTATTATTAGTCCTGCAGTTATAGGTCTTTTAGCAAGTCAAGGATATGCTACTGTCCCCTGCTTTAAAAAGCTAAAAGTTACTGTTTTTTCGACTGGAGATGAGTTGACACCTTTAGGTCAAACATTGGAAATCAACCAGATTTATGATTCTAATCGTCCTATGTTGTTGAGTCTCTTAAGACGTTTTAAATTTCTTGAGGTACAAAGTGGCGGTGCAATCGAAGATAATTTAGATGCACTTAAGGCGCATATTACTAATGCTGTTGATAATCAAGGACAAGATGTTCTTGTTTTCTCTGGCGGTGCATCAGTAGGTGAAAAAGACTATTTAAAACAAGCACTTGATGAGCTAGGTGAAATTGAGCACTGGAAGATGGCCATTAAACCCGGTAAGCCTTTTGGATGGGGTAAAGTAGGCTCTGCGACCAAGGTATTTATTTTGCCTGGAAATCCAGTGGCCAGTTATGCCACGAGTTTGTTATTAGCCATCCCGGCCATGAAGCGAATTGCCGGTGTCTCAATAGAAAAATCAAAACCCTTCAGTTTTAAAGTACAAGCTGACTTTGAGGTTCCTGTTAATAAATCTATTAGACGTGACTTTAAACGTGCAATTATTAAAAACAACGAACAAGGAGCTTGGGCAGAGCTTTTAACGACCCAAGATTCACATATGCTCTCAGGCATCAGTTATGGTGATGTATTAGTTGAGGTGCCCGCTGAACAATCAATTAAACGTGGTGATTTTCTTAATGTTTATCCATTGATTGGTGTACATTACTAATTGCTGGAATTAGCCTATATTTTCTATGCCGTTATAGACCACTTGGCGATGAGGTCGGGCAAAACCTACTAAGGTTAAACCGGCCTCTTTTGCTAAGTCTACCGCAAATTGTGTTGGAGCAGATACGGCGACCAAGCAGGAAATGCCACTGAGCGCAGATTTTAAAACCATCTCATAACTCGCACGACTCGATACCACGACAAAGCCCTCTCGCCAATCGATCTTGTTTTTCATCGCATGACCGATTAGTTTATCCAGGGCATTGTGTCGGCCGACATCTTCAAAACTTAGTTTAATTTCACCGTTTTGAGTGGCCCATGCAGCAGCATGAACTGAGCCGGTTGACTCGCGTAAAGGCTGCATTTTATTAAACTGGCTTAAAGCCTTTTCGATAGCGTTTGATGATATTTTTATATGATAATTAATTGTTGCTATCTCGGGCTTTACAGCCTCCAGGTTTTCAATACCACAGAGACCACAACCTGTACGACCTTGCATATTACGCCGTCGATGTTTAAGATCCATAAAAGCTTCAGAAGCGATTTCCATACTGACAATCATGCCCTGCTCGCTCTCAAAAACCTCAATATCATAAAGTTGAGATGCCCTTTTGATGATGCCTTCACTTAGGCTAAAACCAAGAGCCAAGGCTTCAAGGTCAGATGGCGTCGCCATAAGAACGATATGAGATACCCCATTGTATACAAGAGATACAGGGCTTTCTTGAATGAGAACGTCTTGAGTCGGTGTGATTACACCCTCCTCAAGACGCCATATAGATGCTTCAGATAATGGATTCATGAAGCTAATTTTACCTGCTTATTGAAAAATTATAAAGCAGTACTACTCTCAGACTTGGTTTTTTCTTCACGCTTAGCCATTACTTCACGATACCAACGAGGGTGGTGAGTACGAGCCCAAGCTTGAGTTACAACGCCTTCAACCATCGCGCGGATAGTACCTTGAACCCAGATCGCAGCATAAGCATGAACAATAATACCGGCAATAAGCACTAAGGCAGAACCAGCATGTACTAGCAATGCAACACGCTTGATAGGGATCGGTACAACTTCACCAAAATAAGTATGCCATGCTAAAACACCAGTGATTAACAAAGTAATCATACAAATAGCCATTAGCCAGAACATCGCTTTTTGACCGGCGTTGTACTTGCCTACATCACCCACTGCCCTACCCTTGAGGATGTCGCCAACTGATGTTAACCACTTCATATCTTCCTTGTTGAGGAAGTTATGGCTGAAGTAGCGCAAAAACATAATTGAGAAGCTGATGAACATGACCACACCAATCCATGGGTGAATCATGCGAGCTAATTGAGGTGTGCCGAAAACACCAGTTAACCAAAAGAATGCTGGATAGAAAAAAGCTAAACCAGAAATCGCTAGAAGGATAAAACAACCGGCGGTAATCCAGTGATTAACTCGTTCGACTTTACGATAGCGTTGGATAACGGTTTCGACTTTTACATTAGGCTGAGTCATGACTATGCCTCCTCTTCACTTTTTAGTACATCACCATCATCAGTTAGTACTTCGTGCTTTTCCTCATCAGTACGGCTTGGGCCGATAGTGATGTAGTGCAACCAGCCTAGGAAACCAGCCGCCGCAATACCTACAGTTGCCAGAGGCTTTAATATGCCCTTCCAAACTTGAACTGTAGAACTGATTTTAGGGTCGGTTGGTAAGCCGCTGTATAGATCCGGTCGGTCAGCGTGGTGGAGCACGTACATAACATGTGTACCGCCAACTCCCTCAGGGTCATATAAGCCGGCCTTGTCGAAGCCCCGACTGTTAAGATCCTTAATGCGATCCTCAGCATAGAAGGTCATGTCTTCCTTGGAGCCAAAACGAATGGCTCCGGTCGGACAGGTCTTAACACAGGAAGGCTCTTGACCAACAGCGACACGGTCTGAACATAAAGAACACTTATAAGCCTTGTGATCTTCTTTTGAAATTCGAGGGATATCAAAAGGACAGCCGGCTACACAGTAACCACAGCCAATACAGTTTTCTTGATGAAAATCGACGATACCATTTTCATATTGAATAATGGCACCAGGCGACGGACAGGCTTTTAAACAGCCCGGGTCAGCACAGTGCATACAGCCATCCTTGCGGATAAGCCACTCTAGTTTACCGAACTCCTCGGTTTCGCTAAAGCGCATGACAGTCCAACTTTTGGGCGTCAAATCTATCGGGTTGTCGTAGACACCGACGTTGGTGCCGATATCATCTCTTAGATCATTCCACTCAGAACAGGCTACTTGACAGGCCTTACAGCCAATACAGGTTGTAGTATCAATTAGTTTTGCTACTTCAACAACAGGCTTGCGTACTTGAGGTGGAGGCGTAACAGTCGACGTTGCCGAGCGACGCTTAATATCTAGTGATTGTAGCGCCATCACACTTCTCCTTAAAATCGTTAAACAAACTTTGCCAACAATATGCAAGTAGATTACATAATTATTGCGCAGATTGCCTATATTATATATCGTTGCGCAATAAAAGTAATACAAGTATTCCCTAAAAGCGATTGAAGCGTTATTTAGCAACACAAAGTATGAATTAATCGATTGTAAGTTGAGTTATTTTAAAATTTCTATTTACTGTCTGTTGGTGGCTCCAATAAAAAACTTTAACCCGAAAAAACGGTGGATTCATCGTCAATTGCTTCATCAGCAAAGCTTAAGACTGGCTCTAAGGCACCACCGCCATCACTGTCAAACTTAACTAATGCGGCATCTGGAAAGGCTTCTCTGTCTTCTTCGTCATGCGTGATTAACATCATGGGAATAGCATAAGTATTCTGGATTTCTTGAACCTCACTGCGCATATGAGCGCGTAGGTTTTTGTCTAGGGCTGAAAAAGGTTCATCCAATAAAACGACTGATGGCTCGCTCACTAAAGCCCTAGCTAAAGCAACACGCTGTTGTTGTCCGCCAGATAGTAATTGTATGGGTTGCCTGGCTAAATCAGCGATTCGAAACTTTTCAAGAATATCCATCACAACAGCTCGATGTTTATCGTTTAGATGATTAGTCCATGAGTTTCTTTTTAAACTAAAAGCTACATTTTGTTCGACCGTTAGATGTGGGAATAAAGCATAGTTTTGAGGAATGTATGCTACATGCCTGTCCTGAATTGCTACATTAACTTTTGTCGCAGAATCAAATAATGTACGGTCATTAATGCGAACATGTCCTACATCGGGAGTCAGTAATCCCGCTACTGTTTTGATCGTTAATGATTTACCGGAGCCAGAGGGACCGACAACAACAACGACGTCATTATTTGTTTTAATAGCCGCATTAAGTTGAAAGGAACGGTATTTTGACACCAAGTGTTTTTCAACATGTATATCGAAGGTCATGATGGTTTCCTTGGTGACAAGTAATTGGAAATTAATAATACAGCAACACAGACACCGGAAATCAATAGTACTAATTGGGTTACTTCAGTATCTTTACCTGCCTGAACAGCTTCATAAATTGCAATTGATAAAGTTTGAGTACGACCAGGGATACTACCAGCAACCATTAGAGTTGCACCGAATTCACCCATGCAGCGTACAAAGCCTAGTAATAAACCGGCCAAAACACCACGCCAGGCCAACGGCAAAATCACTCTAAAAAAAGTTGATACCTTGCTAACACCTAGGACCCAAGCAACCTGACTATATTCAGGATTAACAGCCTCAAAAGCCGCTCTTGCCGGTCTAAATACAAGTGGAAAAGTAGTGACAATGGATGCTGCAATCGCACCATTGAGTGAGAAAATCATTCTAAAACCAAAGGAGTCATAGAGCCAATTATCCAAGCCAGTACGACTGCCAAATAGAACTAATAAATAATAGCCAAGAACTGTCGGCGGTAAGACCATCGGCAAAGTCGCTAAGACATCAATAAATTCGCGAAATTTAGTACTTTTTTGCGCTAACCACCAACCTAAAGCGACTCCCAATATCGCGTTAACAAGAGTGGCCCAGAAAGCAACCTGCAAGGACAGCATTAAGGGAACAAGAGCGGTTTCCATATTTTCTCTAAATAGGTATAAAACATGCATATGATTTTTGTAGAACTGAAAATCAATGCAAAACAAATCCAATGCACTAGCTAATAAAAACTAGTGCATTGTAAACCTCAGTAAAAGTAGTCGAGTGACTAGTTAGACTTAGTTAGGATTAGCGAAACCGGCCTTTTGGAGAATTGCCTGACCCTCTTCAGATAGGACCAAGTCAACAAAGTTTTTAGCTGCTTCTTGTTCTTTAGAATTAGCCAATACAGCAATTGGATAAAGAACAGGGTTTTCTAATTCAACCTCAAAAACGCGTTTAGTTTTTTGACCTTCTTGGATTTGAGCATCAGTACCATATACGAAGCCGACGTCGACGTGTTCGCTAGCTACATACTCAAGAACTTGACGGACGTTTTGCGAATAGATGAGCTTATCTTTGATTGCCTCGGCAACACCCGCAGCTTCTAAAGCTGCAGTGGTGTAACGACCGGCAGGAACCGAATCCGGGTTGCCTATAGCGATTTGTTTAAAGTCAGGTTTTTTTAGATCTTCCAAGCTATCGATAAAATTATCACTTTTGATAGGAACGATTGCAACCAATTCATTTTTAACGAAAATAGTTGCCTTGTTATCTAGAACAAGATTGGATTCTTCAGCATCTTTCATGCTCTTAAGGTCTGCACTGGCAAATACATCAGCCGGAGCGCCATTTTTAATTTGTTGATAGAGGGCACCTGAACCGCCAAAGTTGAAATCTACCTTATCGTCGGGATATTTTTTTTCGTACATATCACCGATTGTTTCAAACGTTTCTTTAAGGGAAGCTGCGGCGGAAACCGTGATGTTTGCTGCAGACGCAGCACTGGTGAATACCAAAGACAGCAAAGCTGCTGATAAGATCTTGTTCATAGTAAATGTCCAAATAAATAAAAATTTTACTGACGCATTGCCTCAATATTATTAATCAAAAAAACCAAGGTGTTTTTAGTCAAAGACGGGAAAAACACTTACACATTGTAATGGTATTAAATTGTAGGGTCAATTCAGTTCCATCGCCTTCTCAAGCTAAGCTTGAGTACGCTCAAAATCTCCTGATTTACCACCACTTTTTTTAATGAGCTGCACCGTTTGAATCACCATCCCTTTATCAACCGCCTTGAGCATATCGTAAATAGTCAAGAGGCCAACACTTGCAGCAGTAAGAGCTTCCATTTCAACACCGGTTTTGCCGAGAGTTTCGACTGTCACTTCTATTGACGCCCTTTTCTCATCAGAAAAAAGCTCAAAATCCACGTTGATATGGGTTAAGGCTAATGGATGACAGAGGGGAATTAAATTACTTGTTTGTTTGGCTGCTTGAATTGCCGCAATACGTGCAACACCCAAAACATCCCCTTTCTTGCTTTGCCCTGAAGTTAATAAATCATAAGCAAGCTCACCCATGAGGATCGAACCTTCAGCAATTGCTTGTCTTTTGGTGGTATCTTTATTGGCCACATCAACCATATGAGCCTGACCATCCTTATTAAAATGGCTAAGTTTTTGTTCTGACATAATTACTCCATTTTTTAAATTAACTACTTATAAACTGCACCATTATAAGGGTTCTGAGCGGCTTATGCGTGATATAGTAAACAGTAGTATTTGTTCAAATTATCAGTATTGGAGATGCTAATTAATGACTAATAATAATGACTTTGGCTTTAGCCTGGAAATACTTAAAGTAGGCGTGGTTTCAGTGAGTGACAGAGCTTCTAAAGGCGAGTATGTTGACGAGGGATTACCAGGTCTTAAGTCTTGGTTAGACTCTGCCGTTATAAATCCAATCCAATATATCGAGCGTTTAATTCCAGACGAGCAGGATTTGATTGCCGATACGTTGAGACGTTTAGCTGATGAGGATAAATGTCACTTGATTCTCACGACGGGAGGCACAGGCCCTACTCCACGTGATGTCACTCCTGAGGCTACACTAGCCGTCGCAGAACGTATAATACCGGGCTTTGGTGAACAAATGCGCCAGATCTCCTTAAACTTTATTCCTACAGGCATTATTTCGCGCCAAGTTGGTGTTTTGCGCGGTGCTAGCGTAATTTTGAATTTGCCGGGACGTCCTAAAGCCATCGCTGAAACCTTAGGCGGTCTAAAGGATGAATCGGGCAAGCAAAAAGTACATGGTATTTTTGCCTCTGTTCCTTTTTGTATTGAGTCAGTTAGCGGTTTAAAAGTCAGATGCAGAACTGCAGTTTGCAATGCAGTTTATCCAGGCGAAAAATGGCAAGCTTTGTAGTTTACAAGAGAATCAATAGGTGCTAATAAAGAAAAAGAGCTAATCAGAAATTAGCTCTTTTTCTAAAATTAACCACCAGTTTTGGCCATGATGCGAATAATTTGCTCTGGCTTTTCATTAAACTCATGCTTTTCGGGCTTGAGTTCAATCGCCAGGCGTAACGCCTCTTCTAGTTCATGGTCTGAGCAGCCTGAACGCAAATAGGGCTTTAAGTCAAAGCTGTCATTTTGACCTAAGCACAAATGCAAAACACCATCAGCGGTCATGCGGACGCGATTACAGGTCTCACAGAAATGTTGTGAACGTGGCGTAATAAAACCTAAAGAAAAGTTGCCATCAGCTGTCTCCCAGTAGCGTGCAGGACCGCCACCGTGGATACGCTTAGACTCAATCAAGCCAAACTTGGCCTGTGCTTTTTCAATCTCACCTTGTAAATTTACATAACCTAGGCTCTGACCTGTTGCTCCCATGGGCATGACTTCAATCAGTCTCAAGGTAAAACCACTCTCCATGCAAAAACGAATCATGTCCTCAATGCTTTGGATGTTTACATCGGGCAGTGGCACCATATTGACCTTAGTCCTGGTAAAACCGGCTTTTTTAACAGCCTCTAATGCTTCTAACACTTTAGGTAGCGAATCACTGCCACTGATTTGCTTGACAACAGTAGAATCTAAGGAGTCCAGACTAATATTAAAGCGAGTTAAACCTGCGTCTTTTAGGGGTTGAGCAAGACGTGAAAGTTGAGTGGCATTGGTTGTCATCGAGAGATCCTCAACGCCATCAATTTTTGATAAACGCCCAACCAGATCAACTACATTTTTACGTAATAAAGGTTCGCCACCGGTTAATCTAAAACGTGAGGTACCAAGTCGAGCAAAGGCTGAAACAACACGCTCGATTTCGTCGAAGCTTAAATAGTTTTCGGCGTGCTCAAATTCTGTAAAGCCCTCAGGGATACAGTAGGTACAACGTAAATCGCATTTATCAATTAAGGAAATACGTAAATACTCAATACGTCTATTAAAACGATCAACTAACATAATTACGCTCTCCTCTTAGCTTGAATGGTGATTTCAAGATGTATTAACTCCGCTCAAAAAGTGCGAACCATAATCACATTGTATTATAGCAGATACCCGACTAAGGCAGTCGGGTAAAAATTATTGTATTTTTAAAATACTTTAATGAACCTGGCTATTTATTAAGAAGATCTAACACATTGCGGTTATTTCTTTCTTTCGCTAAATCAAGTGCACTAACACCATCAAAATTTACTGCATTAGGATCTGCTCCAGCTGCAACCAAGGCTTCAATCGCTTCTATGCTGCCCGCACTAACTGCCATCATCAGTGGATTAGAGCCATCAGGAGCAGGAGAGTTAGGCCATGCACCGTGTTCTAGCAAAAGCTTGACGATCTTGGCATTACCCTTTATGGCGGCATAGTGAATTGGTGACCAACCTAAGTGGTTTAACTCAGCACCCTTTTCAACGAGCGTTTTAACCCGTTCAAGGTCATTGGCCAAGGCCGGGTACATAATAGGACTTTCATGGTAGCTATTTTGCTTATTAATATCGACCTTAGGATGCTGAACCAAGGCGTCAAAACTTTTTAAAGCACCTTCTCGGTAGGCATAAATTAAAGCAGTGTGACCATCGCTATTGAGAATATTAGGGTCTTGTCCTTGGCTAATTAACTCATTAATATTGTTTACGCGATCATTGCGGACATCAACCCACCAATCATTTGCCAGAGCAGGTCCAGTCACAGTAAGGATTAGCATCAATGCAGCGATAAAGGCAAAAAATTTTGATTTGAAAATATTAATCATGGCTTTTCTCTATTTAACTTAAAAGGACTAATTGATTGGCACAGGTCTTTTTACTTTTTTAAATAAATCAAAAAAGTTTTGAGTAGTAGCTTCTTTGACCTGTTTGAGTGGAATTTGTTTCAACTCGGCAATTTTCTCAGCGACATGAACAACCAATGAAGGGTCATTACGCTTACCACGATAAGGCATAGGTGCTAGAAAAGGCGAATCAGTTTCTATTAATAAACGGTCTAAAGGCGTTTTAAGAGCGACCTCTTGCACCTCTTTGGCATTTTTAAATGTCACAATCCCTGACATGGAAATGTAAAAACCAAGTTCCATCGCCTCCTGAGCCATTTCCCAATCCTCAGTAAAACAATGCATCACGCCACGACAGCGTTCTGCCCCCTCTTCGCGCAGAATCCTCATAGTATCTTCTTTAGCTGCACGAGTATGAATAATCAAAGGTACATCAGCAGTGATGGCTGCACGAATATGGGTTCTAAAACGATCCCTTTGCCATTCCAAAGGCTCTTCGGCGCGAAAATAATCCAGACCAGTTTCGCCCACTGCAACAATTTTAGGGTGCTTTAAATACTCAGCCAAGTCTTCTTCAGTCAATTCCGGCGTGTTTTGGTATTGAGGGTGAACACCAATACTTGCCCATAAATGCTCATGTTCTTCCGCGAGCTTCAGTACACCTGGAAAATCAGGTATGGCAACCGAGATACAGAGAGCAGTTCCAACATCATTGGCACGCATGGAGGCTAAAATGCCATCAAGGTCCTCTATAAGTTCCGGAAAATTTAAATGACAATGTGAATCAACATACATAATTTTAATAACAATAAATAAATTTTAATGTGCTCGTGCCAGGAATACGAGCATAACTCTTTGCAAACATGCTTGTATCAACAGGCGCTTGTTAAAACTGTGACCAGAGGTGGCTTGCTCTTTGCGTAACCAATCAAACAAATCAGCTATTTTGATATCACCGAGCTCAGCGGCTATTTGCTTTGTGTAATCTTCTAAACTCGGAAAATATCGCGAATCAAGACCATGATGATTGAGTTGGAGGTCAAATAATAAACGTTGTAGAGTATCAATCCATTGCTTGGCATCGATTTTATCAAGTTTGTCTACATAAGGCTGAATCTCGGGTAATTCCCGCTCTGCTAAAGATCTAACAAAATCACCTAGCCAATAGCGCACTGGCTCATAATCAGATTGACTTTGCTGTAGTGCTTTAAATGGTGCGCCACCAGCTGCAGTCAGGGCGATTTGGGGCTCACGAAGCCCCTGCTTTTGAAGCCATTCTAAACTTAAATTCGCATCAGGAATAGGTAAATGCAAGCGCTGACAGCGTGAAATAATTGTTGGTAATAGTTTCCTTATGCTATTGGAAACCAATAAAAATCGAGTATCACCCAAAGGTTCTTCAAGAATTTTTAAAATGGCATTAGCCGACTCATGATTTAAGCTCTCGGCAGGATAAATAATTAATACCTTGGCGCCACCCCGATGACTAGTTAGGGTAAAGAAATTCTTTTGATCCAGATCGCGAATCTGCTGTACACGTATTTGCTTAGACAGACTTTTAGTAGAATCACTGCTGACTTGTTCTTCACTAGGTGCAATACCCAAACTCTCATACATGGCCTCCGGCACCACAACTCTTAAATCGGGATGGTGGTTGAGGCTAAGCCACCGACAAGCTTGACAAGAACCGCAAGCTTGATAACTCGTGCGGTTTTCGCAGAGCATGGCAGCAGCAGCGGCATGAGCAAATTGAAATTTGCCAATACCCTCTTCTCCATGAATAAGCCAAGCATGGGTAAAACGATCATTTTGCTCTAACCATTGCTGAGCTATTTGCTGTTGCCATGGCAAGAATTGAGGTGTTTTATTTGTCATAATAAATTGTGTCTAAGACTGCTGAAGATGAGTATCGAGCTTGGCATTGATTGCATCGCAGACTAGCTCAGAAACCTGTTCTTTAGGCTGACTGCTGTCTATAATGACGAAACGCTCTGGTTCCGCGTGGGCTCGTTCCAAGTAGGCAGATCGCACCCGTTCGAAAAACTCTTCTTGCTCTTGTTCAAAACGATCTAAGTTACGTTCACGCACCATACGCGTGCGGGCAATTTCTAATGGCAAATCAAATAATAAAGTAAAATTAGGCTTCAAGTCCGGGTGCACTAAATCAACCAGGGACTGGATTTTATGATGCGCTAGCTGACGTCCGCCGCCTTGATAAGCAAAACTTGAATCAGTAAAACGATCACAAATAACGGCTTTACCTGCAGCTAATGCCGGCTTGATAAGCTTGTTAATGTGCTCTTGACGAGCCGCAAACATCAGCAACAACTCAGTCTCCAAGCACATATCCTGGTTCAAGAGTAGCTCCCTTAAGCTCTCCGCCAATGGCGTACCGCCCGGTTCACGAGTAGCAACAATGTCATATTGGCGGGACTGAAAGCAAGATGAAATTCGCTCCATATGAGAGCTTTTACCTGCGCCATCAACCCCTTCAATTGTAAGAAAAAAACCCTTCACTACTCACCCTTATTTAGAATAAAACGCCTAACGTTACGGTTATGCTCTTGCAGATTCTTGGCAAAGGCACTACTGCCGTCGCCACGAGAAACAAAATAATAATAATCGTGTTCAGCCGGATGGCTTGCAGCCTTTAATGCGGCTAAGCCAGGATTTGCAATGGGCGTTGGTGGCAGACCCCTGCGTGTATAAGTATTCCATGGCGTATCGGTTTGTAGATCTACCTTGCGAATTCGACCCTCGTAGCTATCACCCATACCGTAAATTACAGTCGGATCCGTTTGTAAAAGCATATTGGCCTTTAAGCGGTTCATAAAAACACCGGCAATATTATCCCTATCAGTCGCCAGGCCAGTTTCCTTTTCTATGATAGAAGCCATAATCAATAGTTCATAAGGATTTTTTAAAGGAATGCCCGGATCGCGATTGTCCCAACTTTCTTGTAAATACGCCTGGAATTGTACATAAGCACGGCGCAAAATATCAAAGTCGGTATCACCGGGGATAAATACATAAGTGTCCGGATAGAACAAACCTTCCAGTGAATCGTATGGACTATTTAGTTTTGTTAATAGCTCTTCAGGTTTTTCAGCATCAATTGTAACGATAATATCAGGGTTGGCTTGAATCCTGTCAATAAACTGCTTAGTGGTAAGGCCCTCAATTAAAGCAATACGTCGCTGACTCATATCACCGCTAGCGATTCGCTCAAGTACATCTAAGGGTGTATCCCCAGCCTTAATCTCATAGGCTCCAGCCTTGATCATGCGATCTTGACCAGTATAACGTCCATATAAAATCAGCAGTTCAGGAAATTTAAGAACGCCTTCATCTTCAAGCAGAGTGGCTACGCTACGCAAGGAATCACCGCGTTTAATATGAAAGTCATAGACACTATCATCAATTACAACCGGTGTTTTTGACCAGTTATAAGCAAAGTAAGCCCCTACTCCTGCCGTGACTAGTACTAGCAAAAACAAGGGCAAAAGAAAATACTTGAAGAATTTTTTCATGCGTACTTAGATGGGAACTTTTGAATTAAAAAACTGATTTTAACAGGTTAGTCCTTAGACCGTCAGCTTTGAGAAATGATGCGAACTAAGTCTCTGTACAGACCCTTTGAACTTAATTGACATGTTGTTATTAACGATCATAAACCCGGCCCGTGGCATAATATAAAACAATAATAAGAAACTTTTAGAATAACAGGAGTTATTTATGCCGAATTCTTCTTCTCCAGAAGTTAATTATGCACTACTGGATGATTTTTCTATATTTAAAGCTAGTGGCGCTGATGCCTTAGAGTTTTTACAAAATCAGTTTACTCAAGATATAAAACTTGTCACCAAAGAGCGAGCTCAGCTTAGCGCTTGGTGCAACGCCAAGGGCCGTAGTTTAGCCAGCTTTTTAATTTGGCAAGATGCTGAAGCAACGGATAGTTTTTATTTACTAATCAAGAAAGACATTCTAGAGCCAACACTAAAGCGCTTAAAAATGTTCGTTTTTAGAAATAAGGTCGAGTTAGAGGAGTTAGATGCTCCTATCTTGGGATTATGGTCCGAAGACAAGGGCCTGCAATATGCTCCAGAAGCACTTGGCGGCAAGGATGCTTTTGCAGTTTATCAGCACAACGGACAGCACTGGATACGTTTCCCTGCTCATGGTAGTGAACAACGCTATCTTCTGGTATTAAGTTCTCAGAACACAGCGGAGTTCAATCTTCCGCAGACTCTTCCACAAAGTAGTGACTTTAAGTACGTTGCTTCTGATGCAAGCTATTGGAGAGCGCTCGATATTACTCATGCCATCGCCTGGATTGAGTTAGCTAATCGTGAAGAATTTATCCCTCAGAGTATTAACTACGATGCTATTGGCGCAGTAAACTTTAAAAAAGGCTGTTTTCCCGGACAAGAAGTGGTCGCTCGCAGCCACTATCGCGGTACTTTAAAACGTCGTTCTTTTATTGCTTACACGAGCAAAGAAGCAAGAGAAATTACTGTTGGTGCTGATA
>JAAZFX010000038.1 GCA_012511555.1 Alcaligenaceae bacterium | reverse complement strand
GCACCACCCATGCCGCCCATACCATTAGGATCAACGCCAGCATGACCGAAGCGATCATATGCCGATTTTTTCTCCGGATCAGATAAAACGTCATAGGCCTCTTTGATCGTTTTGAACTTCTCTTCCGCTTCCTTATCGCCTTGGGTGCGATCCGGATGGTATTTCATGGCGAGTTTACGGAAGGCTTTTTTGATCTCGTCTTCTGAGGCATTTTTGCCCAGGCCTAACGATTCATAATAATCAGCTTTTGCCATTTAAATATATACCTTTGTACTTTTCACAAACAAAATGCTCCCGCATGGATAATCCGTGCCGGGAGCATTTTCTTACGCTAAGACTGATTAGTCTTCACGCTTTACTTCTTTGAAGTCAGCATCAACGACATTGTCGTCTTGTGACTGAGCTTCAGCACCGGCAGCACCCTGCTCAGCAGCAGCCTGGGCCTGCATATCAGCGTACATCTTCTCACCTAATTTCTGAGAAGCAACACCTAAAGCTTCGGTTTTAGCTTCAATCTCAGCTTTGTCATCGCCTTTCAGAGCTTCTTCCAAGTCTTTGATAGCGCTTTCGATGGCTTCTTTTTCAGAAGTTTCAAGCTTATCACCGTACTCTTCTAAAGACTTGCGCGTACTGTGGACTAATACATCACCCTGGTTGCGGGCACTAACTAACTCAGCGACGCGCTTATCCTCTTCGGCATTTGCCTCAGCATCCTGGATCATGCGCTCAACTTCTTCGTCAGATAAACCAGAGTTAGCTTTAATGGTCACTGTATTTTCTTTGCCAGTACCTTTGTCTTTAGCTGAGACGTGTAATACACCGTTAGCGTCAATATCAAAGGTTACTTCAATTTGAGGCAAGCCGCGTGGTGCAGGTGGAATACCTTCAAGGTTAAACTCACCTAAGAGCTTATTACCAGAAGCAATCTCACGCTCACCCTGGAACACTTTAATCGTTACCGCCGGCTGATTATCGTCAGCAGTTGAGAAGGTTTGTTGGTGACGAGTCGGGATGGTTGTGTTTTTCTCAATCATCTTGGTCATCACACCGCCTAAGGTCTCAATACCTAAAGATAATGGCGTTACGTCTAATAATAGAACGTCAGTGCGGTCACCCGATAACACTGAACCTTGAAGTGCAGCACCTTGTGCAACTGCTTCATCTGGGTTCACGTCTTTACGAGGATCTTTACCAAAGAACTCTTTAACTTTATCTTGAACAGCCGGCATACGAGTCATACCGCCAACCAAGATTACGTCGTCAATTTCTGACAATTTAACGCCAGCGTCTTTAATCGCTACGCGGCAAGGCTCTAAAGTACGCTCAACCAAGTCTTCAACCAAGGCCTCTAACTTGGCACGAGTCAAGCGAATATTTAAATGCTTAGGACCAGAGGCGTCAGCCGTTACGTACGGTAAGTTAATGTCTGTTTGAGTGGTTGAAGACAACTCGATCTTGGCCTTTTCAGCGGCTTCTTTTAAACGCTGTAAAGCGAGTACGTCTTTAGATAAATCAACACCTTGATCCTTTTTGAACTCGTCAATCAAGTACTCGATAATGCGTTGGTCAAAGTCTTCACCACCCAAGAAGGTGTCACCGTTGGTTGATAGCACTTCAAACTGCTTATCACCATCAACGTCAGCAATCTCAATGATTGACACGTCGAAAGTACCACCACCCAAGTCAAACACAGCGATCTTGCGATCACCGCCGTCAACCTTATCCATACCAAAGGCTAAAGCAGCAGCCGTTGGCTCGTTAATAATACGCTTAACCTCAAGACCGGCAATACGACCAGCATCTTGAGTTGCTTGACGCTGACTATCGTTAAAGTAGGCAGGTACAGTAATCACTGCTTCTGTAACCGGCTCACCCAAGAAGGCCTCAGCTGTTTCTTTCATCTTGCGAAGAATTTCAGCTGACACCTGTGGAGGTGCCATTTTCTTGCCGTTAACCTCAACCCAAGCATCACCATTGTCTGCTTTGACAATTTCATATGGGGTAATTTTAATATCTTTTTGAACTTCAGCGTCTTCAAAACGACGACCGATTAAACGCTTAATTGCGTATAGGGTGTTTTTAGGATTGGTGACTGCCTGACGCTTTGCAGGGGCACCTACTAAAATCTCACCGTCTTGCAAATAAGCAACGACTGATGGCGTCGTACGACCGCCTTCCGCATTTTCAATAATCTTGATTTGCTTACCGTCTAATAAAGCGACGCAGCTGTTGGTAGTACCTAAGTCAATACCAATAATTTTAGACATGATTAATTTCCTTACGAAAACAATTTAATTTTTTACTTGAATTAAAGATAGGGTTTGAAATGTATATTTCAAGAGACTTTATAATTTTTTTAAACCGCAACCACCACAAGTGCCGGACGCACTACACGTTCAGAGAGGGTATAACCCTTTTGCAACACTTGGACAATTGTATTGGCAGCGTGATTAGGATCACTAATAGAAGAGATCGCTTGATGCAAGTTAGGGTCAAAGACATCGCCCGGAACAGGTGCGACTTCTTTGAGATTATTGCGCTCGAAGGCTTGAGTCAGCTGGCGTAAGGTAGTTTCAACTCCCTCTTTGTACGTCTCAACGGATTGCTGCTCATGCGCTAACGCCGCTTCGAGGCTATCACGCACTGGAATCAGGCTCTCTGAAAAGGATTCCAAGGCAAACTTACGTGCTTTAGAGACTTCCTCTTGGCTACGGCGACGAATATTTTCTACTTCGGCGCGTGCTCTTAAGAGATCCTCGTGCATTTGAGCAACTTCACCCTGTAACTCGGAAACCATCTGCCCAAGGTCAGCATCGGACTCATCAGCACCTAAGCTCTCAATAATTTCCTCGTCAGTAATCGACTTACTCTGAGCTAACTCCTCTTCGCTAACGAGATTTTCAGCTATTTCCTGAGCTTGTTGCTCTTCTTGATTCTTCTCAGTCATAAAGTATTCCTGAAATAATGTAAGTTACAAAAATCGAGGCCACGGAATGGAGCTAAGCAAACTCGACGTGACCTCTTAACTAGATATAACTTCTATATTGTGTTACTTAAATTTTTTTCAAGACTTTTTTAAAATTTATTTTTCCTGACTAAGTAGATAGCTGAAAGACTAGCGCCACCCCTTGAGATTACTCTCAACAATGTATTGAACGGCATTCATACCACCTTCGCTAGCATTGAGGCAAGGAATATATAAAAGCTCCTCACCACCCACTTCTTTTTCAAAAATATCTTTAATGCCCATCGAAATCTCTTCAAGTGTCTCAAGGCAATCCACGCTAAAACCTGGACACATAATATGCACTTTTTTAACACCTTGTGCAGGATACTCTCTAATCGTGCCCTCTGTGCTTGGACCGATCCACTGAGCCTTGCCAAAACGACTCTGAAAACTAACATCAATGATGACATTGTGCTCTGCTAGCGCCTCACGCAAGAGCTTGGCTGTTAAGTGACAATGATCAAAATAAGGATCGCCCTTGTCCACCATTGCTTGCGGTAAACCATGATAACTCAGCAATAAGCGCTCAGGCTTACCGTGCTCAACCCAAAACTCCTCAACACTTTGTGCCAAGGCATTGATATAAAGAGGATGATCGGTGTAATGCTTAATAGAGCGGAAATTAACCGGATCGCGTAAAGCAGCGTTATAACGACCCAAATAATCCAAAATCGTACCGGTAGTACTACCAGAAAACTGTGGATACATCGGCATCACTAAAATCTCTTCGCAACCACGTGCTCTTAAAGAATCGATTGTTTTATTCAATCTCGGCTCTCCATAGCGCATGGCAAAATCAACAATGACCGGCCTTGATGCATTATCAGCAGATAGACGTGCTTGCAATTTTTCGGCCTGCTCTCTGGTATAAACCATCAATGGTGAACCGCCTTCTAACCAAACCAATTTGTAGTTTTCAGACACAGGCTTTGAACGGCGTGGACTAATGATGCCTTTCAACAAAGGCTTCCATAAAAAACCCGGTAACTCCACTACCTTGGGATCAGACAAAAACTCATTAAGATATTCTGTAACCGCCTTTGGTGTTGCCTCCTTAGGTGTACCTAAATTGACTAACAAGACGCCCAATGGCTTTTGTTGAATAGAAGAAATACTACCTACCGAATTTATTGTTTGTGTTTGACTCATAAATATGCCCAATGAATTTTGGCTGAGTTAGCTTAGCGACTCAGAGCCTTTGATAATAACTTGGCAGTGACATCAACAATGGTAATTACACGCTGATAAGCCATACGGCTCGGACCAATCACGCCTAAAGCTCCAATGATTTTACCATTAAGCTGATAAGGCGCTGTAATAACTGATAGATCCTCCATAGGAACCAAGCGAGAATCGCCACCTATAAAGATTTGAACGCCCTGCGAGCGACTTGACACATCAAGTAACTGTAACAACTCTGTTTTTTCTTCAAAAAGTTCGAACATCTGCCGCAACCTATCCAAATCTGCAGTTAAATCACTCACTCCTAATAAGCGATGCTCACCACGAATATGCACAGTCTCAGCCTCCTCACTGCCACGTACGCCAACCTCTACAGCAGCCTGCATAAGTTTGGAAATATCCGTCTGCAACTTATCTAATTCGCTAGCCAGTGCTGTTAACACCTCAGAAAAAGACTTACCGGAAAAATGTTGGTTAAAGTAGTTAGCTGCATACTGCAGGTCCGATTCTTTATATTCTTTTTCTACAAAAAGAATACGATTCTGCACATCACCTTCAGGGGTAACAATGACTAACAACAGGCGAGTTTTAGACAGTTGAATAAAATCAATATGCTTAAAAACGTGTGAGCGCTGTGGCGCCATCACTATACCTGCAAACTCGGTCAATTCTGACACCATATCTACCGCGGTATTAAAGGCTGTATTGGGATCAACATCGGCAAACGCTTTAATCAAACTTGGAGGTAAATCTATTTTTTGCTCAAAACCAAAGCCCAGATCTTTAGATAGATCGCGTTCACGACCGAACTCCTGCTTTAGCTCACTAGCTAACTCTTTGAGGAGGTCCTCACTAAAATCCTGCTTTAAATTGACCTCCGGATTGAGCTGATGTGCATTTGATGACAATAAATGGTCAACAAATAAACGATAGCCTTTGGGCGTAGGTACTCGCCCCGCAGAGGTATGCGGACTATGAATAAGACCTACGTTCTCTAGCTCACCCATGACACTACGTATGGTGGCGGGTGACAAAGAAAACATAGATGACAATGATTTGGATCCTACCGGAGAACCCTCTTGAATATATCGTTCTACAATCGCTTGTAATAAAGCGAGCGCGCGCTCATCTAGCATATTGAATAAAATTTCGTGTATTTTTAATTGCTGATCCCACAGAAGCACTTGTTTTAGAGCTTTTGGTTATCATATAAAATTCATTATATATTTACTATTTGGTCCACTTTATGCATTTTTCAACTGCAGCTTTATTTGGTCGTTACCAAGATCCCGGTATGGACGCCCCTTTACGGGCAATGGCTGAGCTTCTTAAAAAAGCCGGTCTATCGGTGGTACTTGATAAAGACACCGCCATTCATACAGGGTTAAATGACTACCCGAGTCTTGAAATAGATGAAATGGCAGGCACGGTAGACTTGGCTATTGTCATGGGTGGCGACGGTACCGTTTTAGGTGTAGGTCGTAAACTATCACCGTATAATATTCCTATTCTTGGCATTAACCACGGCCGCCTTGGTTTTATTACCGATATTCCCATGGAAAGTGCCAAGGTTGCCATAGAAGCTGTGCTTGATGGTAAATATAGCAAAGAAGATCGTTCATTAATTAGTGGTGAGGTGATACGCGACGATGCCGTACTCACCAAAGACTTGGCAATTAATGACGTAGTGCTCAACCGTTCCGGTTATGGCGGAATGATTGAAATTGAAGTCAATTATAACGGCTCACTTATGTACAACCAACGAGCTGACGGCTTAATTGTAGCTACTCCTACCGGCTCTACAGCTTATTCTCTCAGCGCTAATGGGCCGGTTATGCACCCAGAACTGGAAGCCTTGTTATTAGTTCCGGTTGCACCTCAAACTCTTTCTGCCCGCCCTATTGTGGTTCCTGACACTGGCGTCCTGACGCTGACTCTACAGGATATCAGCCGCGGTGGTTATGGCGCTAATGTACATTTTGATATGCAGACTTGGACTAATTTACATGTAGGCGACAAAGTGGTGGTCAAAAAAGCCCAGCATAAGATGACATTTCTACATCCGATAGGCTATAGTTTCTTTGGCACTTTACGCCAAAAAATGCACTGGAACGTCATGCCTAAAAACTAAGTAAAATACACCTATGTTGAGCTCCCTACATATTCGTAATTTTGTTATTGTCGAAAAAACCGATCTACATTTTGACGATGGATTTACTGTCTTTTCCGGTGAGACCGGTGCCGGTAAATCTATTTTAATAGACGCCTTAAGCCTCGCCTTAGGTGGTCGTACTGATGCAGGTGTCGTTCGCGAAGGTGCGGACAAAACCGAAATTAGTGCTATCTTTGAGCCAAGCAATGAAGTTTGCCAATGGCTAAGAGAAAATGACTTTAGCGATGATGAGTTGATTTTACGCAGAGTTATCACTAATCAAGCTAAAAGTCGTGCTTTTATTAACGACAGCCCTTGCACCCTAACTCAACTTAAGGAGCTAGGGGAGATGCTGGTTGATATTCATGGTCAACACCAACATCAAAACCTCCTTAAAAGCACCGCTCAACGCCAACTGCTTGACGCTCATGCACAGATAGAGCCACAACTCCGTGAGCTTTCCAAACGCTGGCAGCTATGGCAAGAAAATCAGCAAAAGCTGGATGGCTTTCTAGACAATGAGCAACAGCGTAAATTAGAGTTGGAGCACATCGAATGGCAATGGCAAGAGTTAAACAATCTTAAGCCACAAAAGGATGAGTGGGAGGAAATTGATCAATCTTTTAACCGCCTATCAAATGCTGCTGCCCTTCTAGAAGGTACCGGTGCCATTATTGAGCAAATCGATGGTGAGGAGCAAAGTGTCATCACCGTTTTAAACCGCTGTTTACAACAAATCAATCAACTGAGCAAACACGACTCCAGCCTAACGACTGTAGCCGAGAGTATCGAGTCCGCCCGCATTAGCTGTGTAGAGGCTAGTCAAGATTTGAACCGTTTTTTAGAGGATGTGGAGCTGGATCCTCAGCGCCTTGAAGAAACTGAACGTCGCATGCGCCGATTATTTGATGCCTCCAAAAAGTTCAACACTGAACCAGGCAACTTGCATCTGCTCTTAGCCGATTTAGAGCAACGTCTAGCAGACTTGGAATTCGGCATGGACACCGACTCACTGAAGCAATTAGTAGAACAAAACAAAGCGGACTATATGCAATTGGCTGAGGAAATTTCTGTTATACGCAAAAAAACAGCCCAGGATTTGTCGCTAAAAATCACCGAAATCATGCAGACATTAGCTATGCAGGGTGGTCGTTTCGAGATCGAATTACAAGCAACCAATGCTTCTGCCCAGGGCTTGGACCATGTTCAATTTAATGTTGCAGGTCATGCTGGCACAACACCACGCGCGCTTAACAAAATTGCTTCCGGTGGTGAGTTAGCACGTATTTCTTTGGCCTTATCTGTGATTGCCAACAAAGCCGGCCAAGTCGCCACCTTAATATTTGATGAGGTAGATACCGGTATTGGCGGTGGTGTAGCAGAAATTGTGGGACGCCTCTTAAGACAATTAGGCGAAGACCACCAGGTCCTTTGTGTGACACATCTAGCTCAAGTCGCTTCTTGTGCTCACCACCACTTTGAAGTGAGCAAAAAAGAGCAGTCGGGCACTACCCGCTCAGATATCCGGGCACTTGATGATGAGCAACGTATTCAAGAGATTGCCCGCATGCTGGGCGGCTTAAACATATCTGTAACGACCTTAAAACACGCAGAAGAAATGTTAAAGCATTAGCCAATTGTCTAAAGCAATAAATTATTCTGTATTTTTTGAACACTAAAAAGCCCCAAAACTGGATAACATTACAAATCCAGGCTTTGGGGCTTAATCTACTACTTTAAGCTGATAGCACACTCTGAAAGTTTGAGCGATTAAATTTTACAAGACTCGCACTCTGCATTATCATCTTCGACCACTTCTTGATTGTCAATTTTGCTATTATTAGCTTCCTCGATCGCGTCAAAGTCAATTTCTTCTAAAAAATCGTAATTTTGCTCGCTCATATCGCTTCCTTTAAAATTAGAAACTAACGAATCTTTTTTGTACAATTATTACAAATACCATAAAGAACCAAGGCATGGCTCTCCAGTTCAAAATCATACTTTTTAGCAATAGCGTGTTGACGCTGCTCGATTGTCTCATCAACAAATTCAACGACGGTACCGCACATTGAACAAACCAAATGGTCATGATGAGTACCATCATCAATTTCGTAAAGTGCCCGGCCATTATCAAACTGATGCTTAGTCAGGATACCCGCCTCTTCGAATTGAGTTAATACTCGATAAACTGTAGCCAGACCGATTTCTGTTTTTTCATTGATCAAAATGCGGTATACATCCTCAGCACTTAGATGTCCTGCATCCGGACGTTGGAAAATTTCTAAAATCTTCAAGCGAGGATAAGTCGCTTTTAATCCCATGCTTTGCAAAGCTTGTGATTCACTCATGTATACCCCCAATAAATAAGTCAACTAATGCATCATGATATATCAACTTGATGTCCTAATAATGTAACTTAAAAATAAATAAAATTATGCACGACTGCAGATACTAGATTCTACCATATTAAAAGTATTTTTGATAGAAAAAAACTATTAAGTACAAATCAATAATATCATTTAGCTATTATTGATTTGTTATATTTTCAACAAAATTGTATTCACTCCTCTATATACCTATCTATGCCACAGACGCCTTATGATAGAATTAAACGCTATAGTGTTTCTTCAACCACAGACTTAATTTTAGGTTCAAATTAATATATAGAGTATGCTTATGAATAAAGTAGCCAACGACAAGGTCTTACCACCGAGCAAGGGCGTTAAATTAACTGGTTCCGGCTTAGGTAAAGTGATAGCAGTTGCAGCCCTTGTTACGCTGGTTGGTTGCTCCTCGGGCAAATGGGGCTTTCCATATCGTGCCCCTACCCAACAGGGCAACTGGGTGACAGCTGAGCAAGTTTCATACTTACGCGTAGGCCTAAGCCAATCTCAAGTACTTTATGCTTTAGGAACGCCTACACTAATTGACATTTTCCATCCTAATCGCTGGGACTATCCTTATCACTTTAAGCCAGGTTATGGTAAGCCGGTCCATCGCAACTTATCACTATGGTTTGATGGAAATGGTTTGTTAGAGCGCTGGGCTCATGACCCACTGCCGGACACCCAGCCTGGAGATTTTGAATCTCAACAATTAACCGGTCTTTCTACAAGCGACGAAGCTAGCACTATTGAAACCACTAGCGAAATGACGCAGAGCGAATTTGAGACCACTCCTCTCGAAGATTAATTTTTAAGTAGCAAACAATATTTAGGATTCTTTATGCGTATTGCAGTAGCTGGCGCTAATGGTCGTATGGGCCGTATGCTTGTTGAAGCCGTTATTAATCACCCCGAATTAAGTCTTAGCGCAGCCCTTTGCGTTGCTGGAGCTAGTGAAGAAGGCAAAGATGCTGCAGAGTTTTTAGGCCAACAATCAGGCATATTAATTAGTAGTGATTTATCGGTTCTTCAGCAGGCCGATTGTTTAATTGACTTTACCCGCCCCGAAGGCACCTTAACTCACCTCAAAGCCTGCCAAGAACACGGTGTCAAGATGGTGATTGGCACAACCGGCTTTAGTGTTGATGAGCTTGTCACCCTTGAAGCTGCAGCCAAAGAAATTGCTATTCTCTGGTCCCCTAACATGAGTATTGGGGTCAATGCACTTTACGTCTTATTAGAAAAAGCAGCTCAAATGTTTAACGACCAATACGATGTCGAGGTCTATGAGGCACACCATCGCAATAAAGTAGATGCACCATCCGGCACAGCCTTAAAAATGGCCGAGGTGGTCGCTGAAGCCAAAGGCCGTAAACTTGATGATGTAGCTGATTGGGCCAGACACGGCATCACCGGCGTACGCGAATTTGGTCGTATCGGTTTTTCAGTGGTTCGCGGTGGCGATATCATCGGTGATCATACGGTTAGCTTTACCGGTCCCGGCGAGCGCATTGAACTGACTCACAAAGCCACCAACCGCACAATATACGCCACAGGCAGTATGCAGGCTGCGTTATTTTTAAAAGACAAGGACACTGGCTATTTCAGCATGCGTGATGTCATCGCCTAGCCTTTAAAGCGTAACTCAGATCTAAACAACAAAAATCGGCTCAGGCTCTAAGCGGACATTAAATTTAGTATAAACGTCTTGCTGAATAGCCTCAGCCAATTGCTTAATATCATCAGCGTCAGCACCCTCTTTATTAACAAGCACCAAGGCTTGACGATGATGCACTCCCGCTCTACCAAAGTCTCTACCTTTCCAACCACACTGATCAATTAGCCAAGCTGCTGCTAATTTATAACGACCATCTGCCTGCTCATACGAGGGCATCTCTACATAGGTGCGAATTAATTGCTCATATTGTTCTGAGGTGACAATTGGGTTTTTAAAAAAGCTTCCGGCATTGCCAATTTCTACCGGATCGGGTAGCTTATAGCGCCTCACTGCACAGACTTGCTCAAATACCTGTTCAGCCGTGACGTTATCTAGACTAGTACCATCTACCCTCTCAAGCACTTTCTGTAAATCGGGGTAATTTAATTGGGCTTTCCAAGGCCGTGGCAGTTTAAATGTCACTGAAACAATTAAAAGCCCTCTACCTTCGTGTTTAAAATAACTATCACGATAGGCGAAGTTGCACTGTTCATTACTCAGAGTAGAAAATGCTTTACTTTTAAAATCAAATACTTCAACCTCATAGCAAACATCTTTGATCTCTTTGCCATAGGCTCCTATATTTTGTACCGGTGCAGCGCCTACAGTACCGGGAATTAGTGCAAGATTCTCTAAACCATGCCAGCCATGCTGCAAACAATGCGCTACAAAATCATGCCAGACCTCGCCAGCAGCCGCTTTAACCAAGAAATAATCTTCTTCTGTAGCTAATAATTCAATACCTTTTAATTGGCTATGCACAACAAAACGACTAAGCTGTTGTGGCAAGACTACATTACTGCCACCACCCAAAATAAAAACCTTCTCTAAAAGAGTTGTTTGTTCTAGATAATCGGCAAGTTCTTTCAGCTGATCTTTTACTTTTAAATCAAAGTATTGCTCTGCAAAGGAATTTAAAGAAAAGGTATTGAAACTGCTTAGATTCTGATGGTGCGCTACAGAAGTCGCAATATTAAAAGATGACATTATTTTGACAAAACTAAAACTCTAATGCTATGATTATAGCTTAGCTTCTTTGAAGACTTAGATTTTTAGTCGCTAGATGTTGTTAAGTAAAAAGTATTTGCTAAGTTTTAATTAAAAAAACCAAATTCAAAACAACATTTAGTAAATTAATTATATCAAATCGTAAATCATCATTGACAAGCTTAAAAATACCATATATAATTTTAATCTTTCCTAAT
>JAAZFX010000231.1 GCA_012511555.1 Alcaligenaceae bacterium | reverse complement strand
GCCATGGCCACGCCGCAAGGATTGGCGTGCTTGACAATTACACACGCCGGTACTTTAAATGAACGAGCGCATTCCCACGCTGCATCCGCATCAGCGATGTTGTTATAAGAAAGCTCTTTACCCTGGAATTGCTTATAAGTGCCTAGTAAACCGGCACCTTGCTTGTTGTCTACGTAGAAAGCTGCACTCTGATGCGGGTTCTCGCCATAGCGCATGGCTTGGTGCTGTTGCATTTGTACCGTGATAATGCCGGGCCATTCTTTTTTGGCTGGCGTTTCATTTTGTGCAGGCTCGGCATCTGCCAGGCTGCTTAAGTAAGAAGCAATCGCACCATCATAGGCCGCCGTGTGGGCATAAGCCTTAGTTGCTAGACCTAAGCGTAAGCCATAAGAAGTTTGACCTTTCTCATCTAACTCTTTAAGGACACTCTCGTAGTCTTGAGGATCGATGATGACAGTCACACCGCCTTTGTCAGTACCGTGATTTTTGGCAGCAGCACGCAACATGGCCGGACCACCGATATCGATATTTTCAACGGCATCGGCAAAGGAGCAATCAGGCTTATCGATTGTCTGCTGGAATGGATAGAGGTTAACTACCAACAAATCAATGGCATCAATACCGTGCTCTGCAATAGTGCTTAGGTGATTCTCATCATCACGACGAGCTAATAAACCACCGTGTACTTTAGGGTGTAGCGTTTTAACGCGACCGTCTAAAATTTCCGGTGAACCGGTATACTCGGCTACTTCAGTGACTTGAAGGCCATTGTCTTTGAGGAGTTTGGCGGTGCCACCGGTGGATAGGAGCTTAGCGCCACGAGCAACCAGGGCTTTGGCGAAGTCAACAATACCTGTTTTATCAGATACCGAGAGAAGTGCTGTGATTTGTTTCATAGTTTCTTCTTAGTTAATGATTTGATAGGAAATGAGCTTTTTGCGTAGGGTGTTGCGCGTAATGCCCAACATCTCCGCAGCTTTGGATTGGTTAAACTGGCTTTTTTCCATCACCTTTTCGAGAGTGGCTTTTTCAACGCACTGCATGACCATGTTCCAGATTTGGCTGGCCTCAGCATCGTCACCCAGGGTGTCGAAATAAGCCTCCAAATGGGCTTGCACGCAATCGTGCAATGGTGGTGTGGTATGGGACTGATTACTCATGATGAAAAATCTTTAATTATCAGCTGATTAATTTGTTATAGGTTGTATTGATCGAGTACTCTTTTAAGCAAAGACGGTTAACTCAAGCTCTGCTTGTTGGTCAAACCATTTGGCCAGAGTTTGGCTTTGTTGCTGACAAGACTCGATAGTATTTAAGTGGCGAAGTAGATCGCCACAGCTTTGGAAACGGCTAAGATACCAGCCAATGTGCTTACGCGCAGTGCGTACTCCTGTGTGAGCGCCGTAAAATTGATAATGCTCCTCCAGATGCTCTAACAGCACCTCTTTCATGTCACAAAGTGTAGGAGGATCAAGCAATTCACCGGTTTTTAGGAAATGGTCAATCTCTTTAAATATCCAAGGGTTACCTTGGGAAGCGCGACCAATCATCACCGCATCTGCACCTGTATAGTCTAGCACCTGCTTGGCTTTTTGAGGGCTATCAATATCTCCATTAGCAATTATAGGTATTTTGACAATTTTTTGCACAGCGGCGATGGTTTTATATTCTGCTTCACCTTGATAAAAATCACATCGGGTTCGGCCATGAATGGTTAACGCACTAATGCCGATGCTCTCGGCCAATTTAGCAATTTCCGGTGCATTGATGCTGTCCCTATCCCAGCCGGTACGGATTTTTAGTGTAACCGGTGCGTCATAGGGACGACAAGCCTCAACGACAGCATCTAAAATTCGTGCTACTAGCTCTTTGTCACGCAGTAGGGCAGAGCCGGTTGCGACCTTACAGACTTTCTTGGCAGGGCAGCCCATATTGATATCAATGATTTTGGCACCTTTTTCAATATTAAAGGTCGCAGCCTGGGCCATCATGACAGGGTCAGAGCCAACAATTTGTACGGCAATGGGGGCAATCTCGCCATCGTGATTTAAACGACGGGCAGTTTTAATGGTGTCCCAAAGCTGCGGATTGCTGGCAGCCATTTCAGAGACTGCATAACCTGCGCCCAAGCGTTTACAAAGACGCCTAAAGGGTCTGTCGGTCACACCTGCCATAGGGGCAACAAAGACGTTGTTGGGTAACTGCCAGGAGCCAATCTGCATAACTAGTTAATAATATTACGAAATTTTATAATATGATGTAAAATTGAGCGAGTATTATAACGCTCATTGGCCTTATAAGTATTTTAGTAAAAGCTTTTCTCTTAATATGAACTTAACACTCGCTCAATGGTTGCGGCCATGGGAGTTTTCTCCAACCCTTATTATTTGTTTTTTGTTGTCAGCTTTTTTGTTCTTTAGGGGCTGTCGCACAAAGCGTATTAACGTGTCTCGACAAGTATTGTTCTGGTCGGGGTGGTTACTGTTGTATCTTTCTATGCATACTCATGTGGATTATTATGCAGAACGAGTGTTTTTTATACACCGCGCACAGCATTTAGTATTGCATCACTTGGCGCCGTTATTAATCATGCTGTCTTATCCGGGCCAGGTTATGCGTGCGGGCATGACTCGTGGCATGCGTTTGCGGCTTCAGCAGTTCAATCAAACAGCTTTTGGTCAGGCCTTGATCTATTGGCTCACACATAAGCTATTTATTCCGTTTTTATTTGTTTTCTTAGTCATTATTTGGCTCTTTCCGACTGTTCAGTTCTACTCAATGTTAAATGTTAATATCTATCGATTTATGAACTGGTCGGTAGTAGTGAGTGGTTTACTCTACTGGAACCTGATTTTAGATCGACGTCCATATCATCCGCCACTACTTACTGCTAAAACGGATTTAGGTCGTTGGTGGCAAAGGCGAACCTTGCCGGGTAGTGCGGCGGTCATGTCGCCTCTAGAGCGTGTTTTATCACCGGTATTTACTATGGCGCCACAAATTGTTGCTGGTGCCCTGATCGCTTTTTCTTCTACTGATTTATATCCACTCTTCGAAATCTGCGGGCGAGCCTTGCCGATTACAGCTGCTCAGGACCAGGGTTGGGGTGGTTTAATTATGTGGGTGCCTGCAGGGGCGGTTGAGACCTTTGGTATTTTAGTGGCAGCAATGACTTGGTGGCGTCTGCATGCGCAGGGCAGGATCTATCATACAAAAGACACGCGATTTTATGCCGCTAGACAGGTCAAACTGGCTTAGTAGCACAGCGAGCGATAGCTAAAATAAAACGCCACCTCGAATGTCGGGATGGCGTAGTGTTTGATTAAACAGTCAATTGAGTTAAGCAGATGCCTCTGACTCGTTTGTTGTAGGAGCCGGGCTAACCTTGCCCTCAAGCTCATAGTGAGCGCCACAATAAGGACAGGCGGCTTCACCGGTTTTGGTCACATCCAAGAAAACACGTGGGTGCATACTCCAACGCGGCGCCTTTGGGCCAGGGCAATAAATAGGCAGGTCCTTGCTGTCCACTTTGATAACTTCAGCTTGATTTTTTGCAGGCATGATTTCCTCCAGAATTTCTATGTGCAAATATTGTACTCTTAAGGTAGAGAATTTGTGCATTTTTACTTTAAGAGCATTGTTTTAAAGTAAATTAATTCAGCTTTTTCACTAATGTGGGGTAGTAGATATTGCTTGTAGTAAAATAGCCCCTTACATCAAAAAATATAGAAAATATAAAGAAATAGGTATTACATATTAATATGCAGAGTCATTTAAGCGATAACAATAATAATTCAACAACTCCCGATACTGAGCAATCAGCAGTAAGCGCGGAATTAACTTTTAATGAATTCGGCTTACACCCTGATCTATTAAAGGCCATTAGCAAAAGTGGCTATACCACGCCAACACCTATTCAAGCACAATCTATTCCTGCAGTATTAGCTGGTCGCGATGTGATGGGGGCGGCGCAAACCGGGACGGGCAAGACAGCAGCCTTTACTTTGCCTGTATTGCATCGCATCATGCCTTTTGCCAGTCACAGCACATCGCCTGCCAGACACCCAGTGCGTGCCTTGATTTTGACACCGACTCGTGAATTAGCTGATCAGGTTGCAGAAAATGTTGAGCGTTATTGCAGTACCTCTTCTTTACGTTCGACTGCGGTGTATGGCGGGATCGATATTCGCCCCCAAAAAGAGATGCTACGCCAAGGTTGTGAGTTGTTGATAGCTACGCCCGGTCGCTTGTTAGATCACTTAGAGCAAAAAAACGTCAATCTAAGTCAGGTTGGTGTGTTGGTGCTCGATGAGGCGGACCGTATGCTTGATATGGGCTTTATGCCTGATTTAGAGCGTATTGTGAATTATTTGCCAAAGCAGCGTCAAAATTTGCTGTTTTCAGCAACCTTCAGCCCGGAAATTCGCAAACTGGCACGCACTATCCTGGTTAATCCGGTAGAGATTACGGTTGCCAGCAAAAATCAGACAGCCGATACAGTGACCCAGTTAGTCTATCAGGTTGCCGAAAGAGACAAAAAATCGGCTTTACTTTATCTCTTAATGACACAGTACACCAAGCAGGTAATTGTCTTTGCCAATACGAAACTGGAAGTTAATCGCTTAAGCCGTTTCTTGACCCAAGAGGGTGTTTCTGCGGAAGCAATTCATGGTGATCGTTCTCAGTATGAACGGACTCGCACTCTGGAGGATTTTAAGGCAGGTAAGGTACAAGTTTTAGTGGCAACAGATGTTGCTGCAAGAGGTTTGGATGTTGCCGGCTTACCTTGTGTCATTAACTATGACTTGCCATTTAACCCAGAAGACTATGTGCATCGCATTGGTAGAACCGGCCGTGCAGGTGCCAAGGGCAAAGCCATTGCTTTTTATAACAAAGCAGAAGATGAGCAGCTATTAGCTAATGTACAGCAACTAATTAACATAGATTTTAAAGTTGAGCGCCTGGATATTCCCGAACTCTTTAAAAATAGGGCGGTAGAACAGCCTCGTCGTTCTTATTACCAGCAACAGAGTAATAAGCGTGAAGCGATTGATGCTTTTTTCTATAAGCCCTATGAACCTGATCTTGATGATCCTGCCATTGAGACATCGACTCAAAGATCGCAGAATCTGTACGACAGACAAGAAGAGCCGATGTTGGCTGTGCTGCTCGGTGGTGGTTCTAAGTCTAAAGCTCGGGATAAATAAGTCAGTTAAGTCAGCTATAAGTTTTCAGTGGCTTGTTCTAAAAGCTCAGTGATGGGGCTTGGTCCCTCATCACTTTCAATGACATGACCCTCTTGGGTATTTAAGATCATACGTTCAAGATGGCCTATATATGGCAGCATGGTGCCATAAAACAGGTTCTCACCGGCCTCCTGGATTAGGATCGTAGGAAAGTTTTCTACATCTAAATCATCCAGCAAAGAGTCTTCGTCCTCTATATCTACCCACAAGAATACTTGCTCGGGAAACTTTTCACTCAAATCCTTAAAGGCATCCAAGTAGCTATCACAGGTGCGACACCAAGCCGCGCAATAACAGATGACAATGCGCTGATTGTTAGCTGCCAGTGCCAGTTGTATTTCTTTGGTTTGTTCAAAAGGTTTTATAAAAAAAGACATAGATAAACCCGTAGGAGAGAGGCGATTTGCTAAACTTCTATTAATATTTTGCCATTAAAGTTATACATCAATAAGCAAGTACAGTCTATTATTAAGTTTCAATTTAATTGATAAGTTAAAAACTCGCAAGGGAGCCGCTATGGCTAAGTCTAGAAAATTCGGTTTAATTATTGTAGGTGATGAGATTTTATCGGGCCGTCGCCAGGATAAACATTTGAGCAAGGTCATTGAATTGCTCAATGACCGGGGTATGGAGCTGTCTTGGGCTCGTCTGGTTGGTGATGATATGGACGAGTTGGTGCGTATCTATAAAGAGAGTTTTGCCAGTGGTGATATCGTCTTTTCAACCGGTGGTATTGGTGCGACACCCGATGACAAAACCAGAGAGGCAGCTGCCACCGCATTAGGTGTGCCGATGGTTTTACATCCAGAGGCCGAGGCGTTAATCATGGAGTACGTTATTAATAGAGCGGCGATTGGTAAAATTGATCAGGATATAGGAGCGCCTGAAAATCAACGACGCCTAGCCATGGGTGTCTTCCCGGAAGGTGCAGAGATTGTACCCAATGCTTTTAATCGTATTCCTGGCTTTTTCATCAAGGATCATACCTTTGTGCCGGGTTTTCCGGAAATGGCTTGGTCCATGTTTGAGTGGGTTCTTGATAATAAGTATCTGGAACTGCAAAATAATCCAACCAAGACTTTGGCGGTTAATGCCTATCACTTGCCGGAGTCTCGTATAGCACCTTCTTTAGAAGAGATAGAGAGCCGTTGGCCTGATGTGACAACGTTTAGTTTGCCTAAGATGTCGACGGCTGATACGCCCGGCTTTATTGATCTTGGTGTGCGTGGCAAAAATGATGAATCGCTCAAAGCGGCTTATGACTTCTTGCGCGGAGAGGTTTTGCGTGTCGGTGGTCGCTTTAATTACTAATATTAATCGTTTAACTAACGGTTGTGATTATTAAATCTATGTCTGACGAATCTCCTAAATATTCTATCCAAGTACTTGAAAGAACGACCTTGTTGGTGGATCTGCTTGCTCAGTCTTCGGGGCCCTTGAGTTTAAAGGATCTTGCAGCTAGAAGTGAATTAAATATTTCCACTTGTCATCGTATTTTAAATGACCTGGTCATTGCTCAGTTCGTAGAGCATCTACCTGGTGGTCGCTATCAATTGGGTTTGCGTTTGTTGGAATTGGGTAATCTGGTTAAAAATCGCTTAAATATCCAAGAGTTAGCTTATCCCCAAATGCAAGAGCTGCATAGAAAAACCGGTGAGACGATTAATTTATCCATTAAACAAGGTAATGACATCGTTTACATCGAGCGTTGCTGGAGTGGTCAATCGGGGGTTCATGTGGTGCGACCTATTGGTGGTCGCGCACCTTTACACCTCACTGCTGTAGGGAAGCTGTTTTTAGCTGATTTAGATGCGGTGGAACTCTTGAATTATGTGCAAAAAACCGGGATTCCTGCTAGTACCTCAAAAAGTGTTAATGAGTTTGAGCGGCTAAAAAATGAATTAGCTGCTATCCATCAGCAAGGATTTTCCATTGATAACGAGGAACTAGAAGAGGGCGTACGTTGTTTAGCGGCAGCAATTTTTAATGAGCAAGGCAAGGTGGTAGCAGGTCTTTCTCTTTCTGCTCCTGCCCAACGTATTCAATATGCGTGGAGTCAGGATCTTAAGCGGGCGGCCAAGGGTATCTCCCGCGAGCTTGGTTGTTATCTTTAAGTCAGTCTAGTTGATTGATATATAAGAAGTTTCTTTTCAGCAACTACTTTTGTGCAGCGCAACAAAAGTCTTGACATGGTTAATTTTATTTGGAATAATAGATATTGTTGCGTTGCAACATAGTATATAAATCATGTACTGCAACAACTATTGAAATATTTAAATTAAATGTTTTAATTATCTCTGTCTCGTACTACTTAAGGAAAATATTATGAATAACCAAGTTCAACAGCAATTATTAGAGCGTCAAAAAGAAGCTATCGATACCTTTATCTCTGTTCAAGGTTCTTTATTCAGCGGTTTCGAAAAACTAGTTGATTTAAACCTTAAAGCTATCAAAAGCACTATCGCTGAAGCTGCTGACCAAACTCAACAAGCTGCAGAGTTAAAAGACCCACAAGAAGCTACTAGCTTTGTTGCTGCTGTTGCTCAGCCTAACGCTGAAAAAGCTGTTGCGTACTCTCAAGACGTTTACGCAATCATCAATGAAGTCAGCAAAGAGTTAATCAAATTAACTGAAGAGCAAGTTGCCGAGTCTCAAAAGAAAATGGAAGAAGCTTTAGAGCAGTTTGCTAAAAACGCTCCTACTGGTTCTGAAAGCGCTATCGCTTTATTAAAATCAAGCTTTGCTACTGCTAGCAACGCTTACGATTCTATCAACAAAGCTGCTAAACAAGCTTCTGAAGTTGCTCAAAACAATTTAGCTGCTGCTACTAACGCTACTTTAAAAGCGACTGAAAACGCTACTAAAGTTGCTAAGACTGCTGCTAAAACAGCTACTTCTGCTGCTAAGTAATTAGTTATTTGGCTTTTGCCTGAAGCCAATCTTTAGGCCTTAGTTAAAATAAAAAATGCCGTTGCTTTAATCATTGCAACGGCATTTTTTGTGCACGCTCTATTTTAAAGACCGTTGGCCTTTATCGCATTTACACAGTCTTTAATCAAGTGTGGACCTTGATAAATCAATCCAGTGTAAATTTGTACCAAATCGGCTCCGGCTTCAATTTTTTCAACGGCATGGCGACCTTGGTTACTGCCGCCAACACCGATGATGGCGACGTCGGGTCCTAAGTGACGACGCAAAGTTCTTATCACTTCCAAAGACATGGAATGCACGGGAGGACCAGATAATCAACCCGCTTCATCTGCGTGCTCAAGGCCTCTTACATAGTCCCTGCTTAAGGTGGTATTAGTAGCAATTACACCATCCAGTTTATGTTCACGAACAATATTGGCAATGGCAACACATTGCTCTGCACTG
>JAAZFX010000256.1 GCA_012511555.1 Alcaligenaceae bacterium | reverse complement strand
ACATGTCTGCAACACGCAGACGTGTGACTCCATGCCACAAACAATAATTTGATCTTTATCTTTTAAAAGGGTTCGCTTAACGATGCCATCACGCACAGCAGAAAAACTACGTTTTTGAAAGACTTGGGCGCCGTTCGCCGTATCCATAACGGCGTGGTTAGTTCCGCCAATTTTATCAACACAATGCTCACTCACCACTGTCGGCAACTCTAAATGACGAGCTAGTTGACAAAGCCAAATGACTTTTTCTACCATCTGTTCTGATTCATGAATATACGGAATTAAACTATCTTGTACATCAACAATCAGTAAAGCAGCTTTTTCAACGTTAATTCGCATAAGCACCTCTTAGAAAACAAGCTAAAATACTATGCTATCGTCAATTTCCTCAACAATTTATTGTTAAATAAAAGTTAAGGGTATTCATGTATCCCTTTTAATTGCTTAGAATAGAGCATCAATCAACTTTTTATAGCTTAGAACTTCAGTGACTCAATCAAACACTCAACCGGATTTAAGTGATATACACCACGATGACTGGGTAGAGCGCTATCTACCAAAGTCCTGGGGGGCTTATGCTCGCCTTGCACGCTTAGATAGGCCCGTTGGCACATGGTTAACTCTATTACCTTGTATTGCCGCGCTATTTCAGGCCGCGGGTGGCTTCCCTGATATTGCCCGTTTATTTATCTTCTGCCTGGGCGCTCTATTAATGCGCAGTGTCGGCTGTACCATAAATGATATTTGGGATAGAGACTTTGACAAGCATGTCGAACGCACGCGCTATCGCCCACTAACTAGCGGTGAGGTAACACTCAAAAAAGCTGTTATCTTCCTCTTTGCTCAGTTTGCCTTAGCTGCTGTATTACTGTTTTTTATTAATAGCTATAGTCGATGGATGGCTGTCGCTTTAGTGCCCCTGGTTATTATTTACCCACTATGTAAACGCTACACTCATTGGCCACAAACCGTGCTTGGTGCTGCCTTTAACTGGGGCATGCTAATGGCTTGGTCAGACACTAACAATACTATTCCTTTAGCTGCCTGGGCTATGTGGGCTGGTGCTGTGACTTGGCAAATTGCCTATGACACCATGTATGCCTATACCGACATCAAGGATGACTTAAAATTGGGCCTCAAGTCTACCGCCATTCGCTTTGGTGATAACGGTATCTATTGGTTGAGTGGTTTTTATATTGCAACAATGATTTTATGGACTTGGGGTGGTTGGTCCATGGGTATGGGTTGGGGCTATTTTGTCTTTATGGCCCTAATCGCAGCACACTTTGTATGGCAATTAACAACGTTTGACCTTAAGCAGCCGGCCCGTGGCTTTTATCTATTCAGAGCTAATATGCTCATCGGTGCCTTACTGATTGCTGGCGCTTGGTTAGGCGCCTTAACCGCGTAACTCACTGCTTCTTAAAGCACTATTACGCGATCGCTTAGCCACCGTAGGGTAATCCTTAGCGAGAGCTGCCTCTACTTTGGGCAGCTCTTTTAGTTCCTGTCTTTGTAGCGCTGCCGTCAACAGCATCTCTGCCATCTGTAAACGACTCATTACTTGATTGCTTGAGAAGTGCAGTATCTGACCTTGATAAGCTTTGGCCTTTTGAGCGAGCAATAATAAAAACGTCACTAAGTCAGGCGCATAAGTGGGTGTGCCCCACTCATCACTCACTACCCTCAGCGCCTCACCTAACTGAGACTTGTCTTTCGCTGCTTGGAGGATTTTTGTTTGAAAATTATTACCAAACTCACTATAAAGCCACGATGAACGCACAAGAATGACTTGTGAGTTGGCTAACAATACAGCCTTTTCACCAGCTAACTTACTTTGACCATAGCAATTGATTGGATTTGTTTGATCAAGCGGTTCATAAGGCTGCCCCTTTTCCCCATCAAAAACATAGTCAGTCGATAAGTGAATCAGCTGAATCCCCTGCTCTGCACAAATTTGCGCCAGTAATGCTGCCGATTTTTCATTAATTGAAAAAGCCTGCTCAGGCTCCAACTCAGCCTGCTCTACATTAGTGTAGGCAGCTGCATTAATCACTACCGTCGGTTGATATAGCTGAATAGCCTGACGAATTGAGTTTGCTTTAGAAATATCTAATTGCTGGCGATCTAAGGCCACAACTTCTTTTAAAGCTAAACTGCTAAATGCCTGGCCAAGTTGACCGGCACCACCCGTTACTATAACCTTGGTCATTTATTGCTCAAACAAAAAGCGACTTAATCTTGTTTTATAAGCTTCTTTAATATGCTTGCGCGCCGACTCTGCAGCTAGCTCATGATCTCTAGCCTCTAATGCTCGGACAATAGCTTCATGCTCATCGTGAGCCTCCTCAGGACGACCGCGCTCAGCTAGCGTACTATCTCCCAATAAAAGCATAGAGTTTTGTAAGGCATGCAATGTTTTCAATAAAAACCGATTATGCCCACACTGATAAAGAACTTGGTGGAATAAACGATTATTACTGGCAATTTCTAACGGATCCGTCATGTCCTTATCCGCTTCCATCAACGTCCTCAGTAAAGAAATCTCTACATCGGTTGCATGCTTAGCTGCCAATGAGGCTGCCGTACTTTCCAGTACTGCCCTCATTTCATACAACTCACCCACTAAGGCTTGATCAAGTTCTGTAATAATCATACCTCGATGGGGGTCATTGGTTACTAGACCTTCATTAACTAAACGATTCAATGCCTCACGGACAGGGGTCCGACTGAGCCCCACACTTTTGGCAAATTCAGTTTCTCGAATTCTAGTACCTGGCTTTAGAGTACCGTCTTCTAAACCCTTAATAATGTACTGGTAGGCTTGCTGTGCTGAGGTCATGCCACGTTGCTTATCCTCTGCATCAACTTCCTCAAGCAGTATTTTTTTCTTTGCTGTCGTCATATATTCATTAACAATGTTGTAAATTTCACATCAAATTTAAGTCATTATATACAAAAAAGGAGATCTAAAAATTTCTGTATACAAAAGAATACAAGATTGTGTACAATAGCGATGTACACAAATGAATACATAATCATTTGTATGCTTTCCCCTTATAATTTAAATGGACCTACCTGATATGGACAAACTTTATGATGTCATCGTAATCGGTGGGGGCAATGCTGCGCTCTGTGCTGCTTTAAGCGCAAAAGAGCAAGGCGCACAAAAAATTGCCTTAATCGAAAGTGCACCAAAAGAATGGCGTGGCGGCAATAGTAGTCACACACGCAACCTTCGCTGTATGCATAACGAGCCTACCGACGTACTTACTGACAGTTATACCGAAGATGAGTATTTTGATGATGTTTGGCGCGTAACTAACGGCCAGACTAATGAAGATATGGCTCGCTTTGTGATCCGCTCAACAGTAGACGCTACTGCTTGGATGAAGAAAAATGGTGTGCGCTTCCAACCTTCTCTTGGCGGCACATTACAACTTGGCCGTACAAACGCTTTCTTCCTAGGTGGTGGTAAAGCACTGGTTAATACTTATTACAAAGCCGCAGAAAAAGCAAAAATCACCTTTTTCTACGAAACCGAATGTATCCGTTTAAACATGAATGGCAGTCGCTGTGAGTCTATTACAGTTAAGCACAATGGCCAAGAAAAAGACATGCGCGCTAAGTCCTTTGTCATTGCCTCAGGCGGCTTTGAATCAAATCGTGAATGGCTCGAAGAGGCATGGGGTCCTTCTGCTAAAAACTTTTTGATACGAGGTACCCGTTTTAATCAAGGCGTTGTACTAAAAGAGCTTATTCGCAACCAAGCAATGATTATTGGTGACCCCACACAAGGGCATGCCGTTGCTATTGATGCCCGAGCACCTCTCTATGATGGCGGCATTGTTACTCGTGTTGACTGTGTTTCTTTAGGTATTGTTCTCAACAAAAATGGTGAGCGTTTCTACGACGAAGGTGAAGACTTTTGGCCAAAACGCTATGCTATTTGGGGTCGCCTAGTGGCTAAGCAACCAGACCAAGTCGCCTACTGTATTATCGATCAGAAGTCCATTGGTCGCTTTATGCCGTCAGTATTCAAGTCGATCAAGGCTGATACATTAGAAGGTCTAATGGACAAACTTGGCTTACCTACAGATAAAGCATTAGAGACCATCTCTACATACAATGCAGCTGTCCAACCCGGCACCTTTGATCACGCAGTCCTAGATGACTGCCACACAGAGGGTTTAGAGATTAATAAAACTCACTGGGCAACCACCATTGATGAGAGTCCATTCTACGCGTATCCATTAGCCACTGGTATTACCTTCACCTACATGGGCGTAAAAATTGATAAAGAAGCTAGAGTAACTATGGCTGATGGTTCCATGGCTGATAACTTATTCGCGGCCGGAGAAATTATGGCTGGTAATATTTTAACCCAGGGTTATGTAGCCGGCTTTGGTATGGCTATCGGTACTGTTTTCGGTCGAATCGCTGGCAGGGAGGCTGCAAAAAATGCTAACGCTTGAAAAAATTCTTGATGAATCAAAACACTCAATTGGAATTTGTAATTCCTGTCGCTATTGCGAAGGGTTCTGTGCCGTTTTCCCTGCAATGGAAAAACGCTTAGACTTTACTGAAGTAGATATGCACTATCTGGCAAATCTGTGCCACAACTGTAGTGAATGTTATTACGCTTGTCAATACGCGCCTCCGCACGAATTCAATGTCAACATTCCTCAGCAATTAGCTCAGGTTCGTCTAGGCACTTATACTGAGTATGCTTGGCCTAAAGGCATTGCAAAATTATTTGCAAAAAATGGTCTGATAGCCACGCTAATATTTGTACTTGCTCTAGTCGTGTTATTTTTTGGTGCTAGCCTTTTTAGCAGCTCAGGCCCAGCAAATGGTAACTTCTATGCGATCTTGCCACAAAACTTTTTAGTGGTTGTTTTTGGTACCTCATTTGCATGGATGATTGTAGCCATCCTGATGGGCTTTAAAAACTATCTAAAAGATATTGAGCCCGACACAAAATCGTTATTTACTGGGGGTAATGTTAAACAAGCACTATCTGATGCGCTAAGCATGAAGTACCTGCACGGTAATATTAAAACTGGTTGTACCTATCCGGATGATAATATTTCACCGTGGCGTCGATACTTCCACCACTTTACCTTCTACGGTTTTATGCTATGTTTTGCAGCCACTTCGAGCGGCACAATCATGCACTACTTCCTAGGCATGGAAGCTCCTTATCCTTTCTTTAGTGTGCCAAAGCTGTTAGGTACAGTTGGTGGTATTTCACTAACTATCGGTACTGCGGGATTATTTGTACTCAAAACTAAAGCAGATGAAAGCATTAAAGATATCCGTCAAATGGGTATGGACTATGCTTTTATCGCCTTATTATTCCTAATATCTACGACTGGTTTAGCATTGATGGTTTTACGCGAGACAGGTGCTATGTCAGCTTTACTAATAGTTCACTTAAGCCTAATCCTAGCTTTATTTATAACAATGCCGTTCGGTAAGTTCGTCCATGCATTTTATCGATTTGGGGCACTATTAAAATATGCGAAAGAGTCAAAAGAATAAACTCAAGGCATAGGCTGAATAACCGCCATCATCGAGTAGGGTGAGGAGTCACCTCCTCAGCCCTCTCACAGAACCGTACGTACGGACCTCGTATACGGCTCATGTACGTTAATATTCAGCATAGACGCTGAACACATAGCCTGTCACTACTTCTTCAAGATGATACAACCCCTGTTCTCTGAACCAGTCATTGGACATCGCAAAGCTAGCCAATGGACTGGCCGAGTTCCGCCATCGACGCATCGATATGTACTTAAACGGTGCCTTATAGCCTAGTTGTTTAAGTCGCCTATGCAGTCGCTGCGGTTTCTTCCAGAGATAGAGCTGTGTACTCCTAAGTCGCCGTCTCACCCACTGTGCTAACGCCTTATACTGACGAGTCGCATTGGCTATTTTAAAGTACTGACTAAAGCCCCTCAGTAACGGATTAAGCGTCTTGATAACCTCTGACAATGGTTTGCCACCATTGCGAGGGGTTTTCTCTTTGACCGCTTCCTTAAACGCTGACAATTTCGCTTCTTGAATGCGTGTATACGTACTGTATATTTCCACACCCAAGAACTTGACTCCCTTACTACTATGCGTGATATGAGTCTTGTCCGTGTTAACCGTTAACTTTAGGTCTTTTTCCAGTATCTCGGTAGCCACCGCTAGCGCATGATGTGCGCCCTTAGCACTGCGACATAATATCAGTATGTCATCTGCGTAGCGTACTATTCGATGACCTCGCTCTCGCATCGCTTGGTCGAAGACATCTAAATAAATATTCGCTATCAGTGGACTGATAACTCCCCCTTGGGGACTACCTATATCGGTCGGTGCTAATTTCCCGTCAGTCATGACACCACTTTGCAGAAACTGGTTAATTAAACCCAAGAGACTGCTGTCCACGACTCGCTTCTTTATCTGCTTGATGATGAGCTCATGGTCTAGTCGATCAAAACATTTCGACAAGTCCATGTCCACCACATGCTTCAAATGATAGCGTCGAATGAACATCGTGGCTTTGTTGATGGCATCATGACAGCTACGGTGCGGTCGGTAGCCAAAGCTCGATGGATGGAACTGCTCCTCAAATATCGGAGCCAGCAGTTCCTTGACGGCTTGTTGAACGACTCTATCCCGAACACTCGGTATCCCGAGTAACCTCACCCCACCATCAGCTTTCGGTATCTCTACTCGCTTCACCGGCAGAGCGCGGTACTGTTTGGTCTTGAGTTCTAAGAGTAATTGCTCAAGGTGACTATCCAAGTCAGCATCAAACGAGCCGAGCGACTGCCTATCTATTCCGGCCGACCCTCCTGCTCGCTTGACGTGCTTGAAGCTTCGTCGCAGTAACTCCTTATCAAGGAGCCTGCCATATAGACTGTAGTAAACCTTGCGCATACCCTGATTACCTATGTGTGTTGTGTCCTCTAACGAATCACCCTATGATGTCGGTCTATTCCTTGTGCCATGTAGCGTTCTAGCCCCAAAGGCAATCTACTACAGCGGGCAAGCAAGTACTCCCATATACAGTTTCTCTACCCAGTGCACCTGTCACGGCTTACCAGTGTAGGAAGACCCCGATAATTACTCGGTTTGTGTATCACCACAAAATACCCCTCATCGTCCATCAACTTATAACGTACTTCCTCCCTTCGCAACAACACACGCTTTTGGCCATGTGCTGCTCAGTCAAACTAGGCTGACTGTCGGCTTAGTTTTATCCTCCGACTCGTTACCGAGCTTCTCAGGCTCAACCTTCCTCACTACTACGGATTCATCTGCCACCTGACACCTACATTAACCTCGACTTGCGCCTTGT
>JAAZFX010000004.1 GCA_012511555.1 Alcaligenaceae bacterium | reverse complement strand
TTCTGCGCTTTTGGGTCAAAGCATCATTATTGAAAACAAACCTGGTGCCAACGGTATTTTTGGTGCTTCAGAGTTAGCCCGGGCAAAGCCAGACGGCTATACCATTGCAGTATTGCCTGCTGCTGTTTATCGTGAGCCCCATATTAATAAAGTTCCTTTTGACCCGTTAACACTAACCTATATCATTGGACTATCTGACTATATGTTCGGCCTGGCAGTAAAACAAGATGCTCCCTGGCAAAATCTTAACGAGTTTTTGAGTGATGTAAAAATACGCCCACATGAAATTTCTATTGGTGCAGCAGGTCCCATTCAAACTCCAAGCCTAGTACTAAATGAGTTAATACAATTATTAAAAATTGATGTGACCCCTATTCCATATAAAGGCGACGGAGAGCTAGCTCTTAGCATTTTAGGAGGACATGTTGATGCAGGCATTTTATCGGGTGTTGCCACTACTCATATTCAAGCAGGCAATATGCGTTATCTAAGTATGCTAACTCCAGAGAGAATCCCTCAGTTTCCTGATATTCTTACATTACGAGAGCAAGACATAGATATTATTGTGGAATCACCTTACGGTATAGCAGGCCCTAAAGAACTACCCGAATCCTTAGTGATGATTCTTCACAATGCCTTCAAAGCCGCTCTTGAATCCCCGGAAGGACGAGAAACCCTCGCACGACTAAACCAACCACTCAACTACCGTAATCCAGAAGAATACAAGGAATTTGCACAACAAGCCTATGCTAAAGAAAGAATCAGAATGGAACAATTTGGCGAGTCTTCTGCTTCGAATTAAACTAATACATATGACATTTAAAAATCTATGAGACGTAGTCAGACAACGCCTCATAGATTTTTCTATAGAGCTTACTAGAATCTATGTTGTAGACCAATTGAGAATAATGCCGTTCTAAGTTTTGCTTTAGGATTAGCAGCACTATCATCAAACTTCATGCGACCTGTACCCATTGAACCAACACCATAAACCAATGTACGCTTAGATAGACTATGCTCATAACCCAAGCTAAAAATACTTAAATTACTTTTTGCACCATCAAATCCAGCATCATTGTTTTTAGTAAGGCTTCCTTGGTAAGAAGCCAAAAACTTACCAGCCTCCCCTACCGGTACGGTGACACCGACAGTCCAGGCTTGCTGACGATAACCATTAGTTTGCGTGTATAGGAGTCCATCACTATGCATACCGGCAGTAAAAGGCGTATATAGATTATTCAATCCCGTGCTACTCGCCCCCATTGCAGCTGCTGCTCCTTGTTGGTTACCAACGGCGCCGCGCACTTGACCATAACCAATATCAAGTTTCACTACATCAAAGTCATAAGTAGCAAATAGATTCCACATATGAACTGTGCCTTTATGTCTGGCAGTCACAGTATCGACTCATCGCCTCTCAGTCGATAGGGGATAACTATATATCTTGTAGTATTAATGAAACATATTTGCTATTACTATGGCTCATATTTAATAAGGTATAGCGCAAGTAGGTACTTGTCCAAGTTGAGTAAACCCGCTTTTATCAAAATCACCTTCTTAGATCTAGCCTTCTTCATATACACCATCCTTCAAACTTGGCGGCGCTTTTCTAAACCTTGCTGGCGTACGTGACAACTTGATCGGCGTATTAATACCCGTATAACCATCCTGATCAATTACCATATTCCGGTGAGCCGTATGAGGATGATCCAATAATTGAGCCACATTATTAATAGGGGCTGCGGGTACACCCTCTTTCAGCAACTCTTGAGCTAAATCTTGTGCTTTATAATTTACTAATATGGAAGACAGTTCCTCTCGCAATGCAGATCTATTCTGCAATCTATCCGCATTATTAATAAAGCGATCGTCTGTAGCTAATTCGGGATGACCTAACTTTCTCGCCAAACTAGCAAATTGCCGATTATTGCCTACGGCTAGAAATATCTCACCTTTTCCTGTTACATAGGATTCATATGGAGCAATATTGGGATGCTCATTACCCGTTCTATTAGGAATATTTCCACTACTAAAATAATTCGACGCATGAGGATGCAATAATGAAATCGCACAATCGTATAAAGTTATATCCAGAAATTGACCCAAACCACTGCTATGTCGCTCCTGCACTGCCATCAAAATAGCAATGGCTGCATTTAAGCCCGTGACCATATCGACTACTGGCAAACCAACCCTAAGAGGATCGCCATTTTTTTCACCATTGACACTCATCAAACCGCACATCGCCTGAGCACACGCATCATAACCCGGCAAACCTCCTAAAGGCCCATCGGCTCCAAAGCCGCTAATACAACAATGGATAAGTTTAGGAAATATCTGTTTAAGATATTGATAATCAATGCCCCATTTTTCCAGTGTACCTGGCTTAAAGTTTTCAACTAGAACATCCGCATCAGTCAACAAAGACATCAAAAACTCACGCCCTTCCTGCTGACTTAAATCAAGACTCATACCCTCTTTATTTCTATTGATCCCAACAAAATAAGCGGCCGTATCTCCAACAAACGGCGGCCCCCACATTCTGGTTTCATCACCAGAAGGTGGTTCTATTTTAAGAACATCTGCACCATGGTCTGCCAAAATTTGCGTGCAATAAGGTCCTCCAAGGACGCGTGTCAGATCAATAACCCTCAGACCAGTCAGAGCAGAAGGAGTAATATAGGAGTTATTTAAGTTCATAAATTAATCCAATTGAATATTAGCGTCGGTGATAACTTGATTCCATTTAGCCACCTCTTCTTTGATAAAGGTTCGGAGTTCTTCTGGTGTTTTCAGCTCAGCTTCAACAATTCCTTGTTTACTTAAGGCTTCCTGCATCTCAGGCTCAGACATGGCGACCACAAATGCATTGTTGAGTTTTTCAATAACATCATCAGGAGTTTTTGCAGGCGCCACAATCCCGAAGAAAACACTCACGTCATAACCATCCAAACCTTGTTCTTGTATCGTTTGAAGTTTAGGCAAAGCTTGTGAGCGTTGAGCGGTAGCAAGCCCTAAAGGTTTTAACTTGGCTTCAGTTATATGAGGTAAAGCGGTTAAAATATCGGTAAATGCCATAGATACTTGGCCGCCCAATAAATCATTTAATGCAGGACCGGTGCCCCGATACGGGATGTGATTTATATCTGTACCAGCCAGATCATTAAATAAAACTCCAGCTAAATGAGAAGAAGCACCGTTACCCGATGATGCATAAGTCAATGACTGTGGATTTTGCTTATCAAAAGCAATCAATTCTTGAACATTATTTGCTTCAATTGATGGATGAACGACTAGAATATTAGGCAAATGACCGATTTTAATCACTGGTTCAAAACTGGTTTCAGGGTGATATTTCTGCTTTTGGTAAAGACTCGTATTAATAGCAAGTGGCCCAGAGGTTCCAAATAAAATAGTATAACCATCAGGTTTGGCATTAGCAACATATTCCGAACCAATATTACCTCCGGCACCACCTCTATTTTCAACAACAACCTGAGCCTTTAGTTCAGCACCAACCTCTTGTGCCAATCTTCTTGCTAAACCATCCGTGGGACCACCTGGCGGAAAAGGCACCACGAGTTTGATCATTTGTGATGGATAATTATCGGCGGCATGAGCTGTTAATGGTGCAATCACCGTTAGGGTAGATGCTAGCATCAGTACTTTAATAGTATTCTTCATTTATTGTCTCCTTAATATTTTTTTAAATTTACAAGGCATAAGCCAAAATTGCCTCGTTTTGTTCGCAGAATGACTCCTCTGTCAGCGGATCTTTAGGTGCCAGTCTGTGTAACAAAACTTGGTCAGCCAGTAAATTACGTGATTCCATACCTGTTTGCTTGGCCTCCCAACGCATCGCGGCAATTGAAATAACGTTATATAAAGCACTCCCTACTTGTCTTGCCTTTTCAGGGACATGACTAGCAGCGGCATCTGCTGCTAGGGCAAAGGCTTTATTAATGCAATCAGCCTGCAGCTCGATTAACGACTCTTCGCAAGGCATGCCATTTTCTAATAAAAACTGTGTGTGTCGTTTTAAGGCGGCGAGTCCATCGCTTTTCTGAATCGCTCGTAACACATCCAGTGCAACAATATTGCTGGTTCCCTCCCAAATAGAGCCCAAGTGTGCATCACGCACCAACCGCGGTTCAGTCCATTCTTCGATATATCCACAACCACCGCGAACTTCCATGGCATCTCCAGTCACTACTCGCGCATCGCGGCAGGCGCGGAATTTAATAAGCGGCGTCAAAATACGCACCAAGCTTTTGGCCTCTGTATCATTACTATCCGATTTTTCAAGCGCTTGTGCAGTCTGGAACATAACAGAACGAGCTTGTTCTGCACGCATAATCATTTTCACCAATTGACGTTGCATTAACGGCATCTCAATTATCTTTTTGCCAAAGGCAGTTCTATGTTGACTAAAATAAATAGCTTCACTGACCGCGCGACGCATTAAACCAGCCGCACGCATGCCATTAGACAAGCGAGAATTATTGATCATATCGGCCATTTGCTGAAAGCCGCGACCACGTTCTCCCACCAACCAAGCAAAAGCGCCTTCTAAGCGAATTTCTCCACTCGCCATCGAACGTGTACCTAACTTATCCTTAAGTCGTAAAATGCGATAATTATTTTGCTGCCCATCAGGCTTGATTTTAGGTAAAAGAAAGAGTGAAACACCTTTTAAACCCGCTTCTTCTTCGCTGCGCGCTAATACCATCGCAAAACCGGCATCAGGATTAGAACAAAACCACTTGTCGCCAGATAGACGCCAACCACCATCTTCGGCCGACACTGCTATCGTTTCTGTAGCACTTACATCCGAGCCTGCAGCTTGCTCTGTCATGAACATAGCACCCTGCGCTAGTTGGTCAAAGTCTTGGTTCGTCACTTGCGGTAACACGTGATCTACCAATTCGGGAGTGCCATACTTTTTCAAAGTGCGAGCCAATGAGTCAGTCATACTGACTGGACAACATAATCCGAACTCGGCTTGAACAAATAAATGTGATAGTGCGTATTTCGCAGCAGGAGGAAAAGTATCCTGCCAATCCAATACCCCTTTACGATGAGACATGGCAGCTAGGCCTAATTCAGAATAAGCCACTTTTTCCAACTCAATGTAAGCCGGGTGCTTATGAATGGCATCACCATCTGTGCCTGAACGTTTGCGCACAGTCAGAGTTGGCGGATTTTTATCAGCAATATCTGCTAATTCATCAAGAGAATCGCCAATCTGCTGTCCAAGTTTGTTAAATACTGGCAGTAAATGTTCAAATAACTCAGTTGGCAAATAAGTGCGGAGCAAAGGCTCTGAATAATGATCTATCCTAAAATAATTACTTCCACGACTATCAGGAATATTATTATTTTGCATAATTACACCTTTATTTAAAAATGAATAT
>JAAZFX010000230.1 GCA_012511555.1 Alcaligenaceae bacterium | reverse complement strand
TTAAATAAACAAAAAAAATTGCTTCATCGATACGAATTGGTACTAACAGATCGTTTAAAATCAATTTATAAATAATAAACAAACTGGAGTGTAGACAAAATGGATTTTCCAAAAAAGGTAACGGTTGTTGAGGTGGGTCCGCGTGATGGCCTACAAAATGAAAAAGAGTTTGTTGCGACAGCAACCAAGATTGAATTAGTCAACCGCTTAGTTGATGCGGGCGCACCCAAAATTGAGGCCGCCTCGTTTGTTTCCCCTAAATGGGTTCCACAAATGGCCGATGCCAGTGAGGTAATACAGGGCATAGAGCGCAAGCCTGGTGTAGTTTATGCCACCCTCACGCCCAATGTTCGTGGCCTCGAAGGTGCCTTAGCTAACGGCGCTGATGAAGTGGTAATATTCGGAGCTGCCAGTGAGGCATTTTCACAAAAAAATATCAACTGCTCTATCGCCGAATCCATCGAACGCTTCAGCGATGTGGCGCGCTTGGCTAAAGACGCTGGCGTACTGCTTCGCGCCAGTATCAGCACCTCTTTTGGCTGTCCTTATCAGGGCAAAGTCAGCATTGAGTCCGTACTTGACGTCACCAAACGCATGCAGGATTTAGGCTGTGATGAAATCGACATTGCTGACACCATCGGTGTAGCTACAGCTGCTCAAGTTTATGAGGTGATGAGTAGAGTCACTGAAATCGTCCCCAAAGAAAGAATTGCCGGTCATTTCCACGATACTTACGGACAAGCCCTGGCAAACATCCTCGCCTCTATGCAAGCCGGGATTAATATCTTCCACTCATCTGTCGCAGGCTTGGGCGGCTGCCCTTACGCTAAGGGTGCGACCGGTAATGTAGCCACCGAAGATGTACTCTATATGCTCCACGGCATGGGTATTGAAACGGGCATGGATTTAGATAAAACAGTACAAATAGGTCAGTGGATTTCTGATATTATTGGTCGCCAAAACGCTAGTAGTGTTGGCCGCGCCATGATTGCCAAGTGTGCTACATATTAATCACACCCATCAGTCTTGAAGAGAGCATTTTTGAAGTGCTCTCTTTCTTCTCACTTTTACTAAGGCCTTTCTGCTGCCCTTAACTCCTCTTCGATATCAACACCCCGCTCAACCAACTTTGCCCCCTCACGTATTAACTGATGACAACCCCTAGCCAAGGGCGAGTGAATAGAGCCCGGAATAGCAAAGACCTCACGACCATACTCCAACGCTTGCTTAGCAGTAATTAGAGAACCACTGCGACGAGCTGCTTCAACGACTAAAACTCCCTGACTTAAACCTGCGACGATACGATTACGCTGAGGGAAATGAAAAGTATTGGCCTGCATAGCAATACCATACTCACTAAGCAATAGACCGTTCTCACGAATTCGTACTGCCAACTCTGTGTGTTCGCCGGGATAAACAATATCTAAACCCGTCGCCATCACTGCAATAGTTGCAGCTGGAGCTCCTGAAGCTAACGCCCCTTCATGGGCTGCCTTGTCAATGCCATAGGCTAAACCACTAACCACAGCCCAGCCATTATTAGCAAAATACCGCGCAAAAGCACGCGCATTATCATTGCCCCCGGCAGTGGAATGACGGGAACCAACAATCGCCAATTTAGGCTTGGCTAAGGTTTCAATTTGACCAGCATAATAAAGCAAAAACGGTGCATCATGCAGGTCAAACAACTCCCTTGGAAATATCTCATCCGGCCAAGTCAAAATACCATGCAAAGGACTGCTTTGCAGCCACTGTAAAGTAAGCTCTATGCGGGCCTCTATCTCATCACTAGCTGCAGAGCTTAACTGTCGAGCTAACTTAGGTGGACAAAAAGACTCTAAAGTTGAATAAGAAGCATCAAAAATCAACTGTGGTAAACCAATCTTGCTCAACAACTCCCGACCAGTCACCGAACCAATACCCGGCTCCATACTAAAGCGTAGCCACGCTTTAATTTCCTCAATTTGAATAGCAGACATCCAACATCCTCAAAAATACCATCACGCTAATCTTAGCGTTTTATATATTTTGCCATTATCATTGATCCGTTTTCACAACATGGCTCAAAACATCTATCTTAAAATGTTAAAATAAACGAATATTATTGATTTTTTATCTATTAAACAATGGCATTATTACCTATTTTAAAGTACCCGGATCCTCGCTTGCACAAGATCGCTAAGCCAGTTGCGGAAGTTGATGATCGCGTTCGCCAGATTGTCAAAGACATGGCTGAGACCATGTACGATGCTGAGGGTGTTGGTCTAGCTGCCACCCAAGTTGATATTCATGAGCGTATTGTCGTGATTGATGTTTCCGAAGAGCGCAATGACTTATTGGTTCTGATTAATCCGCAAATCACTGCGCGTAGTGACGACAAAACCATCTACGAAGAGGGCTGCTTATCCGTCCCCGGCATTTATGACAAGGTCGAGCGCGCTTCTGAGGTAACGGTTGAAGCACTCAATGAACAGGGTGAGAAATACACGCTTGATGCTGATGGCCTATTAGCGATTTGCATACAACACGAGCTCGACCACCTAGTTGGCAAAGTCTTCGTAGAGCACTTGTCAAACCTCAAGCAAAACCGCATTAAAACCAAGCTTAAAAAAGCTGAACGTGAAGCAATTAAAGAAGCCCAACAGGTTTAATCAAATCGTTTTAGCTCAAAAAAAAATGGCAAGGTTTTTCATCTCCTTGCCATTCTTCATTTAACTACCTACTCATAGTCCCTACTATCTTCAATGACCAAACCGTCATTGGGTAACGAGCCCACTGCTACAACCTCAATGGCTGTACGTAACTTCACTACCTCACGGGCCACTGATTCAGCCTTAGCCAGCCAAGCCTCATCTACATTTTCTGCTCGTTCAAGCTGTAGGATCAGGTTATCACTGCCGACCTTACCATTAGCGACCATACGCGCTTTGCCGGCACCACCTAAGCGTTTACTTAACTCAGCCACTTGTTCAGGGTGTATGAACATACCGCGTACCTTGATACTCTGATCTGCACGCCCCATCCAACCCTTAATACGCATATTAGTACGTCCGCATAGCGAAGGCTCGCTGAGAATCATGGACATATCACCCGTGCCAAAGCGCAGTAACGGATAATCTGGATTTAAGGTTGTAACCACAATCTCGCCAACCTCACCAACTGCTACTGCCTCATTTGTTCCCGGACGTACAATCTCAAGGATAATGTCCTCGCCTACTACGAGGCCATCACGCGCACTAGTTTCATAGGCAATTAGTCCTAAATCTGCTGTGCCATAGCACTGATAGCCATCAATCCCTCGCTCTGCAAACCATGCCCGCATTGTTGGAGTAAAGGCTTCACCGGTCAAAACCGCATGCTTTAAACTATCCAGTTTTTCACCTAACTCTTCAGCTTTTTCAATAATAATTTTTAAAAAACTGGGGGTTCCGGTATACGCTTCCGGACGTAAATCAAGCATGGTTTTGACCTGTAATTCAGTCTGCCCAATGCCACCCGGAAATACGGTACAACCAAGTGCTAAAGCACCACTTTCAAGCATATTGCCCGCAGGTGTAAAGTGATAAGAAAAGCAATTATGCACCAGCATACCCGGTCGAATACCTGCAGCATACAACGCTTGAGCCATACGCCAATAGTCAGGACGATTGGTATCCAGCTCATAGATAGGACCAGGCGAAGCATAAACTCGTGCTACTTGACCCCACGAAATAGGAGTAAAGCCACCAAAAACCGCTTCACCAATCTTCTCGGCACCGCGTAAAGCATGCTGCTGCTTCATTAAGGTAGATTTACGGATGACTGGAATTTTCGCTAAATCATCACGTGACTGCAAACTATTAATATCAATACCATCAAGCTGCTCAGCTAAACGTGGTGTCGATGCCATTAAAGCCCGCAAATTATGACGCAGTTGAGATAACAGCTCGAACTCTCGCTCATCAACTTCTCTCGTTTCACGTGCACTATAGTATGGCGATGAATTTTCACTGACGCATTGCTTTACTGTGTTACCCATATATACGCCCTCTCCTTTAGGCTAACCAACGCTTACGACGGCGATAAAACTTACCATCACGGAAACTCTTGCGGTCACCACTCTCGATACCTAGATAGAACTCTTTTACATCATCATTGTTTAAAAGCTCTTCTGCCGTACCATCAAGCATCACACGACCACTTTCCAGAATGTAACCATAGTCAGAATAACGTAGAGCGATATTCGTATTTTGCTCAGCTAATAAGAAACTCACACCCTCACGAGTATTTAAATCACGGACAATTTCAAAAATCTCAACCACGATTTGAGGTGCCAACCCCATTGAAGGCTCATCTAATAAAATCATCTCCGGATTAGCCATCAACGCACGGCCAATGGCTGCCATTTGTTGTTCGCCGCCTGAGGTGTAGCCGGCTTGGCTCGTACGACGTGTTTTAAGACGTGGGAAGTACTGATAAACCATATCCAGACTGGCTTCTAAATCACCTCGACTGATATTACGCGTATAGGCTCCAGTGAGTAGATTCTCTTCGATGGTCAAGTGCTCAAAACAATGACGCCCCTCCATCACTTGGATCACGCCACGCTTAACTAAATCAGCGGGAGTCAAGTTTTGGATCTCTTCGCCTTTGTAGCTAATGGAGCCCTTGGTGACTTCTCCGCGTTCACTTTTCAGCAAGTTGGAGATCGCACGCAAGGTAGTCGTTTTACCGGCGCCATTAGCGCCTAATAGAGCGACAATTTTCCCCTTAGGTACTGCCAGAGAAACCCCTCTTAACACCAATATAACGTGGTTATAAATGACCTCGATGCCGTTAACATCCAAAATAATTTCGCTCTCGGGTACTGCCGCAACGGCCGTTTGGCTCTCTTGTGTTACTTGGCTTTGCATAACAACCTCCAACTACTGTTTAAGATATTAAATTACTCTACGGTCGAGCAATCGCGAGGGGTAATGCCTTTAGAGGCAGCATACTTCTCGGCTTCTTGTTGAACGAGTGGCGCAACAAACTCTTGATCTGCCTGCATCCAGTCTGAGATGACCTCCCAATCCGAACCGTTCCACTGCGCAATACGAGCCCAGTCACCACCAACGTGGTCTTCACACGTCGTACGAACAGGGCGAACCATACCGGCCATACCAGTTTCTTCTAAGCGGGCATCGTCAATATTCAAGTTTTCAAAGCCCCAACGGATCTGTTCAGGCGTCATGTGTTGACCTTCTCCAAACTTCTCTTGAGCGGTACGAATTGCTTCAACGGTCAAGAAAGAAATCATCATGCCACGGTTATAAGCGATGGTGCCATGAGTGCCATTACCCTTACCCATGCCTTTACCCTTAGCGTAGACGTTATCTTCCAGCATTTGATAAACACCAAAGTCCTTGCCTACTGAGTTATGTAAGGTAATCGTCTTGTAGCCCTTAGCCACTTGAGCAATGTCTTTTACGTCATTTTCAGAACCGGCCCACCAAATCGCCAGCATTTTGTCACGTGGATAGCCTGTCGCCTGAGCTTCACGAATAGCAGTTGGCGTCATCACACCGGCACTCCACAAGATCACTTGATCAGGGCGTCGTTGACGAATCTGCAACCATGTCGATTTCTGCTCTACACCGGGTGCTGTTACCGGATAAATCAGTAGTTCAAAACCATGAGCTTCTGCTCGTTTTTGTAATAAAGGAATTGGCTCCTTACCATACGGTGAGTCATGATGAACCAGGGCAATTTTCTTACCCTTAAGCTGGTCAAAACCACCCATCTGCTCGGCAATATGTTGAATAGCAACATCTGCAGCAGTCCAGTAGTGACCTAATAATGGGAAGTTCCACTCGAAATAGGCGCCGGCAGCAGATTGAGATAAACCGTAACCGGTTGTTTGCACAACAACCTTATCATCAGGCGCCCGGTCAGTTACCGCAAAGGTAATACCTGTAGATTGTGTATCAAAAGATGCGGCACCACCATGAGCATGTTTCATGCGCTCATAACACTCCACACCACGGTCTGTAGCATAAGCAGTTTCGCACTCCTCAAAGCGAATCTTTACACCATTAATACCACCTTGGGCATTAACTAACTCCAGGTAGTCGATCTTGCCGTCACCCCAAGCAATCCCTAAAGGCGCAAAGGAGCCTGTACGATAAGTTAAAAGTGGTACATATTGTTCAGCCGCAGTCTGTGCTTTAAGCGCAGCACTCACGCCGAAAGTACCTGCAACTACCATTGAGGCAGCTAATGTTTTTACGATAATTTTCTTCATCCTTGTCTCCTTTAAATGAAGTAAATGTTTTTTAATTAGATTTATATCTATTTTTTAGTTTAAAAATTCGCTCTTCTTGATGTAGCTGTTTATCACGTGATGTTTAGTGCGGGAATGGCCAGATTCTGAGTTTTTCACGTGCAATGGCCCATAGTCTCGCTAAACCATGTGGTTCAACAATTAGGAAAAACACGATTAAAGCACCAAAAATCATATGTTCAATATGTGCTGCCGTATCGACAGGTATATTTAAGCCGAAAAGTTCCGGAATACGAGTTAATAAAATGGGTAGTAGCACAATAAAAGCCGCACCGAAAAAACTACCCGCTATAGAACCTAAACCGCCAATAATCACCATAAATAAAAGTTGTAATGAACGGTTTAAATCAAAGGCCAAAGGCTCCCATGATCCCAAGTGTATATAGCCCCACAAAGCACCAGCAATACCGATAATGAAGGAGCTGACTGCAAAAGCACTTAACTTGGCATACATCGGACGGATACCTATCACCGATGCAGCAACGTCCATATCCCGAATCGCCATCCACTCACGACCAATCGCACCACGCACCAAGTTTTTAATTAATAACGCCAGGACAATCACCACCAAGAGTACGAAAATATACTTTTGTAATGGTGTTTGTACCGGTAAGCCGAAGAAATCCAAACGACCCACTGACACACTGCCCGAAGCTGAATAGTTTGTTAAGAAAGGAATTCTTAAGAACAACCAATCAACAAAAAACTGTGCAGCAAGTGTCGCTACAGCCAAATATAAGCCACGAATTCTCAAACTTGGAATACCAAAAAGAATTCCGAAAAGCATTGCCCCAAAACCACCAATTAGAATTTGGACAATAAAGGGAATTTCCGGAATTCGTACACCGAAGTTCCAGGCTACATAAGCTCCTACCGCCATAAAGGCGCCACTACCCAAAGAGATCTGTCCACAATAACCGACTAAGACATTAAGTCCAATAGCTGCTAAAGACAAAATCAAAAAAGGAATTAAGATGGCACTTAAAAAATAGTTAGTAGCAAATAACGGCACCACAAACAAAGCAAAGGCGATGATTAATAAAATCGCAACGCGATCCTGACGAATCGGAAAAATCTGCTGATCCGCTCTATAACTGGTTTTAAATTGACCATTTTCACGATAAAACATTTTTATACTCCTCAGGCCTTAACTAAACACGGTCGATAATCTTCTCGCCGAACAAGCCTTGTGGTCTAAATAATAAGAACACTAAAGCCAGTACATAGGCGAACCAGTTTTCGATACCACCACCCAAGAAGGGACCTAAATAAGCTTCTGACAGCTTTTCACCGACACCGATGATCAAACCAGCGACAATCGCTCCGGGCACAGAAGTCAAACCACCCAGAATAACCACTGGTAAAGCACGTAGTGCTGCGGTAGACAGAGTAAATGACACACCGAACTTTGAGCCCCAGATAATACCCGCAACCAAAGCAACCAAACCTGCGACTGCCCAAACAATAATCCAGATTCTATTTAATGGAATACCAATGGATTGTGCAGCCTGATGATCATCTGCCACTGCGCGCAAGGCTCGACCGGTAGGTGTGAATTGGAAGAACAAGGCCAATACCGCAACTAACGCTGCCGCAATAACGGCAGCTGTTAAGTCCTCAAGACTTAGCAATATCCCACCCTCAAAAACACCATCCAAGACAAACAAAGGATCCTTTGGCATACCTACATCAATGGTGTACATGGCACTACCGAATAAGGTCTGACCAAAGCCATCCAAGAAATAACTAATCCCTAAAGTCGCCATCAATAACGCTGTCGCTTCCTGATTGACCAAATGCCGCAACACTAAACGTTCAACAACGATGGCAAAGATAATCATCAAAATAGCACTGACAATAAAGGCCAATACATTAGCCAAAATCATGCTCTCAAAACCCAACCACTGCGGCAACCACACAGAGAATCGCGCCATTGACAAAGCGGCAACCAAAACCATAGCGCCTTGTGCAAAGTTAAAGACACCGGAGGCCTTGAAAATCAACACAAAACCCAATCCGATTAAGGCGTACATCATGCCACTCATGAGGCCGCCAAAAAGAGTTTCTAAAAAATAAGACATGTTGGCCCCTCCTTACTCTTGAGCACCAAGATACGCCCGAATAACCTCTTCGTTATTGCGTATTTCATCCGGCGTGCCATCACCAATTTTTTTACCGTAGTCCAGAACAACCACTCGATCAGAAATATCCATCACTACGCCCATATCGTGCTCAATTAAAACAATTGTCGTACCGAACTCGTCGTTAACATCCAGAATAAAGCGCGACATATCCTGCTTTTCCTCGATATTCATACCTGCCATCGGCTCATCTAACAGTAAGAGTCTTGGTTCCATCGCCAAGGCTCGACCCAAGTCAACCCGCTTTTGTAAACCATAAGGCAAACGCCCCACTGGCACTTTACGGTAAGCCTGGATTTCCAGGAAATCAATGATATTTTCAACAAATTCACGATGTTTAATCTCTTCTTTCTCAGCACCGAAGATTCGGAAAGCCTGAGAGAGAATACTGCTTTTCATACGTAAATTACGACCGGTCATGATGTTATCCAACACACTCATACCCTTAAATAAGGCAAGGTTTTGGAAAGTACGACCTATACCTCTAGTCGCTGCACGATGTGGGGTCATTTTCTCGAAAACTACGCCATCTAGCGTAATTTTGCCCTCTTGTGGTGTGTAAACACCATTAATAACGTTAAGCATGGAGCTCTTACCTGCACCGTTAGGGCCGATAATCGCCCGGATTTCATGCTCTTTAATATTGAAAGAAATATTTGTGAGTGCCTTTACCCCACCAAAAGAAAGCGAAATGCTATCTAGGTCCAGGATAACCTCACCAATTTTACGTTGATGCTGCATTTATCGCCCCCTTATACCGTAACCACTTTGGCTGACTCAATTTTGAGATCAGCACTGATTTTACCGATACGACCGTCTTCATAGCGCACTTCTGTTTCGATGTATTGGCTAGACTTACCTTCAAAGAGGGCATCAATTAATACACCATATTTATCAACTATGAAATTACGACGAACTTTACGTGTACGTGTTAATTCGCCATCGTCCGGATCGAGTTCTTTATGCAGTATTAAGAAACGATGGAGCTGCAGACCTGACAACTGCTCATCTCTCGCCACATCAGCATTAGCTTCTTCAACACACTCTTTGATTAAGGCATAAACCTCTTTTTTAGAGGCCAAATCGGTATAACCGGCATAGGCCAAACTACGACGCTCTGCCCAGTTAGCAACCGCCTCTAAATCGATATTAATAAAGCCGGTACAATAGTCTTTATTAGCTCCGAAAACCACTGCCTCCTTAATAAAGGAGAAGAATTTAAGTTTATTTTCCATATACTTGGGAGCAAACATACGACCATCGTTAAGCTTGCCGACGTCCTTGGCACGGTCAATAATTTTTAACTGGCCATCGTCGGTCAAAATACCTGCATCCCCAGTGTGATACCAACCATCCTCAGTAAAGGACTCAACTGTAGATTGAGGGTTTTTATAGTACTCACGGAATAAGCCCGGACTTTTAATCTGAACTTCACCCGTATCAGCAATACGCAACTCCACCCCTTCACATGGTGGACCGACTGTATCCGCCTCAACATGACCATCCTCCTGTACACAAACAAAAACCGAAGTCTCCGTTGAACCATAGAGTTGCTTTAAATTCACGCCAATAGAACGATAGAATCTAAACAAGTCAGGGCCAATAGCTTCACCTGCCGTATAAGCCACTTTGACGCGATTCATACCGAGTGAATTACGCAATGGCGCATAGACAAAGAAATTCCCTAGTGTGTATAAGACACGGTCCTTAAGTCCTACTGATTTTTTGTCTAAAATACGCTGACCGGTCTGTGCAGCGACCTTCATAAAGTATTTATAGAGTCTCTTTTTAAAACGACTCGCATCCTCCATACGAATACTCACCGTAGTCAGCAACTCTTCAAGCACTCGCGGAGGAGAGAAATAATATGTCGGCCCAATATCATGCATATCAATCGACACTGTATTGGGAGATTCCGGATGATTAACCGTAAAACCTGTCACCAAAAACTGCGTGTAAGAGAACATATTCTGACCAATCCAGGCTGGCGGCAGGTATGCCAAGACGTCTTCTTTTACGGACAGCCCTTCCAGACGCTCAATCACAGCAGCACGATCAATCAATGCATGATGAGTCAAAACAACACCCTTGGGATTGCCGGTAGTTCCTGAGGTATAGAACATGGCTGCCGCATCATCAGTATTGATCGCTTCTACTTGCTGCATAAACAGTTCCGGATTCTGCTGAAGATGCTCCTGCCCCTGCTTTAATAAATCCGTATAAGCAATTAACAAGTCCTCGGTGTAGTTACGCATGCCACGAGGATCATCATAAACAACATGGCGTAAAAGTGGTAATTGCTCCTGAACCTCAAGCATCTTGTCGGCTTGCTCTTGGTTCTCTACTACCACCACGCCCACTTCGGCATCTTTAAGCACATAGACCATCTCTTGGGCTACTGCATCCTGGTACATAGGTACCGGAATAGCACCCAAACTCTGGGCCGCCATCATGCTCATATACAGACGTGGACGGTTTTCACCGACAATCGCAACGTGTTGGCCCTTTTGCACACCTAAGCTCATCAAACCATGAGCAAGCTTTTTCACCTCATCGGCCATAGCGGCCCAAGAGATTGTCTGCCAAATACCTAAGTCCTTCTCACGCATGGCTGGTTGCGTCGGGCGCTCCTTAGCATGCTTTAAAAGCAACTTGGCAAAAGTATCTGCCGTATTTTGCTGAGTGACCATATCTAATTGTCTCCTTAATATGGTTCTTTTAATTATTTTTAAAAAGTGTAAGCGTGGCTTAAGCACTATGTTAAAAATTTACTATTTGCAATAATTACATTGAAAATATATGCTTTTAAATGTAATCTAATTGTTCCTATAGTGACATTTAACCAGTTTTTAGGGAAAGTACTGATGCTTAGAAGTCGTTTATCCAATACTCCATGGTTCACCATTTTAACTGCCGAGCAGCAACAGCGCGTCATCGACGAAACCCTTTTACAAGAGCATCCCTCTGGTGCTTTTATTGTAAGAAAAGGTGATCCATCCCGCCACTGGATCGGCGTAATTGACGGTTTAGTACGGATTTCTGTAGGCACTGCTGATGGAAAGCTAGCCTCCTTAACCGGCGTCCCTCCCGGTGGCTGGGTAGGTGAAGGCGCTTTACTAAAACATGAGACCAGACGCTATGATTTAGTCACGCTACGTGATAGCATGATTGCAAAAATGCCGATAGACACGTTTTTCTGGCTGCTGGATAATAGCATTGCCTTTAACCGTTTTTTACTCGACCAATTTAACCATCGCATGGGTCAATTTATCGGTCGCATAGAATCCGATCGTTTGTTTAATGCAGACATTCGAGTAGCTCGTTGTATTGCTGAATTAGTGCGTATGCCCAACTATGCTGATGATAACTATAATCGCCAGTTAAATATCACTCAAGAAGAAATTGGCTACTTAGCGCGCGTTTCCAGACAGCGTACCAACGGTGCATTAAAAAAACTCGCCGAGGCCGGTTTGATAGAATTACAATATCGCAGTGTAGTAATTAACGATCTGCTCGGTTTAGAATCATTAGAAGAAATTTAAAAAAAGCCTAAGCTCGTCAGTAGCTTAGGCTTTAGTAAAAATAGATATTGAGGCAATTATTCTGATTCGGTAGCAATATCCGAGGCTTTTTGTGGTGTCTTGACCAATAGGCGATCAATACGATACCTATCCATATCAACCACCTCAAAATAAAAACCTTCCCACTCAAAGCTCTCAGCTTCTGAAGGAATTCGTCCCAACTGATTTAAAACAAAACCAGCCAGAGTATGATAGTTATCTTCGTGATCGGGGAATTTTAAGTTAACCAGAAAAAGCTCATTAAAGCGGTCAAGAGTCACTCCGCCGTCAATCAGCCACGATCCATCCTTACGCTGCACAATCTCCAACTCACCGTCATCGTGCATAGGAATTTTATAGCCTACTAATACCTTGAGAACATCACGCAACGTGACTAATCCCTCAAGTTCCCCATACTCATTGATCACTATGAGCATCTCAGTACGATACTCCTGGAACGACTCCAAAATATCCATGGCTGAGTTGGTTTCAGGAACAAAACGCGCAGGTGTCACCAACGCTCTAATATCGATGGTTTGACCACGAATTTGCTGCTCGAAAAGTGTACCGGCATCTATCACCCCAACGATATTGTCCAATCCGCCATCACAGACCGGAAAGCGCGAATAACTACTATCAGCGATATATAACAAGGTTTCATTAAGTGGATTCTGTAGATCAATATAATCAACATCATTACGCGGTGTCATGATGGTCAGAGCACTTTGATCATCCAAGCTAAGCGCGCGAGTAACAATATCATGCTCTGTTTTTTCAAAAAGGCCGGCAGTGGCACCCTCTTTTAAAATACCGCTGATATCCTCTTCGGTCAGTTGGTCATCCTTGCTATCTACCCGTAGTAACTTTAAGACCAAGTCAGTCACCACTGATAAAATCCACACGAAAGGCGCCATCACTTTGGATAAGATAGTCATTGGACGAGCAACAAAGGTCGCAATACCCTCAGCATGATTCATCGCTACGCGCTTTGGCACTAACTCACCAAAAATCAAAGAAAAGAAGGTAATACCCAACACGACCAAAGACATAGCAACCGCTCTAGCCGTTTGTTCACTAAGACCAAGACCTTCAAATACAGGTGCGAGATGAGTAACGATTGAGGCCTCACCAAAGGCCCCCATAAAGATGCCGATTAGCGTGATACCAATCTGAATTGTAGAGAGAGAACGACTTGGGTTATCTACTAAAAGAAGAGCTGCAGCCGCAGACACATTACCTTGGTCTGCCTGCTGCTGTAAGCGCATACGCTTGGCAGATACAAGGGCGATTTCGGACATGGCAAAAACGCCATTGACCAAAATTAAAAATAAAATAATCAGAACACCGATCATACGTGTTTAAGCTAAACCTCTAAATGAAAATTTGATGTATAAATAAGATTGTATTAATGATCAATCTTATGTAAGAAATCTTTTATGCAATATTAGTTTAATAGCTTAATGGAATTAGATAAATGAGTCTAGCAAAATTAGATGACAATTTTGTGTACTCATTTAACCGCTCGTTGTCTCATTAAGCCTTCCTGGGCTGCGCTCGAAATCAATTCACCCGCCTGATTAAAGAAAGTGCCATGGACTAAGCCGCGCGCAGCTTGTGCTGAAGTAGACTCAGCCACATAAAGCACCCACTCATTCATATTGATAGGTCGGTGAAACCACTGGGCATGATCAAGACTCGCCATTTGCATATTCGGATCAAAATGCCTCTTGGCATGAGGCAACAAGGCCGTACTCATCAAATAAAAATCCGACACATAAGCCAGCATACCTTGATGTAAACGTTGATCGTCCGGCATCACGCCATTTGCCCTAATCCAATACATGGTCTTGGGCTCATGATGACCAAGTTCTAATTGCAACTCAGGATGCACTAGACGCACTTCTAGAGGCCTTTCACGCTTTAGGCGGGCATTCCACTTAGTCACACCAATCTTCTCGACCAATCTCTGTTGTACATCCTGCTCTAATGCACAATCCTCCGGCGCAGGGGCTGCAGGCATCACTACTTGATGCTCTAAGCCTTCTTCTACAGTTTGGTAACTACAGGACAAAGTAAAAATAAACTTGCCCTGCTGGCTGGCACTTACTCTACGCACAGAGAAGCTGCCCCCATCGCGAATATTTTCTACGGCATACTCAATTGGCAGTGAAGCGTCAGCAGCACGCACAAAGTAAGCATGCATGGAATGGGCAAAACGATCATCCGGTGTCGTATAATTGGCTGCCATCAAGGCTTGACCCAAGACCTGACCGCCAAACACGCGGCCCGAAAGAAAGATATCTGTACTGCGCCCCACATAGCGCATCTCATCAACCTGCTCAAGCGCAAGCTGAGAAACTAAACGATCTAAAATATTCATCGCGATAACTAATCTTCAAACGTCAGGCCGTGATACTTTTGGCCTAAAGCGATATTGGCACGGAAAAAACCTTCTTTAGAACCGCAATCATAACGAACACCCTCGTAGTCACAACCAAAGACTTTACGGCTTTGCAACATGGAAGCGATACCGTCAGTGAGCTGGATCTCGTTACCTGCCCCCTGTTGAGTATGTCGCAGATGCTCAAAAATCTCAGGTTCTAAAATATAACGACCCACAACTGCCGAATTTGAAGGCGCATCTTCGGGATTAGGCTTCTCGACGATCTGCTCCACATGACGCACCTTATCATCAAGTGATTTGCCAGCGATGATACCGTACTTTTTAGTTTCAGCAGGCTCAACAATTTGAGTACCCAACACACTACCGCCAAAAGCATGTGCCACATCAATTAACTGCTGAGTCACAGGCACATCTGCATCAATTAAATCATCAGCCAACAACACAGCAAAAGGCTCATTACCCACAACAGGCTCAGCACAAAGAACAGCGTGGCCTAACCCCAAAGGCGCCGGTTGACGAATGTAAATGCAATTAACATTACTCGGCAAAATACCACGGACAATATCGAGTAGCTCCTGCTTACCCTTTTGTTCTAACTCATGCTCCAACTCCGGCATATAGTCAAAGTGATCCTCAATTGAACGCTTATGACGCCCAGTAATAAAGATCAAGTCGGTAATGCCGGACTTAACCGCTTCCTCAACCGCATATTGGATTAAAGGTTTATCTACCACTGGCAACATTTCTTTAGGCATGGCCTTAGTTGCTGGTAAAAAACGGGTACCTAACCCGGCCACCGGGAATACAGCTTTGCGAATGGGATTCATTTTTGTCCTTTAAAACGTCAATGTACTTGATAGCCTTAGCTTGATTCAATTCTTTAGCTGCTTATTGTAGTATAAAATCAAAACTGAATTAAGATAGACAATCGATTACTCGCTACTCCTTTTGCAGATTTTTTATGAAACCACACGCATTAGAACAATTAGAATCCCTGGATCAACTTCCTGAGTGGGAGCAGTTTAAACAAAGTGTTTTAAACTCCAAAATTAACTGTGACGATCATAAAGTCATACAAGCTGCTGGTCTTAGCATTGATTTAAGCGCACAGCGCAGCTCCGCCGCTCTTAATCAAGCGACCAAGGAGCTGTTAGAAGTCAGAGAGCTCGACACACTTAAGCAAGCCCTATTTGATGGTGAAGCCATCAACACCACCGAGAACCGCGCCGCTTGGCATACCATGCTGCGCAAGCCGCAACCATTGGCCGAGGTCCAAAGTGAGCGTCTGCGCGTCCTCGAACTTGTACGCCGGGTGGATAACGATCGTCGTTGGCGCAATATTGTTCATATCGGCATTGGTGGTAGCGATTGGGGTGTTCGGCTAGCGACCCAAGCCTTTGG
>JAAZFX010000229.1 GCA_012511555.1 Alcaligenaceae bacterium | reverse complement strand
TCTGCTTTTACCGCATAGCCAAGTTCTTTGATGTAGGCGGCTCGGTTAAGCAAATTTGCATATGCGGACCCTAAGAGTAGATCGCCAATTTGAGGGCGTGCCATTCGATGACCTTGACGTAAAGTATCAATTACGCCAAGCTAGTTCATTAGTGGCAGGGCATCATCATAAGTTATTAGAGTAGTGAAAAAATGATTCAATTGATCCGCTCCTGTTGGCACTGAAAGTGAGGTGGTAAAGCGAGAATAGAGGAGAGACTTGAAATGTACTGCTTAGCCTATCAATTATGGCATAGGCTCTTCAAAAGAGCAAAACTCAGATGAACTCTTTATTCTTAAAGTATTATTCATAACAAGGTCATTTTTTGGATATACTTTGAGATGCTTTAGCATGAAAAATAAATAATTAAAACTTCATGATTTACATCCAATAAAATCAACAATCACAAGATAATGAATACAACAACACAAAAAGATACGACAGGACAGGGCTGGCTCAATGGTTTTATTGGGATGTTAATATTTAGTGCCTCATTACCAGCCACAAAAGTAGCGATTATAGATTTTGATCCTATCTTCCTGACCTTGGCGAGAGCTACCATAGCAGGTCTACTTGCACTCATTGCATTGTTAATCTTTAAGCAAAAACGACCAGACAAAGATCAGCTTTTTTCATTGTTTATTGCTGCGATCGGCGTGGTAGTTGGTTTTCCATTATTGACTGCTTTAGCATTGCAGTACATTACGTCAGCGCACTCCCTTGTGTTCATTGGTATATTGCCGGTGTCGACAGCGATATTTGGCATCATTAGAGGTGGGGAGCGTCCTAAACCGATATTTTGGCTATTTGCTATCTTGGGTAGTTTGTTGGTAGTGGCTTATGCCATATCACAGGGAATAAGCTCCTCACCCATGGGCGATCTTCTGATGTTTGGTGCCATTGTGCTTTGTGGTCTAGGCTATGCTGAGGGTGCAAAATTGACTAAAACCTTGGGTGGTTGGCAGGTCATATCCTGGGCTTTATTGCTTTCTTTGCCCCTAATGATGTTCCTGGCTTTTATCTATATGCCGATTTCTTTTGAGGGTATCAGTGGAGAAGCTTGGTTAGGCTTGGCTTATGTGTCGCTGTTTAGTATGTTTATCGGTTTTATTTTTTGGTACAAAGGTTTAGCACAGGGTGGTATTGCCAGTGTTGGGCAATTGCAGTTACTACAGCCTCTATTTGGCTTGGCATTAGCAGCTTTATTGCTTAATGAGCAAGTGAGCATATCTATGCTGGGTGTCACTATCGGGGTCATGCTGTGTGTTGCCGGTTCAAAGAAATTTGCAAAATAAACGTGGCTATTTAAACCACATGTGATGTTCCCCGCGCCAACTCTACAAAAGCCTGTAGATAATCCACCGCACTATCGACATCGCGTGAACCCAGGTAAATCTGCTTAGGTATACCATTGGGACCTAGTTTTACCGGTACGATAGGTAGCTTTTCCGCATATTCTTCAACTAACCAGCGCGGTAGTGCCGAGACCCCACGGTTACTCGCCACCATCTGCAGCATAATATCGGTGGTTTCAATGTTTTTGTGGCGCTTTGGCGTTACACCGGCAGGGAGTAAGAATTGGTTGTAGATATCCAAACGTTCTAAATCCACCGGATAGCTAATTAGCACCTCTTTAGTCATTTGATGTGGCTCAATATAGTCGCTAGTTGCCAACTCATGATTTTCTGCGACCACAAGCACTTGCTCATAATCAAAGACCGCTTCAAAGTTGAGTCCAGGTTTATAGACTGGATCGGGTGTTACTAATAAATCAATTTCATAATCCAACAATGCACCCAGGCCACCAAACTGGAAGCGCTGCTTCACATCGACATCGACATCTGGCCAAGTACTCAAATAAGGTGAGACGACTTTCAATAACCACTGATAGCAGGGGTGACACTCCATGCCTATTCGTAGGGCACCGCGCTCGCCTAAAGCGTATTGTTGCAAACGCTCTTCAGCTAATTCTAGCTGCGGTAATACGCGATTTGCTACTTCTAACAAATATTGTCCAGATTGAGTTAACTCTAATTTACGGCCTTCGCGTCTCCAAATATCAGTACCTAATTGCTGTTCCAGTTTTTTCATACTATGGCTAAGCGCGGATTGCGTAACGTGCAGCACATCGGCTGCAGCGGTCAGGGAGCCTTGTTGTTGGACTTGTTGCACAATAGCGAGGTGGATACGTTCTAACATGGGTTATGAGAAATATTCATTGGTTAGTGAGGAAATACCATTTTACTTCATAAGTTATCGTCCATACAATACTTATTATTCCTTATCAATTAAATTTTACGAGTAGTGAGTTTGTATATGACAACAATCCATAACCTTGGTTTTCCGCGCATTGGCGCCAAACGTGAGCTGAAGTTCGCTTTAGAGTCTTATTGGAAAGGCGAATCTTCCCGTGATGAATTAAAAGCCTTAGGTGCTCAATTGCGTCAACGCCATTGGGAGAATCAAGCAGGTTTAGATTTTGTGCCGGTAGGTGATTTTTCTTTTTACGACCAAGTATTAGATACCAGCTTTCTGCTAGGTAATTTGCCTGAGCGTGTTCAAGATTTCCATGGTGATAAGCTTGATAACTACTTCCGTGTTGCTCGTGGACGCTCTGCTGAAACTGTAGACGAGCATAGCGCTTGCTGCGGTGGTGTGGCTGCGGGTGAAATGACTAAGTGGTTTGATACTAACTACCATTACATCGTGCCAGAGCTGACTGCTGAAACACAATTTCAGCTAGATGCTTCAAATTTATTGGAACAATTAGCAGAAGCCAAAGCCCAGGGCGTTAAAGCTAAACCTGTTGTTGTTGGCCCAGTGACTTATCTTGCGATTGCTAAAGCCAAAGATGAGTCTAATAAACTTGCTTTATTAGAGCGAATCCTACCGGTGTATGTTGAGCTCTTGGCGACCTTAGTCGGAGAGGGTGTTGAGTGGGTGCAGATTGATGAGCCAATTTTAGTCACGGAATTAAATGCTGATTGGCAAGCTGCCTTTAATACAGCCTATGATGCGCTTAAAGACACAGGTGTTAAGTTATTAGTAGCGACTTACTTTGGTCAGTTGCAAGACAATGCAACACTAGCAGCAAATTTACCAGTCGCCGGTTTACACGTTGATGCGATTAATGATCGTGAGGGCGTTGAGTCATTAGTACAGACCTTAGGCGCTGATAAGGTGTTATCAGTTGGTGTGATCAATGGTCGTAATATTTGGAAAACAGATTTAACTGCCGTATTAGACTGGGTTGAACCTATTGCTGCAAAATTGGGCGACAGATTGTGGATTGCGCCATCTTGTTCTTTATTGCATGTGCCTGTAGATCTTGACAGCGAAGAAAAGCTCGATAGTGATGTTAAGTCATGGCTTGCTTTTGCTTTACAAAAACTTGAAGAACTGCACGTATTAGGTAAAGCGCTTCGTGAGGGTCGCGATGCAGTAAAAGTCAAACTTGCTGAGAATTTAGCGGCATTAACTGCTCGTCGCAATTCACCGCGTGTAAATAATCCTGTTGTAAAGGCTGCAGTTGCTGCTATTACGCCTGATTTAGGTAAACGTCAGAGCCCATATGTTGAACGCTCTGTTAAGCAAAAAGCTCACTTACAACTACCGCTGTATCCTACTACCACCATTGGGTCATTCCCGCAAACTGCTGATATTCGTCGTGCACGTAGTGAGTATAAAGCCGGTCGTTTAGATGAAGCTGCTTACTTAGCTGCGATGCGTGCTGAAATTTCCCGTTGTGTTGATGAGCAAGAAAAACTTGGTCTAGACGTGTTTGTACACGGTGAAGCTGAGCGTAATGACATGGTTGAATACTTTGGTGAGCAATTAGATGGTTATGTGTTCAGCCAGTTTGGATGGGTACAATCTTATGGTTCTCGTTGCGTGAAACCGCCGATTTTATTTGGTGATATTAGCCGCCCACAAGCGATGACAGTTGAATGGACACGCTACGCACAGTCTCTAACGGACAAGCCAATGAAGGGCATGTTAACTGGTCCGGTGACTATTCTTAACTGGTCTTTTGTACGTGATGATCAACCACGCTCGGTTTCTTGCCAGCAGTTAGCATTGGCGATTCGCGAAGAGGTGTTGGATTTAGAAAAGGCCGGTGTGAACGTGATTCAGATTGATGAAGCGGCGTTACGCGAAGGGCTGCCACTACGTAAATCACAGTGGCAAGGGTACTTGGATTGGGCCATTGAGAGCTTCCGTATTACTGGAAACGGTGTGAGTGATGAGACGCAAATTCATACGCACATGTGCTATTCAGAGTTCAATGACATCATTGCATCAATTGCTGACATGGATGCCGATGTAATCACCATTGAAACGAGTCGTTCAGATATGGAGTTACTCGATGCTTTTGAAGATTTCCATTATCCTAATGAAATCGGTCCAGGTGTGTATGACATTCACTCACCAAATATTCCTACTGTGGAGCATATTGTGGAACTGATGAAAAAAGCAGCTGAACGTATTCCAGCTGAGCGCCTTTGGGTCAATCCGGATTGTGGTCTAAAAACCCGTCAATGGCCTGAAGTTATCCCCGCGTTGACTAATATGGTGGCAGCTGCGAAGATTTTACGTGCTGGTAATTAATTAAAAACAAGGGTTGGTGACGATGTCATCAACCCTTGTTTGATTTGAACTCTAACTAATTATTATGAGTGAAATTCATACATAGGTGAGAAAAGACCATTTTACTTCATTTTGATGCTTTCCTATAATAGATACATCCCCAGTTATTTCATTTTTAGAGCAGTTGAAAGACACTGCTTTTTACTTTTTTGGGAAAAAGAGATTAATGAAATAACGCTCATGATGAGCTCACAAATAACAATTAAATCCAGGGCATTAGGAAGCCATTTAAAATGACTAACAAGTTTGCATTAAATATAAAAACAATCAGTTTTGACGAGAACTATACACCTTCTGATGATACTCGTTTAACCACCAACTTCGCTAACTTAGCCAGAGGCGAGAGTCGCCAGCAAAATCTGCGCAATACCATCCGCATGATCAACAACCGCTTCAATAGCTTAGCGGATTGGGATAACCCTAAAGGCGATCGCTACTCAGTAGAAATTGACATTGTCTCTGTTGACCTTGATGTAGAAGGTGATGGCAAGGATTTTCCAATTATTGAAGTATTAAATACTAATATTATTGATAATAAAAACAATCAACGCATCCCTGGTATTGTCGGTAATAGCTTCTCTTCTTATGTGCGCGATTATGATTTTAGCGTCTTATTACCTG
>JAAZFX010000228.1 GCA_012511555.1 Alcaligenaceae bacterium | reverse complement strand
TTAGGCGCTTTAATAGAGTAAGCTCACTGGGGGCTGTCAGGAGGCTAGTATTAGCCTCAGCTAAACGAGGAGTGAGCTCAGCGCTGTCCATCAACAGTTTACAAATACGAGCGTGGGCATATTGTACGTAGAAGACCGGGTTCTCTTCGCTCTTGGAGAGAGCCAAATCGACATCAAAGGTAAACTCAGTATCAGCACGTCGTTGAATCAAGAAGAAGCGCACCGCATCCTGTCCAACCCAGTCGATTAAGTCGCGCATAGTAACGTAACTACCGGCACGCTTGGAAATTTTAACTTCCTCGCCATCACGCATAACGCGAACCATTTTGTGCAAAATATAAGCAGGGTAGTCTTTAGGAATACCGAGCTCAAGCCCCTGTAAACCCGCACGAACACGCGCTATCGTACCGTGGTGATCACTACCCTGGATATTAATGGCTTGCTTGTAACCGCGCTCCCATTTACTGCGATGATAAGCTACATCGGGCAGGAAATAGGTGTAGCCACCGTCAGTCTTACGCATCACACGGTCTTTGTCATCACCCGTGCCTAGCTCAGTTGTTTTTAACCAAAGGGCACCATCTAACTCATAAACATAACCATTGTCAGTTAAGGTCTTAACAGTTTCTTCGACTTTGCCATCGGTGTAGAGAGAGCTTTCCAGGTAGTACTCATCGAATTGTAAATTAAAGGCTTGTAAATCAAGATCTTGTTCACGGCGTAGATAGGCAACGGCAAAGCGGCGAATATCATCTAAGTTATCGCTATCACCACTTGCAGTGACATCTTGACCATCGGCAGAAGTGGTTTTTTTCGCAAGAAAATCATTGGCGATATCAACAATATAATCGCCTCGGTAGCCATCTTCAGGGTAGTTTGCATCATCAGGGTCAATGCCACGCGCACGCGCCTGAACACTCAACGCTAAAGCATTGATTTGATTGCCTGCGTCGTTGTAATAGAACTCGCGATGAACGTCAGCGCCATTGGCTGTAAAGAGGCGACAAATACAGTCGCCTAGCGCCGCTTGACGGGCGTGACCAACGTGCAAAGGACCAGTAGGGTTGGCAGAGACGAACTCGACCATGACCTTTTGACCGGCTTGGCCTTTGGAGTGACCGTATCGCTCTTTTTCTGCGTTAATCTTGCTAATAACAGCCCAAAGAGTTTCCGGTTTCAGTCTGAAGTTAATAAAACCGGGACCGGCAATTTCAGCAGTCGCAAGCGTGTCTTGTGCTTCTGGGTGGTTGAGCAAGGCATCACAGATCTCTTGAGCCAGTTCTCGTGGATTACGCTTTGCCGGTTTGGCTAATTGCATAGCGATATTGGTCGCAATATCACCATGCTCAGCTTGTTTTGGACGCTCTAATTTAATCTGTGCCTGATTGTCAGGCACAATCTTATTAATGGTTTCTTGGATTAATCGCGTTAGCTTTTCTTGAAGCTCAGGGAGCATAATTTTCTCTACTTATGCCGCCACCCCTAATCAGATGACGACTCAAACAATAAATAGTGGTTAAAAATATCTTATAAAATCAATGTGTAATGATAGCATGAAGGGCCGTCATTGCTGTACTTGCGATATTGTCTTGAGGGAAGAATTC
>JAAZFX010000037.1 GCA_012511555.1 Alcaligenaceae bacterium | reverse complement strand
TCATCAACTAACTCACGCTCACCCTGCACCACATGAATGCCCATCGCGGTTTGACCATCTTTGTAAGTAGTAAATTCCTGCGCACGCGCTACCGGAATCGTACTATTGCGCGGGATCACTTTTTCAACTAAACCACCCATGGTCTCAAGACCTAAAGATAGAGGCGTCACATCAAGTAATAACCAATCCTCACCAGGCGATGGGTTACCGGCTAATTTATTAGCCTGTAATGCTGCACCAATTGCAACGACCTGATCCGGATCAATATCAACCAAGGGCTCTTTGCCAAATAGCTCACTGACCATCTCACGTACAATCGGCATACGGGTAGAACCACCAACCATCACCACACCCTGGACATCAGAGGCTTTCATATCAGCATCGCGTAAAGCTTGCTTGACCGTATCAAGGCTTTTTTCGACTAATTTGCGCGTGATATTCTCAAAGTGTGAGCGCGGATAATTTAAATCCAGATTGAGGCCATTAGATAAACTAAGCTTGAAGAAAGCTTTAGTCTGAGTTGTTAGGCGTTCACGCATTTTACGTGCGTGAGTTTTTAATAGACGCCAATCAGCGTGAGTCAGATCGTCAGTTTTATGATGCTTCAAAATATCCGCAACAATCAAATCATCAAAATCATCACCACCTAATTGCGTATCACCACCGGTAGATAAAACTTCAAATACGCCCTTGCTTAAATTCAATATTGAAATATCAAAGGTTCCGCCGCCCAAGTCATAAATAGCATAAACGCCTTCATTGGCACGTTCTAGACCATAGGCCACAGCAGCTGCCGTTGGCTCGTTCAACAAACGTAAAACATCTAATCCGGCAAGACGCGCAGCATCACGAGTTGCCTGACGTTGTGCATCATCAAAATAAGCCGGCACGGTAATTACTGCTCCCACTAAGTCGTCGCCTAATGAGTCTTCAGCCTGTTGACGTAACTTGGCTAGAATCTGTGCAGACACCTCGATCGGACCACGTTCACCGTGCAAGGTATTAAAACGAATAGAGCCTTCGCTCTCAACCAAGTCATAAGGCAGGTTCATCTGCTTAGCCTCGGCATAGCTTCGACCCATTAAACGCTTAATGGAGAAAAAGGTATTTTGCGTATCACGACTTTTGCTTTGAAGCACTGCATGACCAATCTGCACCTCGTCATTTTTCAAATAACGTACTGCAGAAGGCATACTCTCTCTGCCCTTTTCGTCAGTCAAAATTTCTGCAACACCACTACGAACCGCTGCGACCAAAGAATTAGTCGTACCTAAGTCAATACCTACAGCGAGGCGACGTTGGTGAGGCATTGGGGACGAACCCGGTTCAGATATTTGTAAAAGTGCCATAAATAATAATTTTCTTTTTTAATTCTTTTGTTTGAGCTAGTCTAACTGCTCTTTAATCTCACTACGAAACTTATCGATAAACATCCATTGGCGTAGCTTCTCAGCAGCACCGGACCAGTCTTTTTGCCGGTCAATTAAATCACCCACTGCCTGATTTAATACATTTTCTTCGCTTTGAACCTGCTGCATTAACCGCTTGAGAGCCTCTTGGTTGTTGGCCGCAGCATCCAATTCCTCACGCCATTCCATCTGCTTAAATAAAAACTCGGGAGGCATGGAAGTATTGGTCTCCGCAGCAATATCTACGCCCTGCTGCTCACAAAGATAAGTCGCACGTTTGATAGGATTTTTTAATACTTGATAAGCCTCATTGATGAGGCTTGCCCATTGCATAGCCACACGCTTTTCCACATCGGAAGCCGTAGCAAAACGATCGGGATGTACTTGCGACGATTTGGAGCGCCAAAGCTGCTCTAGCTCGCCAAGATCAATAGCGAACTGAGAAGGCAACTCAAGCAATTCAAAATAATCTTGATTCACACTGTATCCTAAATGCTGAGATGTTGTACCTAAACAGTAAATGATTCACCGCATCCGCAGCTGGCTTTTTCATTAGGATTGGTAAATTTAAACCCTTCATTGAGTCCTTCGCGTACAAAATCAAGCTCTGTACCGTCAATATAGACCAAGCTTTTGGGATCCACAAAAATCTTAATGTTGTGGCTCTCATAGACTTGATCGTCTTTTTCAGGCACATCCACATACTCTAGTTTGTATGCCATACCGGAGCAGCCTGTCGTTTGCACACCTAAACGCAAACCCACACCGTCACCACGCTTATCCAGATACTTCTGAATATGCTGAGCTGCTTTATCTGTTAATGTGATTGCCATAAAATAACTCACTAATTTAAATTTCAAATAACTCAGCTTCTAAAAAGAAGTCTCTCCGATAGTGTGTGAACACACTATCGGAGCCTTTGAACTTAACAAGCTCTTTAGATTAGCTGTTCTTTTCTTTGTAATCCTTGACCGCTGCTTTAATCGCATCTTCAGCCAGAATTGAGCAGTGAATTTTAACAGGAGGTAGCGCTAATTCCTCTGCAATAGCAGCATTTTTAATTTCCATCGCTTGATCCAATGTCTTACCCTTAACCCACTCGGTAATCAAAGAACTGGACGCAATAGCTGAACCACAGCCATAGGTTTTAAAACGAGCATCTTCGATAACGCCTGTATCACTAACCTTGATCTGTAATCTCATCACGTCACCACACGCTGGTGCACCTACCATACCTGTACCAACACCGGCTTCTTCGCTATCGAAGGCGCCAACGTTGCGAGGATTTTCATAATGGTCTAAAACTTTATCGCTATATGCCATGACTTTACTCCTTAAATTTAATAATTTCTGATGTATTGATGATTAGTGAGCTGTCCACTCAATCGTACTAAGATCAATACCTTCTTTATACATGTCCCAAAGCGGTGACATCTCACGTAACTTGGTCACTTGGCCTTTAATTACGCTGATGGCGTAATCCACTTCCTCTTCGGTATTGAATCGGCCTAGAGTAAAACGAATAGAACTGTGGGCTAACTCATCATCGCGACCTAATGCGCGTAATACATATGAAGGCTCTAAACTGGCAGAAGTACAGGCAGAACCACTCGATACTGCTAAATCACTAATAGCCATCATCAGAGACTCACCTTCAACGTAGTTGAAGCTGATGTTCAAGTTTGCGCCAATACGGCTCTCCATATCACCGTTAACATAAACCTCTTCGATATCTAAAAGACCTTGATATAGACGGTCACGTAAAGCGCGAATACGCTCATTTTCAGTTGCCATCTCTTCTTTGAGGATACGGAAAGCTTCACCCATACCAACAATTTGGTGAGTTGCTAAGGTACCTGAGCGGAAACCACGCTCATGACCACCACCGTGCATCTGTGCTTCTAGGCGAATACGTGGTTTACGACGCACATATAAAGCACCGATACCTTTAGGGCCGTAGGCTTTGTGACCTGAGAGAGATAGTAAGTCTACTTTAACCTTTTGTAAGTCGATATCAACCTTGCCAGCGGCTTGGGCACCATCAACGTGGAAAACGGTTTTATTGGCACGACAAAGCTCGCCAATTGCTTCAATGTCTTGAATCACACCGATTTCGTTATTTACCCACATAACCGATACTAAAATAGTATCAGGACGCATGGCTGCTTTTAACTCTTCTAGGTCAATTAAGCCATTTTCCTGCACATCCAAGTACGTAACCTCATAACCGTCACGCTCTAACTCGCGCATAGGGTCTAAAACCGCCTTGTGCTCAGTCTTCACAGTAATCAAATGCTTGCCGCGAGACTTGTAGAACTCGGCAATACCCTTAATCGCCAGATTATTAGACTCGGTAGCACCGGATGTCCAGATGACTTCGCGTGAATCAGCACCGATAAGATCAGCTACTTGCTGACGTGCTTGCTCAACTGCTTCCTCTGCTTCCCAGCCAAACGCGTGGCTACGAGAAGCCGGGTTACCGAACTTTTCGTATAACCAAGGCACCATCGCATCCGCAACTCGCGGATCAACCGGAGTAGTTGCAGAGTAGTCAAAATAGATTGGTAATTTTACTGACATTAATAACTCCTATATCAAACGGCACTCGACATGATGCCATTTGTCTGATCGCGCATCACTACTTCCGAGTGACCCGTCGATTTATTTTGATTATTCAACTGGCGCATACGCTGCTTATCAACTAAATCCTGTAGCGATACTGCATCTAAGAAATCTACTACATGACGATTTAAATCGGTCCATAGCTCATGCGTCATACAATGACCCGACGTCGCACCGTCTTTGCCTGTATCGCAAACTTTTTTGCTACCACAGGCTGTGGTATCAACCGGTTCATCTACTGCAAAAATAATATCTGCAACACTGATATCTCTAGCATAACGGGCTAATAAATACCCTCCGCCAGGCCCGCGCACGCTCTCAACTAACTCGTGGCGACGCAACCTACCAAACAACTGTTCCAGATAGGATAAAGAAATGTTTTGTCGCTCACTAATGGTCGCCAATGTCACTGGCCCGCTATGATAGCGTAAACCTAAGTCAATCATGGCGGTTACGGCGAAACGACCTTTTGTTGTTAAGCGCATATATTGCTCCTAAACTAAATCCCACTAATTTACTCAAGTATAAGAACAAAAAAAATCTTGAACTTTAATATTAATAACTTGGCTATGAATAAAGTCATACCTGAGTAATTTACTCAAGTATAACAATTACCAAAGTAAATTACTAGGCTATTAAAGCGATAGAAGAAACTAATCGGGTGTTTGTGTGGCGTAAATACCAAAGAGAATCAGGAGATAACCTGAAATCAATCCATCCTAGCATATGGCGACTCGGCAACGATTCGACACATGCATAGATGAAATAACTAAGCGACTTGATAAGGCTTAGTGCGGCGACTCACCACCTCAAACACACCTTGGCAGGCATCCTCAAGATAGTCGAGCATTTTATTGAAGCTATCGAGGCCACCGTAAAACGGATCAGGCACTGTCGCTTCCTCGTAGTCATTGGCAAAACGCATAAGCAACATCAATTTATGATGCAAAGGACGCGGACATATTTGCTGCATATAAGAAAGATTTTCCCAATCCATGGCCAAAATGATATCGTAATCACGAAAATCCTCTAAAGTAATTTGCCTAACTTGCATATCACTCAGATCATAACCACGTCTGCGACAGACAAACTGCACCCGACCATCGGGCTCATCACCCAAATGGTAATTATGAGTCGCCGCCGAGTCCACAGAGATAGTATCAGACAAATCCGCTTCCTGTAGCATATGGCGTAAAACACCGGCAGCACCCGGCGCGCGACATAGACCTCCCATACTTACAAAAAGCACTTTTGTTCCCATATTTACTTAATATCTTTAAAAAATTGTAAAAAAATAATGATTCGATTTGACAAAACTAAAGGGAAACATTATAAGCTATCTTGCAGAAAATTTAAAGAGCTGTTTTTGAGCTCTTTTACTAAAAAGCTATTAAAAACCTCAACTTAGTTCCTTTTCTCTCAATAAAAAGGGCCATTCTTACAAAACTAATTACTCACAAACCGCTCTAAAACCTTAGCACTTCGATGCAAAGATTCAATACGCGCATCAATATCAAAAATTCGAGCATGCACCATTAATTCATCGACAGGTACCTTATCTAGAAACTGCTCTAATTGAAAAGCGACTGATTTCTCTGAACCCACAAATGAGAATCGCAAGTGACCATCTATCGCATGCTGCTCTGAACTATTGAGTGAGTCATAGAAGTCCTTAATCGGTGCTTGTAATTTCTCACTACGATTACGAAACAGAGCTAAAACACTCTGCTGATGCGTACTAAACCAGTAACGCGCTTCTTCATCAGTCTCAGCCACCACCATATTAACCGCTGGCATTGCGTGAGGCTTTTGAGCATATACTGACGCTTTAAACTGCTGACGATATACCCGTAAAGCATCGTGCAGCATATTCGGGGCAAAGTGTGAGGCAAATGAATATGGCAGGCCTAAATAAGCCGCTAATTGAGCGCCATAAAGACTTGATCCCAGGATCCAGGTCTGCACCTCAGAATCAACTCCCGGATAGGCGCGAATCCTCTGACCCTCTTGTGGTGCACCCAGATACATTTGTAATTCTTGCACATCCTCAGGGAAAGACTCCGCAGCAGCTCTTAAATCGCGGCGCAAAGCACGTGCTGTTGCCTGGTCAGTACCAGGTGCCCTACCTAAACCCAAATCAACCCGCCCAGGATAAAGCGCATCCAGGGTACCAAACTGCTCAGCAATAACGAGCGGTGAATGGTTTGGCAACATAACGCCACCTGAACCAATACGGATAGTTTTTGTACCTGCACCAATAGAAGCCAAGGCCACTGAGGTGGCAGAACTGGCAATCGCCGGAAAGTTATGATGCTCAGCCATCCAGAAGCGATGATAACCGCTGTCTTCGGCCGCTTGTGCTAGCTGCAATGATTTAGCTAAAGCCTCTCTAGAACCCTCACCCTCAACAATGGATGAAAAGTCCAATACCGAATAAGCTTGCATAAATATTCCTCAACATTTGAATGATTTAGAAATCATATGAGGACTAACGCTCAATTATCAAGCAATTATTTAGCAATTAATGAGTAATGAGCTTCAAATATGAGCTATAACTGCTCTAAAAAGAGTAAATCTTTTTTTGACAAAAGACCCTTTTCTTTGGCCTGTTGAATAAGATCGGGACGACGAACTGCGGTAAGCGCTAAAGAACGCTCACGCCGCCACTGGGCAATATTAGCATGATGACCCGACAGCAAAACTGACGGCACTGACTTGCCCTCAAACACCTCAGGTCGAGTGTAATGCTCGCAGTCCAATAAACCGGACAGCTCATCATGAAAGGAATCTTGCAATGCAGATTGGTGATCATTCAGCACACCCGGCAATAGACGGATTGTTGCGTCCAGCACCGCAAGAGCAGCAATCTCGCCGCCTGAGAGTACAAAATCTCCAAGCGAGATTTCCTCATCAACATAATGATCAATAAAACGCTGATCAATGCCTTCGTAACGACCACAAACAAAAGTCACTTTGGGCAACTGCGCCAATTGTTGTGCTTTGGACTGTGTAAAAGGCTGACCGACGGGACTTAATAAAACCACCGGACCGGTTACCTCATGATGACGCTTAATATCGTTAATTGAATCGACCAAAGGCTGAGCCAACATAAGCATACCTGGACCGCCACCATAGGGCCGATCATCGACTGTCTTATGCACATCATGCACATAATCGCGTGGATTCCAAGTATTTAAAGACCACCTCCCCTGCTCATGCGCCCTACCTGTAACACCCATGGTAGTCAGCACATCAAACATTGGAGAAAATAGACTAATGACGTTGACTTGCATCAGAAATCTAGCGGCCAATCGACCTTGATGCGTCGATTTTCCAAATCAACATCAAGTACATGCGCCTCAACAAAAGGCACCAAACTTTGTTGGCCTTGCCCCTTGGCGTTAAGAAGCGGCTGCGCTTCACTCTCATCATCAACCCCGGCAACATAGCGATCAACATGCAGCACTGCATGAACGCCATTGTCCGAAAGCTCTTTTACCTGGCCCAACAAAACGACGCCATCACTAGCGTCGCCCGACTCATTGACTGCTTGATCATCAACGGTATAAACCCAGCAACCAACTAGATCGACCCAATAAAATTCATCAGACGCTTGCTGAGGAAAATCAGCACGCGACACAGAGATCACCATACCCTTGAGGCCCTCAGCGACATCCCTATCACTAACACCCTCAAAAGAAGCAATTAAACTATCCGAATGCCAACGACAATGCTCAACCTTTGTCAAAGCATGAGATTCAGCAGTCACGACTGATTGAGCCGCACGCCCAGCCAACGAACGGCGCTGCAACCACCACGTATCCACCGCAGGAAGAACTGAATCCATAGAGTATGGCTTGATCTTAACCATACCTCGAACACCAAAAGCCCCTGTGATATGGCCTAATTCGACCAGATCAGCAGGAGCTGATGTATTGACTTGCGCTTTATTAGAAAATGGCTTTGTCATCAAATGCCGCTTTTACTATGTGTTAAAAACAAGATTGACCGCCAGAACACTGACGGTCAATTCAATCTGCCAAGGCAATAGCTTGAATACTAATTGAGCTTAACAAGCTATGCACTTAGAAGATAAGAATCTTAGCCTAAGCCAATAGCGCTAAACTAAATTAAGCAGCTTGCTGCTTAGTGTACTCTTTAGCTAAACGAGCAACTGTCTCAGATAACTGAGCACCCTGCTCTTTCCAGTATTCTAGACGATCCAAAGCGATACGTAATGACTCAGTACCCTCAGGAGCTACTGGGTTGTAAAAACCTAGACGCTCGATAAAGCGACCATCGCGGCGATCGCTACGATTAGCAGCAACAATAGTATAAAACGGACGTTTTTTAGAGCCACCACGGGCTAAACGAATTACCACCATAGGTGTACTATCCTTATGAAATGATAAAATTTATAGAAAATTAAGCTCTTAAGTATAGCAACTTAAGAGCCTTTAGTGCAATAAATTCGCCAACTTAGGGGGAAAAGTGTCGCCTTTTCCCCTAACACCTTGTTGGCGACTTACTTCTTAATAGATAAAGAAGTAAACAAAAAGAGAAATAACAAACACACAAATGATATTAAGTACTAAACCTGCACTAATCATTTCTCGCTGCCTAATTAAACCACTACCGAAAACAATCGCGTTTGGTGGCGTAGCCACTGGCAGCATAAATGCGCAAGAAGCACCCACACCGATTACTACCACTAAGAGCTCTGGCGGTAAACCCATCTGCGTAGCTACACCGGCAAACACCGGTACCAACAATGCAGCAGAAGCAGTATTACTGGTGAACTCAGTGAGGATAATAATAAAGACACATACGATGAAGATCACAATCAGAGGATGGGCGCCAAAGAACGTATCCGCCACCAGTTGACCCAGCACCTGGGATGTACCAGAAACCTGCATCACGCTACTTAGAGTAATACCACCACCAAATAGAAGTAACACACCCCAGTCAGTGTTATCAACCACATCTTTCCAGCGAGCACATCCAAGCACCACAACTAACACTGCCGCAGTTAGAGCAATCAATGAGTCAGTACTGGTCGTACCTAATAATGCAGTAATTTTAGTACTGAAGATCCAGCTTAAAGCCGTAGCCACAAAAAGCAAGGCAGTCACAACACGGATGGGAGTCCACTCAACTTCTTCTAGATCCTTAATCTCACCCATGGATTTATCAAACTTTGGTCGAAACACAAACCAAAGCGTCGCAATCATGACAGGCATCAAAATAAGCATCATCGGTATGCCGATCTTCATCCATTCGGCAAAACCCCAACCTAATTCTCGCGCTGTAATCGCATTAGGTGGCGAACCGACTAACGTCCCTAAACCTCCGATACTGGCACTATAGGCCACACCGAGAAGTACAAACACATAGCTATTGCGATGCTTGGTACGATCCAAGTGACTCATGACACCTAAAGCTAAAGGCAGCATCATAGCGGCAGTGGCCGTATTACTAATCCACATTGATAAGAAGGCAGTAACACCAAAAATCAACAAGGCAGCGACCAACATATTACCACCGGCCAAAGACACCAGATAAAAAGCAATCTTACGATCTAGCTTTTGCATGTGCAGCGCTGTCGCTAAAGCAAAACCACCGAAGAAAATAAAGATCACGGGGTCTGAGAAATTACTTAAGGCAGACTTGGTAGTCATCCCGTCAAAGCCCATGACCACCGCAATAATCGGGATCATAAGAGCCGTCACAGAAATATGCACCACCTCACTAAACCATAAAATGGCCACAAAGAGAAGCAGCGATAAGCCCTTGTTGACATCACTCTCAAAAGGCAAAACAAGATATAGCAAATAGGCCAAGACAACTGCAATCAATGCAGTGCCGGCAGCCTTAAAGCTACCACGCGGCATAAACCGCGTCATTTGAATATGAGGTTTTGGTTCGGTCATTAATACACTCCATTTAATAGAAAACAGGTCTCCACCCTCTATACAATGGTGATTTAAGCATCACTAAAGGACTATAAATTTAGTTTTTTTAGTCTTCTAATAATTTTGTTTAGCGACGCTTAATATAATGTTCCATAGATCCTTCATGATCTTTTTGTGCAATTAATTCATTTTTAGATTGAGCACAGAAAGCTTGAAAATCACCTTTCGCCTTAGGATCTGTGGTGATGACTTTAAGCACTTGACCACTTTCCATTGTCGATAAGGCTTTTTTAGCTCTCAAAATGGGCAATGGACAGAGTAAATTCTTGGCTTCAACCACCTGATCAAAAACGATCTCGGTCATCAAACAACCTCTCTAAAAAAACCAATCAAATGAACATTAACAACAATGCCCTGACAATCCGTCAGGGCAAGAAAAAAGATTTGTAGAGTATAACACCTTTCAAAAAAGGCGCAAGTGGCTGTTACTTAATTTGTTTGGCCTTTGATCCAAGGCAACACTTGTTCTAAGGCGCCAGGTAAAGCAGCCACATCAGAACCGCCACCCATTGCCATATCAGGGCGACCACCGCCCTTACCGCCGACCTTGGAGCAGACCAGAGAAACAATTTCTCCTGCCTTGAAACGATTCGTCAGATCAGCAGTTACGCCGGCAGCAACAGATACCTTGCCATCGCTTGTCGTGGCTAAAACAATAACGGCAGATTTTAGCTTATCCTTAAGTTGGTCAATCATGCCACGCAACTCTTTAGCCTCAACCCCTTCGACTGCTTTAACCAAGACTTGAACACCATCAATCAATACAACCTCAGAACTTAGATCTGAGCTGGCCACAGAAGCCAATTTAGCTTTTAATTGGGATACCTCTTTTTCTAGACTACGTACATGTTCTTGAGTAGACTTAACGCGCTCAACCAAATCCGCAGGACTGGCTTTTAATATAGCAGCGGCCTGATGCAATTGCTGATTAAGGCCATTAACCCAAGTTAGGGCATTGGTTCCTGTAATACCCTCAACACGACG
>JAAZFX010000261.1 GCA_012511555.1 Alcaligenaceae bacterium | reverse complement strand
GTCACAATAAAGAAAACAGCTAATAAGAACATCACCAAGCTAATCAAATTCAGAACTAATGAATAGTTCATGAACGGGATGGTTCGACGTATACGAAATAATTCCATAATAAATAAACCTTTTAGTGAACCTTGTTAGCGTTTTTTAGCTGTAGTTACAGCTTGTTTGGCTTTGCTTTTAGTCTTGTCTTGAGAGGCGTCTTCTGAATCAGGACGCCAAATAGTACCAATGGCAAGAGTTTTTAAGCCTCTTCGGCCACCGTACCATAAGTTAACAAGAGAACGTACACCAACAACGGAGGAGAACATTGAGGTCAAAATACCTAAGCAATGAACAATCGCAAAACCTCTAATCGGGCCCGGGCCACTAAAGGCCAAGAGTGCAATACCGACAATCAAAGAAGTTAAGTTAGAGTCAAAAATCGTGCCCCACGCCCTATCAAAACCTGCATTAATAGATTGTTGCGGAGTCGCTCCGGTACGTAGTTCCTCACGGATACGTTCGTTAATCAGGACGTTGGCGTCAATGGCCATACCAAGGGTTAGTGCAATGGCCGCAATCCCCGGGAGAGTTAGTGTTGCCTGTAGCACCGAGAGTAACGCTATCAGTAAAACAACGTTAAACAATAGACCAACGGTGGAGAAAATACCAAAGAGGTGATAATAAATAATCATGAAAATGGCAATTGCTATAAAACCCCACAGTGTGGATTTAAAGCCTTTTTCAATATTTTCAGCACCTAAACTAGGACCGATAGTGCGCTCTTCGATAATTGACATTGGCGCAGCGAGTGAGCCGGCTCTTAGTAACAGGGCTGTATCAGCGGCTTCCGGTAATGACATGGAGCCTGAAATCTCAACTTGACCATTTGGAATCTCACTGCGGATAACAGGGGCTGTCACGACTTGAGCGCGGTTATTCTCAAATAACACAATCGCGATGCGCTTACCGATATTGTTGCGGGTCGTTTCACGGAAAATACGGGCGCCGTTGTCGTCTAAACTGAGGTTAACAGTCGGCTCTTGAGTTTGTTGATTACGGCCGGCACTAGCATTTTGCAGGTTTTCACCAGTTAATAAAACCTGACGGCGTAATAACATCGTTTGGCCGTCGGTGTCCTGGAATGCCTCCATCCCGAAGGGAACCGTGCCTGAGGCAATAGCAGCCATGGCGGCAGGTGAATCTTCAACTAAACGCATTTGTAGGGTGGCTGTACGACCAAGAATCTCTTTGGCACGTGCAACATCCTGGATGCCGGGTAATTGAACCACAATACGATCGGTACCTTGCTGCTGAATGACCGGTTCAGCCACACCCAACTCGTTAATACGGTTGTGCAGGGTGATGATGTTTTGACGTAGTGCAGTGTCTTGAATATTGGCGATTTCGCTCTCATTGATGGCACCGATCAATAAATATTGATTGCCCCGATCTTGCGTGCTGAAGCTAAGCTCCGGCATCATATTGCGCAATTGGCCTAGTGCCTGGTTGCGACTATCTTCGCTCGCGAATAAGGCTTGGATTGATGAGCCCTCACGACTGACTTGTAGCGAGTCAATGTTGCGTGAACGTAAATTGTTGCGTACCTCATTGCTTAAGCTATCGTATCTGGATTCCAAAGCTCCGTCCATATCTACCTGGAGGAGGAAATGCACCCCGCCACGCAAGTCCAGACCAAGGAACATCGGACGCGCATTAATTGCGCTAAGCCAATCGGGTGAATCAGATAATAAGTTAAGAGCAACCGTATATTCAGGTTCTTCGGTGTTTTGAATAAGCGCGCGTTCAATAACATCTTTGGCTCGTAACTGTATATCAGGCGAGGCAAAACGTATGCGGATATTACCGATAGAATTATTGACTGAATAATAAGCGCCGGTATAAGGAATTTGCTCGCGTTGAAGTAAGTCTTCTACCTGTTTTAAGGCGTTTTCATCTATCTTGCG
>JAAZFX010000227.1 GCA_012511555.1 Alcaligenaceae bacterium | reverse complement strand
GCATTGCCCAACTCATGGAATATGCACGGCCAACAGGTGAAGCTCCCAAGACCCCGGTTAACATTTCCCAACCTATCCAAGACCTTTGTGAACGAGACAAAGTTTATACAGAATCTAAAGATGGCTCTTTAAAATACAATATTCACCCCAATCTATACGCCTGTATCAAGGAGATCAACCTTATTCGGGTGGTTGGCAACTTAATTGAAAATGCCCGTCGTTATGGTCGCTCCCCTGATGGTGAGTTGTTCATTCAAGTTGAATTATACCCTCATGGCAATATGATTCGTATTGACGTCTCAGACCAGGGTACGGGCATCAACCCCAAAGAGATTAATCGCTTGATACGCCCATTTGCTCGTGGCAACGAAGCAAGAAGCAATGTCAGTGGCGCCGGATTAGGTTTAGCTATCTCTAAACGATTACTACAACCGGCAAACGGCACCCTGGAATTACTTCAAAACGAGCCTCATGGCTTACTTTGTCATATAGAATTACCTAAAGCTAGCAATAGGAATATTCTATTAGACAGGTAGTCTTAATAGTGTATAATTATTAAAGAGTCGGGTCGAGATTGCTAGCGATCGACCACTTTTGTTCATGTAGTGTAGTAATCACAAACTCTTAATTTATAAAGGATAAAGTATGAAAACGATCGGTGAAAAGTTAGAAGCGTTTAAAGTTACTGGTGTTAAGCCTGGTTTTAACAACCACGAAGAAAATGGTCAATCAGCATTTGAAGAAATCACTGAAAACTCTTTCCCAGGCAAGTGGAAAGTAATTTATTTCTACCCTAAAGATTTCACTTTTGTTTGCCCAACCGAGATCGTTGGTTTTGACAACTTAGCTTCTGATTTCGAAGACCGTGACGCTGTTTTAATGGGCGGTTCAGTTGATAACGAGTTTTGTAAATTAGCTTGGCGCCGTGAGCGCCCAGATCTAAGCAAATTAGGTCACTACCAATTCGCTGATACTGTTGGTTCTTTAATTGACCAATTAGGTATTCGTGACCCAGAAAATGGCGTTGCTTACCGCGCTACTTTCATCGTTGACCCAGACAACGTTATTCAACACGTTTCTGTTAACAACTTAAACGTTGGCCGTAACCCTGAAGAAGTTCTACGTCTTTTAGACGGTCTTCAGACTGACGAGTTATGTGCTTGCAACCGCGCTGCCGGTGGTGACACTCTATAATTAATTAGAGTTAATCGCGTCTAGGATTTGCATAGACTTTGCTCTAGGCAAATCCAAAAATACAATTAGCACCCCTTTTACTGAGAGTTTCGGCTTCAGCTTTTTGTGGGTGCTTTTTATTGCCCAAATATCATAAATTTCAGACCTGAACTTGTTCCGTCTTGAGATTTCTACACTGTTTATTGGAGAATTTAATGGAATTTTTATCTAACATCAAAAAGGCTATCCCTGATTTTGCTAAAGATATTCGTTTAAACATTGATGGTACGATCGCTCGTTCATCTTTAAAGCCTGAAGATGCTATTGGTGTTGCTTTAGCTAGTGCTTATGCTGCTAAAAACAAGTTCTTGGTTGAGCAGTTCAAACAAGGTCTTAGCGAAGAAGACGCTAATGCTGCGCTAACTGCTGCTGCTCTTATGGGCATGAACAACGTTTACTACCCATACGGTGAAATGGCTGGTGACGATCAACTACGCTCTTTACCTGCTAAATTACGTATGAACGCTTATGCGACACATGGCGGTATTGATAAAGTCCGTTTTGAAGTATTTGCATTAGCTGCTTCTATTATCGGTAAATGTCACTTTTGCGTAGCCTCACACTACAAAATCGCTAAAGACGCTGGTTGGACTACTGAGCAAATGCAAGACATCGGTCGTATTGCTTCTGTAGTAAATGCGGCTGCTATGGCTATCGACGTTAGCGCTGAGTAATTCGCATAACATTGCCGTATATTGGCTATCTAAAGACGGCCCCGAGTGTTGTACTCGGGGCTGTTTTTATTTCTGCGGTGTACGCTTTATTTTTAATCTCGAATTAAAAGTACCACACAGTTAGTAGCAATCCCTTCTTCACGACCAATATGTCCAAGCTGCTCATTGGTTTTACCCTTGACATTGACACAGTCCTCAGCAATTTCTAAATCGGCAGCAATATTGGCCACCATGGCAGGGGCATGAGGTTTGACTTTAGGCTGCTGCGCATGAATTGTCGCATCCACGTTAACTACGCGCCAACCGGCTGCCTTGACCTTGGCAAAGGCTTCTCTCAATAAGACACGGCTATCTGCATCTTTAAAATTTGGGTCATTATCCGGAAACATACGTCCAATATCGCCCATACCGGCTGCGCCCAATACTGCATCTGTCACCGCATGCAATAAAGCATCGGCATCGGAATGACCCATTAAACCCTTATGATGAGGGATAGTAACACCACCTAAAATTAATGGCCGCCCCTCAACTAGCGCATGCACATCAAATCCCTGTCCTATACGAATATTCACTGATTACTCCAAATCCAAATTCTTGATTAAATACTGTTCCATTAAGGCAAAATCCTGTGGCCAGGTAATTTTAAAGTTTTCTGCGTGACCACGTACTAATAATGGCTGATAACCTACATACTCCATCGCACTGGCTTCATCGGTAATCTCTGCACCCTCTGCCAATGCCTTTTGTAAAGCTTGTTGCAACTCTTTGGCTTTGAAAAACTGCGGTGTTTGCGCTAACCACAAGTCCTCTCGTGGCACCGTCTGCTCAATACGTGGATGCGGATCATTTTTAGTTGATTCAAGCGCGCGCTTAACGGTATCCGGCACCGGCATCGCTAAAATACCACCCTGTTGCTGCGCTAAACAAGCATCAATTAATGCACTTAAGGCCTCGGCAGATAAGCCGGGACGAGCTGCATCATGCACCAGAACCCAATCATCATCACTAAGGCCTTGTCTCTCAGCAATGGCATCCAAGGTTTGTAGCACAGTATGCGCACGGCTCTCGCCCCCACTGTGATGAATTTTTACTGCCCGCGGCAATTGCTCTGCTGCTGACTCTATGTATGCATCATCCGCTGCGACACCAATGTGTACAGCCTCAACGCGTGCATCACTCAGCAACGCCTCAACGGAATGTTGAAGCAAAGACTTCCTAGCAATTACCCGGTATTGTTTAGGGGCACGTTGCTGTTCATCCAAAGCGCGCGCACCTACGCCCCCAGCCGGAATTAATGCGATTAAGCTCATGATTAATCTCTTTTCTGCATCGCCGCAGATACTAAAACAGCTAACATGATACAACATGCGACAGGCTTTTGAGTACTGTACTAAAAT
>JAAZFX010000036.1 GCA_012511555.1 Alcaligenaceae bacterium | reverse complement strand
TACCACGGATTAAGTCCGCTACAAGACGAGTCTTTTGCGCTGAGATATGTGCGTTACGAACAATAGCTGTTGTTTCCATCACTTACCTCTTAGACTTCTTATCCGCTGCATGACCTTTGTAGGTACGTGTTTGCGCGAATTCACCTAATTTGTGACCGACCATGTTCTCATTAACATAAACAGGAACGTGTTGGCGACCGTTATGTACAGCAATCGTTAAACCGACGAAATCGGGTAGGATTGTTGAACTACGAGACCAAGTTTTGATCGGCTTCTTATCCTTGCCTTCTGCAGCTGCCTCAACCTTTTTCATAAGGGAAGCTTCTACGAAAGGGCCTTTTTTAATTGAACGTGACATATATTATTGCCCCTTATTTACGCTTACGACGTGAGACGATCATGTTGTCAGTACGCTTGTTACTACGAGTTCTGTAACCCTTAGTAGGTGTACCCCATGGACTCACTGGCTCACGACCTTCACCGGTCTTACCTTCACCACCACCGTGTGGGTGATCGATCGGGTTCATCGCCACACCGCGAACGGTAGGACGAATACCACGCCAGCGCATAGCACCGGCTTTACCGTAGTTCTGAAGGCTGTGCTCGCTGTTACCAACTTCACCGATCGTTGCGCGGCAATCAATATGCACACGACGAACTTCACCGGAGCGTAGACGAATCTGCGCGTAAATACCTTCACGAGCCATTAACACCGCTGATGAACCAGCTGAACGGGCAATTTGACCGCCCTTGCCAGGCAACATCTCAATGTTATGGATGTGTGAACCGATTGGAATATTACGGATTGGCATAGCATTACCGATGCGGATAGGCACCTCAATACCAGACTCAATCTGTGCACCAACAGCTAATTTCTTAGGAGCAAGAATATAACGACGCTCACCATCGGCATACACTACTAAAGCAATGTGCGCTGTACGATTTGGGTCGTACTCTAAACGCTCAACTGTAGCAGGAACACCATCTTTATTACGACGGAAGTCGATAATACGGTAGTGAGCTTTATGGCCACCCCCACGATGACGAACCGTGATTCGACCATGGTGGTTACGACCTGAGCCACGTTTTTTAGACTCTAACAAAGGAGCATACGGAGCACCTTTATGGAGATCCGGATTAACTGCCTTCACCATGCCGCGACGGGCTGGCGACATAGATTTAATTTTTACTAATGCCATCTTAGTTCACCTCCGAAAAGTCAAGCTCTTGACCTTTTTTGAGTGATACATAAGCGATACGGACAGTCTTACGACGACCGGTAGAACGACCCGCGCGCTTTACTTTACCTTTACGGTTTAAAACTGATACTGAGTCAACTTCTACTTCAAATAACAGTTCAACAGCAGCTTTAATCTCCGGCTTAGTTGCATCTGGAGCAACACGCAAAGCAATCTGTCGTTGATCTGCAGATGATTCAGCAATGAAAGTTGCCTTCTCAGTAATCACCGGAGCCAGAATGACTTGCAATAAACGTTCTGCTTTCATCCTAAGATCTCCTCAAGTTGTGCAATTGCAGCTTTAGTGATCAACACATTCTTGTAGTGAACTAAAGAAAGTGGATCGGCGTAGCTGGTTTCAACAACAGCAACACCCGGCAGATTGCGAGTAGCTAAATATGTGTTTTCGTCTAGTTCATCAGTGATCACTAAAACTGAATCCAACATACCCATAGCTTTTAATTTGCTAGCGGCAATTTTAGTTTTAGGGGCTTCAAAGCTGAATGACTCAACAACAGAGATACGATCTTCACGAGCTAATTGTGACAAGATAGAACGGATACCTGCACGGTACATCTTCTTGTTAACTTTTTGGCTGAAATTCTCGTCTGGCTTGTTAGGGAAAGTGCGACCACCCCCACGCCATAAAGGAGAACCTGCAGCACCAGCACGTGCACGGCCAGTACCTTTTTGGCGCCATGGCTTACGAGTGCTGTACTTAACTTCTGAACGATCTTTTTGAGCACGGTTACCACTACGTGCGTTGGCTTGGTAAGCAACAACGACTTGGTGAACTAATGCTTCATTAAAATCACGACCAAAAATGGTCTCTGGTGCGCTAACAGTACCGTCAGCAGCGCCTTGTGCATTTAGGAGCTTAAGTTCCATTATTTAGCTCCTTTAACAGTCATTTTGATAGCAGGACGTACGACGATATTGCCATTTTTATGGCCAGGAACAGCGCCCTTAACCATGATTAGGCCACGCTCAGCATCAACGCGAACGATATCTAAATTCTGTACAGTGCGAGTTACATCACCCATGTGACCAGCCATGCGCTTACCTGGGAAAACACGACCCGGGTCTTGACACATACCGGTTGAACCAGGTGCACGGTGAGAAATTGAGTTACCGTGAGAAGCACGTTGCGAGCTAAAGTTGTGACGCTTAATAGCACCCTGGAAACCCTTACCGATGGTTGTACCTTGTACATCCACTTTTTGGCCAGCTTCGAAAACGTTTGCAACAGAAATCTCTGCACCAGCTTCAAATTCAGCAGCTTTTACAGGATCTAAACGGAACTCTTTAAGAATAGAACCGGCTTCGGTACCGGCTTTGGCATAATGACCTGCTAAAGGTTTGGTCACACGGCTAGCACGACGCTCGCCAAATGCAACCTGAATAGCAGTATAGCCATCAGTCTCAGCGGACTTAACTTGAGTCACTCGATTGCCAGATACGTCCAGTACAGTGACTGGAATAGCTTCACCGTCGTCGGTGAAAATACGCATCATGCCAACCTTACGACCGACTAGTCCTAGCCGATGAGCGGCAGGCGTTGTTGTCGAATTTGACATTTTATTACTCCATTCCTCACTACGATTGGTGAGGGCTAACATTTATTATGAGGGGTAAATATCTTGCTTTTTAGTAATCACAAGCCATTCAGAACAAAAAAGCCCTACCGCAGATTAAAACCTGCAGAGAAGACTAAGTGATATTCAGAACTGGCTAGACGAAAACTTAGAGAACTCGCAATATATTTGCACTAGCTAAAAGGTGCTTAGTTTAGTTTAAATTTACTTAGTTTAAACCAAGCAAAACACGACATAACGGACGCCTTTCTATTAGCTAGCCCACAACTATATCATAAAACTCCAATAAACCCAAGGGCTTAAACTGCTTTTGTTGTTTTTATTCGTTGTCTTGATTCAACGATGACGGCAACTCTGTTTTTAAATCTAATTCACGCACTTCAGGCATCTCTTTTGCTGCCTTGGCACTTAGCCTGTTAAAACGCTCCAGCTTGGTGACAACACCTTGCTGACCGGCAAATGAACGCGCCATCTGATTAAATTGACGCGTCGATGTATCTAATGTCTGCCCCAGTTTAACCATATGCTGAGCTACGAGCGCCGCTTGATTATAAATGGCCATGGCTTCATCCCCTAAAGCCAGCGCTTGCTCATGACTATCACTTCGCATCCATAAATACGCTACGGTCTTTAGTAAAGGCAGCAAAGTAGTCGGTGACGTTAAAATTACATTTTTAGTGTAGGCGTAATTATAAAGCGTGTCGTCTGTTTTTAAAGCCGCTATAAATGCCGCCTCTATTGGCATAAAGAGCAAAACAAAACCGGGCGTATTTAAACCGGGTAGTTGACTATAATTTTTTGCACTTAAATCATCAACGTGATTACGTACTGCTCGTACATGACGCAGCAAATATTGTTGGACCTGCACCTCATCCTCCGCTGCCTCTACCGCTGCCTGATAATCAACTAAGGACACCTTGCTATCAACAATAATCTCTTTGTCATCCGGTAAATACAACAGCAAGTCTGGCAACATCCTTTGCCCATCCTCAGTCCTAAATGTCACTTGAGTTTTGTAATGTCGGTTTTTTTCTAAGCCTGCATGCTGTAAAGCCAATTCTAACTGCAGCTCACCCCAATTACCAAGTGCCTTTTTATCACCTTTAAGCGCACGCGTTAAGGCTTGCGCCTCTTCACCAATCTGCAGGCCGGCATTCAACAACTGCTTGATCTGTTCTGAAATCACACTGTGACCCTGTAATGATTGACCATGCAATTCATTAATCCGCTGCTGGAAATAATCTAAACGCTCTCTAAAGGGCTTTAAGACCTGCTCCAAAGAACCCTGATTACGCTCCAACAAGAGTTGACCTTTTTCATCTAAAAAGCGCTTCGATAGCAATTCAAAATTTCGACTTAATTCCTGCAATTGCTGCTCAGTTTGTTGTTCTTGTTGTTCTTTATATTGTTGCTGCAAGTCCAACTGAGTTGAGAGAGCCACCAATTGCTTAGCCAAATGATCTTTTTCATCGTCAAGCAACTTTAACTCTGACTCCAACTCCTTGATATTGGCCTGCAGACGATCAGTATCCTCCTGTTGATCCTGTAGACGCCACTCTGCCAAGCGCCGTTCTGAGCGCGCGCCCAGCAACAGAAAATACATAATAAAAAACACGATTAAGGCCGGCACCAAGCCAAGTCCTAATAACTGATACGCAGACCACTCTGCGATAACGGCTTCAAACCACTGAGTCATTTAATTTTAAACTTTATTTTTAATTTTTTCCATTTCCTGCTTATGCTGCAAAGCAATTAAGGCCTTTTGTACATCTTCTACGTTATCAAATACTTGGCCTGCGCCCAATTCTCGTAACCACTCTGTACGCCATAAAATATTTTTAGGTTGCGCTCTTAAGCCATAAACAAAAATAGGAACGGCACGCTCCTGATACTCATGGAGCATTTCTTTTAAGGCATGTACGCCGGATGAGTCTACGTATATGATGCCTGAAAAATCCAACACTAAGGCCTTAGTTGCCATTGGGTTAAGCAATTGCTCGGTCAATTTGACTGAACCGAAAAAAACAGAACCTACTAAACGATAGGAACGAATACCATCATTATCCTGAATCCCGGGCAACTCCTGTTTTTCTGCTACCGTTAAAGCAGAAATCCGATAAATAAAAGTAAAGCACGCCAACACAATACCCACCTGTACTGCAACAGTCAAACTCACCATCACGGTTAAGAAAAACACTGACAATAAGGTAAGTGCATAGGTTGGTCGATAATCTCGAAGGCGAGCAAACTCACGCCACGAGCCCATATTCCACGCTACCGACATCAAAATTGCTGACAATGCCGCTAAAGGTATATATTGAGCCAATGGGGCTGCCACTAACACCACAACCAATAAGACTAAGGCGTGAACTATACCGGCAATGGGGCTGGTTGCACCATTTTTAATATTGGTTACGGTACGAGCAATAGTACCAGTGGCAGGCATACCACCAAAGAAAGGTACCACCATGTTGGCAAACCCCTGAGCCAGCAACTCCTGATTAGGATCGTGCTTATCCTTAATCATGTTGTCAGCAACACGCGCGCACAATAAGGACTCAATCGCCCCCAACACCGCTAAGGTGGTAGCTGGCATCATCAAGTCACCCATTAAAGCGAAGCTAAAAGCCGGCGCGGTCAACTCCGGCAAACCCTGAGGGATACCTCCAAAACGACTGCCAATTGTTTCTACCTGCAAATCCAAAACCAGAACTAAAAACACACCCACAATCAGCGCCACGATAGAGCCCGGTATATGGGATAAAAAATGCATTATTTGCGGTATAAAATTACTGATCTGTTTATTTCGTAAAAACTTAGTGCTCGCAACAAGCCCGCGCTGCCACAGCACTACAATCAACAAACACATTGCTGCCACAAATAAGGCCTGAAAATTCATCTGCGGCAAAGCCTGCCACAAAGTCTGCATCATCGGAAAAAAGTCTGCCGGTACGTCTTGAACCGGTAGACCAAAGAAGTCCTTAATCTGCGACAAGCCAATTAAGACGGCAATACCATTGGTAAAACCAATAATCACCGCAACGGGAATAAATTCAACTAAACCACCAAGCCGCAAAAACCCCATTAACCACAAAAGCACACCGGACATTAAAGTCGCTAGTAATAACCCCTCAACCCCATATTGCTGCACAATACCGTAAACAATCACGATGAAGGCACCGGCCGGTCCACCAACCTGCACTCGTGAACCACTAAATAAAGAAATTAGTAAACCACCAATAATGGCAGTAAAGAGTCCCGCCTCAGGCTTAAGACCTGAGGCGATAGCAAATGCCATCGCTAAAGGTAAAGCAACTACACTTACCGTCAATCCGGCTCCAACATCTTGAAAAAAACGCTCGGAAGAATAACCGTTTTTTAGTTCATAGATTTTTGGATTAAAACGCATTGTAAACTTCATTGGACTCTCTGCAAAGATGACTGATTAATATAATTCAGGGTGCCTTTACGCCCTTATTTAAGTCTAAAGTAATTTAAACTTAAGCGATCTCTAATACATTATAGTACAGTGCCTTAGGTACTTTCCACCCATAAAAAAACAGACCACTAAGGGTCTGTTTTAAAAATTCATGCTTTTGCTTAGCAACGAATCTACTGCTAATTAATCTTCACGATCGATTTTAAGAATACTACCATCGTTAGCGTCGATCTTAACCTCATACTCCGTGTTTTTTCTAATCGTATCAACCTCGTAGTAACTATCTCTACCACCGCGATTTTTTAACTCAGCACTTTTAGTTTTTGCCTGAGTTTCGCGCTCGGCAATAATAATTGCTTGTTGCAAACTTAGCCCAACGGAGCTTCGCTCATCACGCTCTCGATCCATATCACTTTCGATCACCTTGCCTGAGTCAGCATCGACCTTCAGCTCATACTTCTTGTTATTAGTGTAAATCTCAATTTCATAATAGCCACGACCGTTATCCTCATCAAACTCCAATTCTACAGCCTGCCCATCTACTTTATCAGTGGCAATAACTAAGGCTTGTGCAGCATTGAGCTTACTTCTTTGCATCGCGCGCCAGTCGTCATTATCCGCAATCGCCATAAAACTAGTAATGCTCATAGCCGCAGCTAAAAAAGTTAACGCTGTATTTTTAATAATTCGCATCTACTTCTCCCTATGTATCTAATCCGTATAAATCAAAGCTAAGTACTCACTTTCAACATTATAGAGTATTGTGGTCTACAAATTATTTCATTTAGCAATAGATTATTGGCAAAGATAACAAAATAAGGTTACGGCTCAGCTCTCTCCAACTCGTGCAAAATACCGCACTCTTTGGCCGTTTTAGCCTCTCCACACTGACTTCTAATGTGACTTAATTCCTCTGACAAGGCACTGAGTTCGCTAATTCTTTTTTGTACATCAAGCAAATGATGATCGATTAAGTCATTTACCGAAACACAACTCTGGTTTGGCTCAATACGGGCGCTTTGTAATAAACGAATCTCTTCATGACTCATCTCCAAGGTGCGGCATCGACGAATAAAAATCAACTGTTCTAAATGCTTGGTCTGATATTTACGATAGTTATTTTGTAAATTACGCGGTGCCTCTGGTAACAGACCCTCGCGCTCATAGTAGCGGATAGTTTCGATAGAACAAGCCGCTAATTTTGCTAATTCACCTATTTTCATCAAAATCTCCTTAGACTGACTTGACCCTATAGTTACTACAGGGTGTCTAATAAGTATAACAGGAATGAAAATCAATTCATAAGGATTTACTCATGAAAAATCAAGTACATCTGAGCACTTGCTGCAACAGTAATTGCAGTACTGATGTGACAAAACCGGGATTTAATGAAGCCCCTTCAAAAGCCACAACAACCGCAGACGGTAATATACGCACACCTATTCGCATTATGCAAATGGACTGCCCTACTGAGGAGGCAATGATCAGGCGTCTATTTAAAGATGATCCTGTGGTGAAGCAGCTGGAATTTAATTTAATTCAACGGATATTAACCGTAACCCATCATGCCGATTCTTTAGACCACATACTCGATGGTATTCGTAGCCTAGGTTTTAAGCCTGAAGTGCATAAAGACGGTACAACTCCTAGCCAAAACAAAGAGCAGCATCGTTCCTGGTGGCCAATCGCACTTGCTGCGCTTATCGCGCTCGCCTCCGAAATCAGTCATTACAACAACGCGTCGTTGTGGCTCACTGCCGGTCTTGCTCTACTCGCTATCGTTATTGGTGGCCCTCATACTTACAAAAAAGGTTGGCTTGCTATACGTCATGGCAATTTGAATATTAATGCCCTAATGAGTATTGCTGTTACCGGTGCAATTTTAATCGGCCAATGGCCGGAAGCTGCCATGGTCATGGTGCTATTTAGCTTAGCAGAAGTGATTGAAAGCCGTTCTCTTGAACGCGCTCGTCGAGCCATTAGCGGATTAATGGAACTGGCACCGGAACAAGCCACAGTACAACAAGCAGACGGCACTTGGCTGAATATGCCTTCACGCGAGGTCAAACTTGATCAAATCGTCCGTATTGATCCGGGCCAACAAATCCCCCTCGATGGTGAGCTAATCAACGGCCATTCCGATATTAACCAAGCACCTATTACCGGTGAAAGTATGCCCGTGAGCAAAAGCATAGGCGACACGGTCTATGCAGGCACGATCAATCTCCACGGCGCCTTCGAGTATCGCGTCACTGCGACCTCAACTAATAGCACCTTGGCTCGCATCATTCATCGTGTTGAAGAAGCACAACATGCCAAAGCGCCAACGCAGCGTTTTATTGATCGTTTTGCCAAGGTTTATACTCCTCTGATCCTCGTATTGGCCTTACTTATCGCTATCGCACCACCGCTATTTTTCGGGGGTGAATGGCTCTCATGGATTTATAAAGCACTGGTTTTACTGGTGATTGCATGCCCCTGCGCACTCGTTATCTCAACCCCAGTTTCTATTGTTAGTGGCCTGGCTAATGCTGCTCGACAAGGTATTTTAATCAAAGGTGGCATCCACCTGGAAAATAGTCGCTTATTGCAATACCTTGCCTTTGACAAAACCGGCACCATCACCCATGGCCAACCTGAGCTGTCTCAACTCATTATTTTCGATAAAGAAAAAGAGCAACAGACCCGGCAAATCGCTACAATCATTGCTACGCGCTCTCAGCATCCTATTTCTAAAGCTATTGTGGATGCTTTACCTAATGCCTTTCTTTTAAATAGCTTGGATAGCTTTGAAGCACTACCTGGTCGCGGTAGTAAAGCTTTAATCAATGGCACTACTTACTATTTAGGCAATCACCGCCTAATTCATGAATTAGGGGTCTGCAATCAAGCCATTGAACAGCAGCTCATCTCCTTTGAAGAAGAAGGTAAAAATACCACCCTCTTATGTAGTGAAGAAAAAGTACTCGCCCTATTCGTGCTGAGCGATAAAATCAAAGAAAGCAGCCGCGAAGCGATTCACGAACTAAAACAAATGGGCATCAAAACACTGATGCTGAGTGGCGATAATCAATTGGCCGTGAACCATATTGCCAACGAAGTGGGTATTGATGAAGCTCGAGGTAACTTACTGCCTGAGGATAAATTACACGTGATTAATACACTCGCTGAAAAAGACATGGTTGGCATGGTCGGCGATGGCATTAATGATGCCCCCTCCCTTGCCCGTGCCGATATTGGTTTTGCTATGGGAGTGATTGGCTCTGACACGGCACTTGAAACAGCCGACATTGCCTTGATGGATGACGATCTTAGAAAAATTCCGGCGGTAATTCGACTTTCTAAGGCCACGCACCGAATTTTACTGCAGAATATTAGTTTTGCTCTTATCATCAAACTGTTTTTTCTCATCATCACCCTCATCGGATTGGGTACGATGTGGATGGCCGTTTTTGC
>JAAZFX010000226.1 GCA_012511555.1 Alcaligenaceae bacterium | reverse complement strand
GCAAAACGGCGCAAGAGAGCAGTTCTACCTTCGTTAGCTGAGTCAGTAACGAGGAGCTGATTGGAAACCGGACCGTACTCAGGATTCTCGGGATCGACTAAAGTTTCACGATCATAAATGGCCCTTAATCCATCCACATGGCCTTCACCGAATAAATCGCCACCTTCACAAATCTCTTCAATTAATTGCTCAAAGGAAATACGTTCCCATTCACCTGAGCCACGCTTGCCAACGCGTTTCAGAGGGCCGAGAACTCGGTACGGACTAGTGACCTGGCCTTGCATGGAAGTACCGCGGGCGCAAGTGGTTGCACGGCCCCCATAGCCACCTTCAAACCCTAGTTTAGTAAATACTTCTCGTACAGGCTTAGTCATCGTCGCTGCATAGGTGGTAGCCAGCGGGTGGTATGGATTACCGGAAATACGTAGAATTTCATTTTTTTTCTGGTCTACACGTACTCGAACACCGCACTGAGTCCAGCACCCTAAGCAGGAGGATGGGCTAACAACCTGTCCGGTTTGTGGAGTTAATTCCTTAGTCACTGGATCAATAATAAATTCCGGTGTTAAGGAGTTACCACGTACTGCATGTTTAGGCGTTCCACCGGAACTGCCGGTAGTCAGGCCGATATAGGCTTTTTTGGCAGTTTCTGCATAACCTGCAGCAAACGCTGCGGTACCACCAACGGCTACAGCGCCGTGTTTAAATAATTTACGACGATTTTTATCGACTTTTTCTTGTTCTATAGTATTGTTTTTGGACTTATCACTCATGTCAATCCTTTATATCTGGAGGGGTATGGAATGTTGCGTCATACCCCAAATTAGATTTTTAAATAACGTATTAGATGCTTGCTGAATGAGCTGCAGGGCGATTCATACTTTGGTAGCTCGGGTAGCGATCTAAGAACCATGTCACTACGGCGGCAAAGGCGATAAATAAGCCTAAAATGCCAATCATACCGAGTAGTCCCTCTGAGCCTACTGCCAGGCTTTGAAGATATAAACCAGCACCGTATTTAGGGACGGTTTGTACGCCCATCAATAAGGTCCATCGGAAAACCCAAGCAGCAGTCATAATAAAGAGTGCGCAAATAAAGGAATAAGGGCCATTGCATAAGCGTTGTGGCGCAGCACTCATGGCAATTAATAAAATTATTGCCAAGATGATTGAACCAATTAAACTAGAACGCCACGATGGATAAGTCATGAAAAGTTCTTTAGCAGCATCAAATGAAGAGTCAAAGCCTAATAGCCCTGAAACCACCCAAGCCGCACCGCAGACGGCTAGAAGGGCCAGGCAAATAAGCCCCAGGCGGCGCCAAATTGCACCCGGAAAAGCATCCATGCCGCCAGCTAACCAACGTGCGATTAACTGCATAAAACCTAGAGCTCCTAACCAAGCTGTTAAGGCAAGATTTAACGGTACAAATACCGTGTTCCATAAGGGGCGTGAGCGAATAACCATAATCTCGGAGCCGGTGTAGAGAAGTACACCAAGGCAACTAAGAATTAATAAAATAGCCACCGCTTTTAAAGCGCCTTCTTTACGCATCCACCATAAGGCTGCAAAGAGCAGGGTGAGTGCAACAAAGATTGGAATCATGACTGCGCCAATAGACATCCAGGACCACGGTGTAAAGTGAGCATAGAAATGCCAGAAACGCGCCGGTTGATGTAAATCAGCAAGTAATGCCACAGGAGCAGCTAAACCACAAACAAGCAATGCTGCAACAGCTGAAGGCAGTAAACGACGTGCTTCCGAATCAGTAGGCGTAAAAACTAAACACGCTGCGGTAATACCAGCTGTTGTCGCTAAGCCGATTAAGAAAAAGTATTGCACCGCCCAAGGTAACCAAGCAGCTTCATACTGTGGAGTTAATATTT
>JAAZFX010000225.1 GCA_012511555.1 Alcaligenaceae bacterium | reverse complement strand
CCGAGATTTACAACACCTTGTTAAAGAAGGTTTTCTTATTGACATACTCCCACCACTTTCCTTACACCTCAAGTGGGGGATTCTAAAAGCGTTAGCCTTTAGGTGTTCTCCTTGCGGATTTCACACGTTTTCTGCTTCACAGGGCGGTCTTTACTGCACCGTTCCTCCACAGACAATCTCGACATAAGTCCTGCCGTTAAGATATTACACGCTGCATTTAAATCTGCATTAGCTTCATAACCACAACTAACGCATTTAAACCCTGCTTGTGTGGTCCTATTTGCTTTAGCGACATGCTGACATTGACTGCAACGCTGACTGGTGTAGCGAGGGTTTACTTTCGTCACCCAACCGCCACGCCATGCTTGTTTGTACTCAAGCATATTAACCATCATGCCCCACCCTTGGTCAAGGATTGAGCGATTTAAACCGGACTTCGCTTTAACGTGTTTGCCCGGTGCGTCCAACGTGCCACTACCCGATGCGGACATATTCATTACTTTTAAATCTTCGACAATAATCATGGCGTGGTTTTTGCTGAGTTCAGTCGTTATTTTTTGTAAGTAATCACGGCGGATATTGGCAACGCGGTGATGCAAGCGTTGTATTTTAAAGTGTATTTTTTCCCAGTTTTGACTAAATTTTTCCTTTTTAGCAAGTTGACGTTGTAATTTGGCAAGACTCGCTTGATGGGTCTTAAAGCTATTCACAGGTGGGAAGTATTTCCCCTCCGAGGTCACCAGTAACCTATTAACCCCCACATCAATACCAATGGCCGAGGTTGATGGGTGTGCCGGTTTTTCTCTTAATTGCCGCTCCGAAAGAAAGGAAACATACCAATGCCCTGATTGTTTAGAAATGGTGACATTTTTAATCTTGCCAAATATCTTGCGAGATTTTCTAAATTTAACAAAACCAATTTGATTAGGCAGTTTTACCCGATTGCCTTGCCGTTCGCAATACCGGTCAAACTGTACTAAGCGTATGGAATCACGCCCATCGGATTTGCGTTTAAAGTGGGGCATTAAAGGAAATAACGACAACTCAGTGCCATCTGCTAACGTCACAACACGTCTTTTTTTAGGTTTACGCTGTAGCTTTCTTATTCGTTCCTGTTCTTTTTTATTAAAAAACTTAGCCCACGCAGCACCTAAATCACGCACCTTTTGTTGGAGCGTCACCGCATTAGAATGATCCTTTAAAAAGGCATTGTCAGGCTGCTCTTTTAGCGTAGGGATTAACTTAACGAGTGTGTCGGTGTTAATGTGTTCGCCTTTGGCATACATGTCAAAGGAGAGTGCTAATACTTGATTCCAGACATAACGAGCAGAGCCGAGCAAAGCAGTTAATTTAGCTGCTTGCGTTGCGGTAGGCTCTAACCTAAAACGGTATGCGGTGTGCTGCATCATTATCAGTATGTATCTGTTATTATTAGATTAAATATACTATTAAGCAAAGATTTAATCAATGAGTGTGATATATAAAAACCGCCATGCGGCGTATAACCTACATGTGCATTTAGTGTTCATTACCAAGTACCGCCGTAAAGTTCTGACCCAAGCCCACCGTGATTTTTTTACTGAGTGTGCCAAGGTCATTTGCCAAGATTTCGATGCTGAATTAGTTGAGTGTCATGGTAAAGCCGATCATATCCATTTACTAATCCAATACCCTCCGACCGTACAATTGAGTAAATTAGTCAATAATCTAAAAGCGGTCACCAGTCGAAAATTACGCAACGAATTTAGTGAGTTGCAGCAAAGTTATACAAAACCGGTCCTATGGTCACGCTCTTACTTTGCCGGCTCATGTGGCGGTGCGCCCTTAGCTATCATTAAGCAATACATTCAAAACCAACAAGGCTAATCAAGCCAAAATTCACCACCACCCAAATGGGTGGAGTCCTCTTTTAGAATTAAGATAGTAGTGGTGGACGTGGTGCCGTTTATACTTTGGCAGGTGTTGATATCCTCACTCCTGAAGATGTTTTTAGTGACGCTAGCTCTGTAATTAGTGGGACTAGCTCTGTAATTAGTGACGCTAGCTCTGTAATTAGCGGAGGTTTGATTGAGAAAAACAACCACAACCGAGATTCATCGGGTCGCTTATGTAGTGAAAAACTCGTATTGCCCGTGATTGATGATTTGAGTGCCTTGTCTGAGCCTTTCAAAGCTCAGCTATACAAGATAGCGATAGAAGCAAGGTCTAAACAACGGCTAGCTCCTGAACTCATGGAACACATAATTTTAAAATTGTGTGAAGAACAGTTTTTTACTTTGGGGGCACTTGCCGAGGTGTTAAATCGCAAACCCGAAGCATTGCGTAGGGGTCACCTTACTAGAATGATTAGAACTCAAAAGATTTGTCTCGCATTTCCGACTAAACCTACACATGAAAAGCAAGCATATCGTAGCAATACAGAAATCAGTCACACAAAAAATTAAGCGTTTACGCTGTCCCAGCGTTTAAAAATGCACTTGCCAAATCTTGTAGATAAAAACATTAGCTGAAAAGCCGTTTTCTCGATATAACGCCTGAACAGACGCATCACTTCACACACTGCGATTTGGCGGGCGATTACCCCTAAGCAATATGATTTTAGGCAAGATCTCTTTTGTGGATTAAATGTTGAGGTCACACCACTTAATTTACTAGGATCATTGCTATATTACATGCCTTTCTATAAAGTGAACTTTACAATAAACTACTTTTAATATAAATCACGCTTATCAACAAACCCATGGCCACCGCAAATCACGTAATTTAGCGGTCACACAGGTTTTATATGCCAGTTGCGACCATCCTGCCATGGTCGGGGTAAGCCTATATGATTTAGCCGACGCTTTTTATGCGCGTGGTGGTCGATTATTATTAATGGATGAAATTCACAAAACCGATAATTTTTCACAAGAACTAAAAGCTGTTTACGACGTGTTTGATTTGCAATTGCTGTTCAGCGGTTCGAGTGCTTTGCAAATTGAACATGCCGCTGCTGATCTATCGCGTCGAGCGGTCGTACATCACTTAGGTGTACTGTCGTTTCGTGAATTTTGTGAGTTAGAGATTGGCCAAGGTTTACCCAGTTTTTCTTTAAAGGAAATACTCAACTCACATGAAGAGATTGCGGCACAACTCTTAGCGCATTTCCGTCCACTAGAGCAGTTTACTAAGTACCTGCGTTATGGGTGTTATCCCTTTTATCAGGAGCCTCTCGCCGATTACCCACCAAAGCTACTGCAGGTGGTTAATTTAACAATTGATTCTGATTTAAGCCGTATTTATCACATCAATCCCTCTAAGCTGGATAAGCTTAAAAAAATCTTGTATATGCTGTGCAGTACCGATCCCTATGAGTTAAATATCTCTAAATTAAGTGCCGCTGTTGGTGTTTCTTGGCCTACTTTACAGAAGTATTTGCAGCAAATGGATGCAGGCAGCTTAATTCATGTGGTGCGAGGAGGCGTGGGGATGCGCGCGGTTAATAAAACCGATAAGCTTTTATTAGATAATCCCAATTTATTTCAGGTGCTGTGCAGCGGTAGTCATCAGGTGCATTATCATGATCGCGGTGATTTTGTGGTGGATGATGAATGAGCCTTTGAAGTAGGTGGCGCCGGCAAAACAAGTGCACAGCTACACGGCAGTAAAGGCTTTGTCGCCGCCGATGATATTGAGGTGGGTTTTGAGAACAAAATCCCTTTGTGGCTATTTGGTTTTTTGTATTAATCACGCATATGAACTCGCACTAACCCTGAACAATTAAGCTTCTAACCCACGCAGAATGTCTGGATGTTTGATTGCTATGTCTAGCAACTTTTTTGCAGCGCCAGAGGGCTTTCGTCTACCCTGCTCCCATGCTTGTAATGTTCTTATAGAAATTCCGAGCATCTCTGCAAATTGCGACTGAGAAACCCCTAAAACTGTTCTGGCTTCTACAATCCGAGAATAAGCTACAGTGCCTTGGCCAGCCTTCATCTGCTTGACGGAAGCCAATAACTTCGTACCAAGTTCTTCGTCGGTCATTTCTTTAATAATTGTCATCTTCCAACTCCTCTTTAATTGCTTTCAAAATATGTGTGGGGATATTATCCTGCACAGATTTCGCATAAACAATCAACAAATAAATTACACCAGCCGATAACTTATTGAAGTAAATTACCCTGACTCCTCCACGTTTACCAAAACCTTGAGACATCCATCGCACTTTGCGACATCCACCCGAGCCGGGAATTACATCGCCTGCCTCTGGATTTTTAGCAAGCCACACACAAAAGGAAGCACGCTCATCTTCTCGCCAAATATCTTTAGCCGCAGAAATAAACAGTGGTGTTTCTATTACAGTATACATAAAACCACACATACTACAATGTAGTACACCTTATAAAGATTATTTAAACTAAGGCATCTTATTCAACAGCGCTAGTGACTCTCTATCTAAGGTATAAAAACAACTAAAAAACAACAACTCCGATCCATCTGGAAAATGTTAATTTATATAGGAGATTCAAATAAAAACCCATTCAATTCATAGGCTTATAATACGAAAAATATTTTCTCAACGTGGATAAATTTATCACAGCGATCATCTAATCTCTGCACCACCAGTGATGCTTCCTTAGCTAATACCTTTTGATAGAAGATGGAGATGGATTTCTTTTTCTGACTTAATGCATCGATTTCTAATCTCGTCAAAGGCTCTAAAGCCTACAAGGTAGTTGGCTTCATTAGCTATGAGCGCTAAGAGTTGATGCCGCAACGTCCAGCTTCTGTGCTAACTCACGTCCGCTGATATTGTAGGGTTCAAGGTAAACTTCAGTAATAAACTCACCAGGATGGGGTGGATTGTGTATGTGCTGCTTAAACGGAAACACCTCATCCATTTCCTCGACATTTACACAAAGATTTTTCACAGCTTCAAATGACTAAACACGCTTTACCTCAATGAAAAATAGTCACTCAATCTTTTATGTTTTTTTTAGTAAAATAAAGTGCTCAACTAGATGAATCATGAGTTCTTTTTGCTCAGCTAAGCTTTCTGCAACTAATAAAGCCAATGCAACCAAAGTGTTATCGTTAACCAATTGCTCCACGGGTTTATTTAATAAATGTTGATTAACCCGTAAATACCACAAGAACAAAAACGAACCAGTGCGTTTATTACCATCGGCAAAGGGGTGATTTTTGATAACAAAATAAAGTAGGTGTGCTGCGCGACTAGCAACATTGGGATAAAACAGTTCATCCCCAAAGCCCTGCTCAATAGTTGCCAAGGCTGATGCTAAGCCTTCACCTCGTAATTGACCGAAGAGTTCTGTTGCCTCACCCTTAGCGATCAGAGCTTTCTTTAGTTCAGCAATAGCAGTAAACACATCGTTCAACTCCAGTCTTTGCATATCACTTTGTCGATTTGTCGATGAACTTAAACTTTGTTCATCATAGCCCTGTAGCAAACTCCAACTGCGTGCATAGTCGTTAATAACTAATAGCACGGCTTCGCCTTCCGTATTAACAAGCTGCTGGTTAGCAAGAGTCCGTGAAAGTAGAGTTAATGCTTGTTCAAACTCAATTCCTCGCTCCTGTAGCCTACGCTGATTTAAAGTATATCCTTCAACTAAGTGCTGTTTTAGTATTTGCGTCGCCCATATACGGAACTGCGTTGCGCGCTTGGAGCTTACTCGGTAACCTACTGAAATGATGGCATCAAGATTGTAATGTTTTATGTGACGCTGTACTTGTCTTTTTCCCTCTTGACGAACTACCGAGAAATCCTCGGTAGTTGAATTTTCATTCAATTCACTTTCTTGATAGATGTTTTTTAAGTGCAAGCTTATATTATCTGTCGATGTATCAAAAAGCTCTGCCATTTGCGCCTGACTTAACCACACGGTATCCTGTTCTAGCGCCACGCTAAACTGTGCTTGACCATCGGGACTGGTAAAAATTTGAATTTGTTGTTTCATACCATTCATCAGCATCTCTTTTGCTTTAGTGTTTACTCTTACGTTTTATAAGCTTAATACTTTCACCCCTTTCTCTTGGTAATAATAGACAATCTACCTTATTAGTACAAAATGGCTAGCGTAAAATGGCGATTTTTAAAGTTGCTGATTGCTCAAGTGAGCAGGCACTTCCCTTTTACTTATCAGTTCTGGCTTTCACATCACACCGCCGCTTCAAATTCAACCTTGCCAACCCGCTCTAGATTGACCGTCTGCCTTGCCTTCCATAAGTCATGGATGGACTGCATGGCCAACCAACTTTCAGGGGAACGACCAATTGCTTTAGATAGACGAAGTGCCATTTCTGGCGTTACCCGACTTGAGCCAGACAGAATTCGACTTAGAGTCGATGCCGCAACGTCCAGCTTCTGTGCCAACTCACGCCCACTGATATCGTAGGGTTCTAGATAAACTTCAGTAATAAACTCGCCAGGATGTGGTGGATTGTGCATACGCATTAGTGATAATCCTCGTAGTCCAAGATGTAAACATGCCCATCTTGAAATTCAAATGTTAACCGCCAGTTGCCGTTTACGGCTATGGACCAACGCCCACGCATCGGCCCTTTTAGAGGATGAAGCCGAAAACCCAGTAATCCATGTCTTCGATAACTGTAGAAGTGTCCAAAGCTGACAATTGCAGTCGAAGTCGTTTAGCATGCGCTACTTGGATTCCAGAAGTATTACCAGTCTCAAAAAACTTACGCAAACCTTTGTGCTTGAACGACTTGATCATAGGGATAGGATAGCATGTTGCGCACCACGCAACAACTTTAATTATACCGAAAATATGGTTTCGGCAGACGACCTAGCTTGGCATAATGGACTTTAGGTCCAAGTCCTCCCTTGCTTAGCAAAAATTATCTCAAACGATTTTATTCCATCGTGTTTCAAAAAAATAACCATTAACTTCTTAAACTTGTGATGACTTTATAAACTTACCATACACAAAAGTGAATTTACTCAACGTGGATAGATTTGTCACAGTGAAGATCTTAACTCTGTGCCATCTGTGATGCTTCTTCTAATACATAGGTTGGCATGAGTTAATTATCTGGATTATCACTAGGGAGTCAAAAACATGATGCACAACCCATCACACCCAGGAAAAATTATTAGAGAAGAGCTTATAGATACCTTGGGACTCAGTATTACCGAAGCAGCAGATAAATTAGCCATGTCAAGAGCAGCCTTATCTCGTGTTTTGAACTGTCAGGCAGCCGTTAGTGTTGAGTTAGCGATCGCTCTTGAGCATGCGGGTTTTAGCACAGCGAGAACTTGGCTAGCCATGCAAATGAATTATGAGCTAGCGCAGGCACTAAAAGAACCACAAAAGAAAGTTGAGCTTTTATATGGGAATGTAATTTAGAGTTTAAATTATTATGCTCAAAAAAGAAAACAGCTACGATTTTTATTTTGTGGCTGTTTTTTCTTGAAATTAAATCACTCAATGTATTCTTACTTGCATACCAACGCACGAAATAGAGTTAACCTTGCGTCGCATGACGTTTCCAACTCTCAGCAGCGACGACGTTGCACCTTACTCAGAAGCAGCAGCAATCACGGTAGGATAGTGCTTCAAGTAACTGATAGCTTTGGAAGGAAAGTACAAGGGATCACAGCGCTCAACCTCATAGGATGAACCTTCTTGTGTTGAGTAATTCAATGTATAACAATAGAGCTTTTGATAACTAACTATTCCAGACTTAATCCCTTTCTCTATCTGCTCAACCCTTGTCTGCTCTCCCAAAGCATTAACTAGCAGACCATTAAGAGGTGCAAGACCATACTGTATAAATGGTAGAAAAACAGCGGCAGCAAAGACTAAAAGACAAAACTGGATGATGACTTTCTTTAGGTTAGCGTTTTTAGTAAATAAGCGCTCCGGAAGCCAAAAATTTGCTCTAGACCTACTAGACAATGGCTTTTGATTAAAATAAAAATCTTTAGCTTCTTTATCAAGGTGCTTAGCGAAGTATTCTCTTTCTTCCTGATTTAAATTTCCGGCAACTAAACCCTTGAGGGCATTATAGGGTAAGTCTTTTTTCTTATCGCGTTTCCGAAAATAAAAAAATTCCAACCCCAGATGTAAGAGAAAGTATAGTGCAATAACTGTTGGCAAAAAAAACCAAATTCTACTGATTGGATAATAAAAAATCGCTACAAGTGTTTCTAAAAAAAACTGCATGCACTAAATTCCTTGCACAGAAGCGACTGCATTCACCGTTGGGTAATGCATCTAAAAAATTAATCGTAAAAGGCTGACTGCTTGAAAGATGCATTGAATAACGTTTCAATGAATTCTCTCATTGTTATGTTTATCTAGAAAGGGAGAAACACTGGTGACTAGATCAAGATTGTCACACCCACACCATTTCTAAACGTTAACAGTCTACCTTATTTAAACTAATTTTGTGTGACTAAGCAGGTAATTTTGTAAACGCCGTTTACAGATGTAAGCGTCCGGTGAATACCGATTGACACATGAGTTAATGGGGTATCGATGTTATAGATACCCCATTAAGTTGTTGGTGTTATTCCTGTCTTCAGCGTTGGGTCACCCTAAAGTATTTTTTACAGATATTCAGTAACTCTTGCTGTTGTTCATCCATGCCAAGTAGTATTTTCTGAGTGTGTGTTTGCCCAGGCAACTCTAAAACCACTTGGTACATGTTTTTCGTCAGCTCCGCTGCCTGCTCAAGAGAGAGGGTTGATTTTTCTTTCTTCAGTGCCGTTTCCAAGGTTTTATAAATACAATACGCGGTAAAAACGATGCTCATATGCGCTCGTATCCTGCCTTCTAAACGATGGTAAATCGGTCGGACTTTGAGGTCCGTTTTTGACATTCTGAAGGCCTTTTCAATATGCCAGAGCTCGGTATAGTGCGTAATTAATTCAGACTCCGCGAGCTTCGTATTGGTGGTGTAACCCTTCAATCCATCCCACAGTG
>JAAZFX010000224.1 GCA_012511555.1 Alcaligenaceae bacterium | reverse complement strand
GAGCTATAGTCATTTGTGGTGTATGAGGAAAAAAGAAGGTGGCGTATCCTGTTGATTGTTTCGACCAAGAAATAACCAACAGTTGAGTGATACGCCATGACCAATACTACCTTGAATGTTCTTTCACAACCAGATGAAACTGGCACAGATGTGCTTACCGCTTTGCTACGTAATGGAGCTCGCCAGCTCATTGCGCAAGCAGTTGAAGCTGAGTTGCAACAGCTGCTGCAAACCCATGAAGACAAACTCTTGCCTGATGGCCGCAAAGCCGTGGTGCGCAACGGCCATTTGCCCGAGCGTAGCATTCAAACGGGTATCGGCGATGTCGACATCAAAGTGCCCAAAGTGCGTGACCGCAGTGGCTCTGGCATTCGTTTTACCAGTGCGTTGCTGCCTCCGTATCTCAAGCGCGCTCGCAGCGTTGAAGAACTGTTGCCGTGGCTTTACCTCAAAGGTATTTCCACCGGAGACTATCAAGAAGCCTTGGCAGCTTTGCTCGGTGAAAATGCCAAAGGGCTGTCAGCTAACACCATTTCCAGGCTTAAAGAGCGCTGGATTGATGAGCACCGCGAGTGGCGTCAGCGCGACTTGAGCGACAAGCGCTACGTGTACCTTTGGGTTGACGGCATTTACAGCAACGTTCGCCTCGATGACCGTCTGTGCTTGCTGGTGGTGATGGGCGTGACAGAGCATGGTCGCAAGGAACTGGTTGCTGTTGAGGAAGGGTATCGCGAGTCCGAAGCCAGCTGGCTTGAGCTGCTTAATGGACTGGTCGCACGCGGACTTACGAGCTGCCCAAAGCTGGCAACAGCTGACGGCGCGTTGGGTTTCTGGAAAGCCCTGAGCAAGGTCTATCCGCAAACCAAACAGCAACGCTGCTGGGTGCATAAAACGGCCAACGTGCTCAACAAATTACCCAAAGCAGTACAGCCTAAAGTGAAGGAGGCATTGCATGACATCTGGATGGCTGAGACGCGTGAAAACGCCCACAAAGCCTTTGATACGGCACTGGCAAGGTTTAGTGCAAAGTACCCCAAAGCTATGGAGTGCTTGGTCAAAGACCGTGAAAGCATGTTGGCTTTTTACGACTTTCCAGCCGAGCACTGGGTGAGCATACGCACCACCAACCCGATTGAATCTGCCTTCGCTACAGTACGCTTAAGAACCAGTAAAACCCGCAACTGCGGCTCAAGAAATACAACCCTAGCAATGGTTTATAAATTGCTACAATCAGCGCAAAAGCGCTGGAACCGCCTGAAAGGATTTAACCTGCTAACCCTAGTGGTTAACAACGTGAAATTCCAAGACGGCGAACAAGTAATGGAGCAATCAGACAGGAAAGCTGCTTGATGCCCATACACCAGATTTGACTATAACTCGGCTTTCTACCATGCCTTGCCAAATATCAGCGCCTCGAGTCCTAAAGTCAGGAGTTAAAAATCCCTTAATAAAAACCCAGGCTCTGTCCCATCCTTGACTTAGTCGTAGCCAGTTAATTTCCAGAGAGCCAATTGCTAAAATCAAATAAACAATACTGCCTATGATTAAGGCATAGCGAAGGATAGGATTACTAAAAAAAGGTGGCTTTTTCCATTGGGTAGGATAAGCAGGTGGCTTTAAAGAAGTAGCGGGGTTTTGCATAATAATAACGACCCTGATTAAGCTGCGCCGCTAACGGCTTTTAAAGTCTGGTATGCGTATTTAGCTGAGTCAGCTTCGTCTTCTTCAATGTTGTCAGCATTATGTTGGGAAGCCAGCTTTTTGCTGATAGTCGTCCAGTCTTCATCACCATAAATCTTGTTGAGTACATCCGTATTGACGTCTTTGGCAGGACCATCAAAAACCACCTCACCGGCACGGAGGCCAACAATTCTTGGGAGGAACTCAGTTGCCAAAACCACATCGTGAATATTCACAATAGCGGCCAGACCATTTTCACGGCAGAGCTCAATAATTAAGCGCATGACTTGGCGTGATGTCTTGGGATCTAAACTGGCCGTTGGTTCATCGATTAGCATGAGATTGGGCTTTTGAATCAGAGCACGAGCAATACCAACGCGTTGGCGTTGACCGCCCGATAGTTCGTCGGCACGATTGTTTTCTTTGCCTTTTAGGCCTACACGATCTAAGAGCTCATAGGCCTGGGCAATATCTTCAGCACTGAAACGACGAAACCAGCTGCTCCAGAAGCCCATGTGACCCAAGCGGCCGGAGAGGACGTTTTCCATCACCGTCAAGCGCTCAACCAGGGCGTACTCTTGGAAAATCATACCGATACGACGGCGCTCCAGCCTCAAGCTACTTTTTGATAGCGTACAAAGATCGTTGTCTTGAAGAGAAATAGAGCCTTTGGTGGGTTCAACTAAGCGGTTTACACAACGAATTAAGGTTGATTTACCGGCGCCCGAAGGCCCAATCAGGCCAATGACCTCACCTGATTGGACTTCAAGGTTGATCCCATGAAGCGCAACCATGCTATGGGTGTAGCGCTTTTCTAGGTCAACAATTTTAAGCATTAAGAATACCTTTCAGGTTAATTAGTTACACTCGTAACTAACGTTCATCGCCGCATCAATGTCGCGGATAACTTTCCAGTGTTCTTGATAAGAAATAGGCATGAACTTTTCTTGAGGAGGATCTACCGGATTGAATTCTTTGGCTAAACCAGTACCTTCCCAGTTGAAGTTAAAGAAAGCAGCTTTAACTTTTTCAGCTAATTCAGGTTTTAAGTTGTAGACGTGGCCATAACCGGTAGTCGGGAAAGACTGCGATTTGTAGATAGAAACCAACTGTTCGCTTTTAACAACATCACGCTCAAGCATGCGAGAAAGTACCGAGTTGGCAATGGCTGCGGCTGGGTAATCTTTGTTGGCAACGCCCAAGATAGAGTTGTCGTGCTTGCCGCTGAATACCGGTTCAAAGTCTTCGCCGGCTTCCATGCTGAATTCCTGCTTTAATAAAGCAGAAGGCGCTTTGTAGCCAGAGTTAGAGGTTTCAGAAGTGAAGGCAAGTTTTTTGCCCTTGATATCTTCTACCTTTTCAATGCCACTACCAGGGTAAGTAAGAATTTCCATTTCATAACCATAACGGTCATCGTTAGAGGCCATCATGGCAAATGGTACAAAACCGGCACAATTAACAGCTAATGGGTTAGAGCCTGTGTTGAAACCCGCAACGTGCAGACGACCGGCGCGCATCGCTTCTAATTGAGCAGCATTGCTCTGTACCGGGAAAAATTGCACTTTTTTGCCGGTTTCCCTGGCTAAGTGATCAACAAACTCTTTCCAGACTTCAGCGTAAACGGCAGGATCTTCAACAGGGGTGTAAGAAAACACGAGAGTCGATGGGTCAATCCAGTCCTTGGAGTCGGTAGGCGCATCAGCGAGTAAGTCGCTATTGGCATCAGTAAAGCGGGCATCTAAAGCGTGACTGCTAAGAGGTAAAGCAGCAAGCAAAGCAGCTAAAGCAATGTTTTTTAGTTTGAACATTTCCAATCCTTTTCAGGTAATAGTCAGAATGAAATTACTTAGTGAGGAAATGTTAACAAGCTATTATTTCAATTTCGTGAATTGAAAAGTTGCTTTTGCTCTTGTTACTTTGTGCGCGCAACTGCCTTATGTGCGACTAAAAATTAATTAAATTGGACTTTAGGTGCGTTAGAGCGTTGTATCTCAGCTGGTGTGGAGTCGAAGTATTGCTTAAAGGCCTGGGTGAAATTAGAGACATGTTTATAGCCGCACTCATAGGAAACCTCACTAATACTCAGTTGATTTTGTACCAGGAGTTGGAGAGCTTGAATCATTTTTTGGCGGTGCATCCAATCACGTAGCGTGCAGCCAAAGTGGTTTTTAATGCGACGTTGTAAAGTACGCTCTCTGAGGTGCAGGCAGTCTGCTAATTCCTGTGCGCTTAAACGCGGTTGGTAGGCCATGATAAGTTGCTCGACAAACTCGGTATCGGGATTAACTTGAAGTGTCTCTCCGTCTTCGGCGCAATCATCGGCAAAATTAGCCCATAACTGATCGAGCAACTTGAGTGCGGAGTAATCAAGCATCAGTGAATTGGGTGAAGGATCCATAATTTGTTGTAAAAAGTTCAGACTCAGGCCGCGTTGCTCGCTGTCCAGTTCGCGAATACGTACTGGTCGTTGGTACAGACTGGGGTATTTATCTTTAGTGTCGCCATCAATCCAGCGCTCTATCCCCTTAATCGCAATCTTGATACTGCGTTCGCCATTGACTAAGTAGCGCGTGAAGAGACTGCTATTGTCCGGTGTAATTAAAATCAGTTTGCCGTGCTCGCCTGCCTCTATATCATAGCGATGCTCATTGATTGAAAATCGTAAATCACCCTCCAGTAAAACGATGAGATTGACATAACGATTAATCAAACGGCCTGATTTAAGTGACTTGCTGGGACAAATCGTACCGCCGTGGATGCTCAGTCCACTATTAAGCTTTCTGAAAAGGTACTGTCCTTTAAGAAATTCATGTGCTTGGTCCTGATTAACCAGCCAAACCAAGTGGTCGCTATGGAAGAATTTGCCTGTCATGGTGATGCTTGTCCACAAATCAACATAAATTGTCATCTTTCAAATAAGAATCGTTCTCAATTATTGTAACTAATATTCTAAAATTTTACTCAAGTTCTTATGTGAGGAAATTATGTTTAAATTAAGGTACTTAAGTGCGCTGATTGGTTGCCACTTATTATTAGGTGGTCAGTTAGTCTATGCACAATCAGTAGAAGCAGCAGATGAAAGTGATGTGGTCAATTTAGAAACGCTTAATATCGTGAGTGAGCGTGAGTAGGATGCCATTGTTACTGAAAATACGCGCGATTACAGCTCTTATGCGGCCACGGTCGGCTCTAAATTGCCGGCAGTTGTGCGTCAAATTCCACAGTCTATCAGTATCATTACGAGTGCTCAAATTCGTGACCGTAATGTCAAAACCTTTGACCAATTAGCAGAGCGTACGCCGGGCTTGCGTGTGCTACGCAACGATGATGGCCGTTCATCAGTCTATGCGCGCGGTTATGAGTACGATGAATATAATATTGATGGCCTTACGGCACCAATGCAGAGTATTAACGGTACTTTACCTAATTTGATCGCCTTTGACCGTGTTGAAATTTTACGTGGCCCAAGTGGTTTATTCGATAGCTCGGGTGAGATGGGCGGGGTTGTAAACTTTGTTCGCAAGCGTCCGACAAAAGAATTACAAGGTGCCTTTAACCTGGGTTATGGTACACGTGATTATTATGTGGTCGATGCTGATATTTCCGGTCCTTTAAATCAAAGCGGTACCTTAAGAGGTCGCGTTTTAGCACAAACTTCCGGTGAATCACCGCGTCCTGCTAAAAAGAATAACCACCATGAAACCTTCTACGGCGCCCTAGATTGGGATATTACGCCTTCAACCACCTTGGGTTTAGGTTATTTATACCAACAGCGCAAAATTACTCCATTTAATGGCTTACCGACTGAGGCTGACGGTACCTTACTGCCATTGCCTGATCACACCTTTGTAGGTAGTCCGTGGAATGACTTTACGATGGATAGCCATGATGTCTTTGCTGATTTAAAGCATCACTTTGCCGATGGCTCATTTGCCAAGTTGGCGATGCGCTATTCTGACCGCTATGCCGATTCTAACTATACCTTTGCCAGTGGTGCGTTAAATCCACAAGGTATGGTAGGTGTGACTGGACTTGGTACCTTGATTAATCAAGAAAGCTATACTGTAGATGCCAGCTATAGTCGTCCATTCAGGCTTGGTTCGACTGTCAATGAGTGGATTGTTGGTGCAGATTATAACTACGCCAGTACGGATTATGATCAAGCGCGTGCTCGTTCGCTTGGTACCGTGCATTACACTGATTTCGACAGCATTTCATATGTGGACTTAATGGGCTCAGCTAAAGCGGGTCTCGCTGGCTTTACTTTTACTCCATCTGAGACGACGCTTAAAGAAGCCGGGTTATATACTAAATTCGTGATGCGACCGACCGATTATTTTACGGTGATTATTGGTGGCCGCCTTGGTCGCTATGAGATAGAGTCCGGTAGTGGTGTTGATAATGACAGTAGAAGCGATACCAAATTCACCGGTTACGGTGGCGTAGTACTTGATCTTGATGAGCAAAATAGCCTCTATGCCAGCTACTCTGCTTTATATCGTCCGCAAGAATCCTTGGGTGTTGATAATAAACTATTAAAGCCACGTCATTGCAGCCAGGTTGAGCTAGGCTACAAAGGCGCTTTCTATAACGATGCTTTAAATGTTCGACTCTCTTTATACCGTATGCGCGATGAAAATGCCGCTGCCAGTATTCCCGG
>JAAZFX010000003.1 GCA_012511555.1 Alcaligenaceae bacterium | reverse complement strand
AGCTGATATGGCCAATATGTACTACATGATGGGTCATTTCATGGGCACACCGGTTACCCAAAATACCAAGGGCGACTTACTGGGTTATGTACAAAACGTTGGTGACAAAAACGACAAAATGACCCGTGTCTATGAGACTAATGAATACCTTCCATATCATGGTGACTTATCTGACGTAGTTGGTTTACTTTGCATCCGCAAGGCCAAAGAAGGCGGCTTAAGTAGTCTAATAAGCACGGTTACTGTTTATAACGAGATTTTAAAAAATCACCGTGAATACTTAGGTTATTACTACCACCCTGCCTGGTTTGACCACATGGGTGAACCAGAGCCTTCACTATCACCAATTTTTGCTGTACATGAGGGTAAATTAGCCAGCCGCTATTTACGTGCTTATATTGAATTAGGTCATGAGCGTCGCAATGTGCCACTTTCTCAGGTACAAATTGAAGCCCTGGATATTTTTGATTCAATTACTCACGATCCATCGATGCGCTTAGACATGATGATGGAGCCAGGCGATATTCAGTTTTGTAATAACTACACCATCCTTCACTCACGTACTTCTTTTGTCGATTTTGATGAAGTAGAAAAGCGTCGCAAGCTATTGCGTTTATGGCTCAAAATGCCTAATGCTCGTAGCTTGTCGCGTGACTTCCCGGGCCGTAATGGAATTGCTAAAAGAGATTAAGTAGCTACAAAAAGGGTTGGTTAGTCTTGAGGATTAATCAACCCTTTTTATTGCAAGCTTATTGTCAGCTTTGTAAAGAAAGCCCTGACAGCACTTATTCACCCATAGAATCAATTAGAGTTAAGCATTAACCTTTTAATCATCATTCTCAGGCCCTTTTCTCGTGTCCAAAAACCTCAGTGTCAGTAATCTCTTCTTATTAATTGCTCCCCCACTATTTTGGGCAGGTAACTTTGTCATTGGTAGAATTGTCCGCGATGATATTGGACCAATGAGTTTATCTTTTTGGCGCTGGGTCATTGCCTTTTGCTGCTTATTGCCTTTTGCCTACAAATACATCAAACGCGATTGGCATCTGTATAAAAAGCACCTAGGATTTGTATTAAAAACCTCCATTGTCGGCGTAACATCTTTTAACACCTTGATTTATCTTGGTTTACACGGCACCACGGCAACTAATGCACTGTTATTAAACTCCACCATCCCAGTACTGATTATCTTGTTTGGAGTGCTTTTTTATAAACAACGTTTATACACCGTGCCCACCATCGGCTTAATTCTGTCACTACTTGGGGTGGGCGTAATTATCCTCAACGGCGACATCAACGCGCTACTAAGTTTTTCTTTTAACTCAAGCGATTTAATCATTTTCACGGCAATGATTTGTTGGGCCATCTATACCTTGTGGATGAAAAACACCCCTGACGGCATGAATCGCATCGCCCTTACGTGCATACAAATTGCCATTGCAGTGATTGTGCTCTTCCCGCTTTGGCTTTGGGAAAGCGGTGGTGAGTTACCGATTCACCTCAATAACAACGCAAAAATGGCATTGCTCTATGTCGGTATCTTCCCATCCGTAATTGCCTATGTTTGCTATAGCCAAGCCATTAGCCGTGTAGGTCCAATGATCTCTGGATTATTTATTCACTTAATGCCCGTATTCGGTGTTATCTTGGCCGCCGTCTTTGCCGGTGAGAGCATCCGTTTATACCACTTATTGGGTATTGCGCTGATCGCTGTAGGACTTGTTTTGTCGAGTCGTCAATCTTAATCCCTAAAGACATAAGGGTTTATGCTGATAAAAATCAATACAAAATGTTTTATTTTGTATATAATAAACGCATATTAGTAAAAATTAATACATGATATGTTTTATCTGAAGCATCGTTTTGTAGTTTGGTGGATCACGCTGATCATCATATTAGCGGGTTCCATCTTACCTTCAATACACGGTCATCAGATAGAGTCGAACAACGGCCAAGCCATCACACTGGAGCTCTGTACCCCATCCGGGGAGATGACTAGCTATACGTTCACACTTGACAGTTCAGACAGCCATCCTCATCATGACTTGGCCCATTGTCTCTTCTGTATGCTACCTAGCTCTATTGATGTTTTTGCTATCAATACACCCACAGCTTTCCAACGAGATGGCTACCCTATCAAAATAGCCACTCTCTTTCCACCTCAACTGTATGTGCCTGGTGAGCTCGAATACTGGCACCCCCATCACGCCCTAGATCCTCCCCCCTTTGTATAAAACCATTGCCAATTCCATAAGTTTTTTATGGCAATTAGGTCATCTTGTGATTTATTTTAGTTGTTGGATTTTAAGACTTCTCCATTTGTATGAAGTTGCGACTTACTGTCTTAACATGGTACCTTTCCTTAATATCTGGTAACTAATAAAAATCATTGTAATTATTAATAGTTTTACTGTTTAAGTTAACTATAAATAAACGAGCTAAAGTCCAAATGACACTTTGCTGCTGTTAGGTCGTCATCTGTGCCGAACTGGCTCGGGCTTGGGAGAGCTTTTATGTTTGATTTAGATGTTGCGAATTTATCACGTTTGCAGTTCGCGATAACCGCTATGTATCACTTTATTTTCGTACCTCTAACATTAGGTTTATCCTTTTTGTTAGCAATAATGGAAACTATTTATGTGATCTCAGGGCGTGATATTTGGCGTCGTATGACGCTTTTCTGGGGTGCCTTATTTGGTATTAACTTTGCTATAGGGGTAGGTACCGGGGTAGTGATGGAGTTCCAGTTCGGTATGAACTGGTCTTATTACAGTCACTACGTTGGTGATATTTTCGGTGCACCTCTAGCCATTGAAGGGCTGATGGCTTTCTTCCTCGAAGCGAGTTTTATCGGTTTATTCTTTTTTGGCTGGAACCGCATGTCCAAAAAAGCACACCTGACCGTTACCTGGTTGGTGGCTCTAGGTACTAACTTCTCAGCCTTGTGGATTTTAATTGCCAATGGCTGGATGCAATACCCGGTAGCCGCTGTCTTTAATCCTGAAACCATGCGTATGGAAATGACCAGTTTCTTTGCGGTTATTCTAAATCCTGTCGCACAAGCGAAGTTTTTACATACAGTAATTGCTGGTTATATTACCGGTGCAGTCTTTATGATTGCGGTCAGTTCCTGGTATTTATTACGTCGTCGTAACACTGACCTCGCTAAACGCTCGATTGCTGTTGCCTCTGCCTTTGGTGTTTTAGTGTCTATTGGCTCAATCACTCTCGGCGATGAAAGTGGTTACTTGATGGGCGAGCACCAACAAGTAAAAATTGCTGCTTTAGAAGCCATGTGGGAAACAGAACCTGCACCCGCCTCATTTAACATCATCGCCATTCCCAATCAAGAGGAAATGAAAAATGACTTTGCTATTCATATTCCTTGGGTCATGGGGATTATCGGTACTCGCTCCTTTGATCAAGTAATGCCCGGTCTTAACGAGTTAGTTGATCGCAACCATGAGCGCGTTATTCTTGGCATTGACGCCTATGAAGCCCTGAAACGTTTTAAGGCCGATCCTGATGATGTTGAGTCTAAAGACTACTTTATGGAAAACTGGCGTGATCTGGGCTATGGTCTCTTGCTCAAAAAATATCGTGATGATATTGAAAATGCCACACCTGAAGAAATCCGTCAGGCTGCCATTGATACCGTACCCAATGTCACGCCACTATTCTACACTTTCCGTATTATGGTAGCGATTGGCTTTTACTTTGTTTTCTTCTTCAGCTTAGTTTTCTGGCTATCTATCAAGGGTCGTATAGCAAGCAGTCCACGCACCCTTAAATTAGCTGTGTGGACTATCTTTGCACCATGGTTGGCGATTGAATGCGGTTGGTTTATCGCCGAATATGGTCGCCAACCATGGGTGATTGACGGTATTTTACCGACCGCTTATGCCGTCTCCGACTTATCCGTCACTTCTTTACTGATTAGCTTAGCAATCTACATTACCTTGTACACCATCATCTTCATTGTCGGTACCAAGGTTCTGTTAAATGCCATTAAGAAAGGACCTGAACAACTGGCTCCAACTAAAGGCTCATCTTTTCTAACTGCTGAGTTAGCTGCTGACAAAGTACAGGTCCACTAGAGACGGAGGCTATTATGGAAAACTCATTAATTTTATTAGACTATGACACGCTGCGTGTTATCTGGTGGTTGTTGATGGGCTTCTTGCTCATTGGCTTTACCGTCATGGATGGTTTTGACCTGGGAATTGCCGCACTCTTACCGGTTCTAGGTCGTACAGACACCGAACGCAGGATTATGATTAACCTAGTCGGTCCGGTTTGGGAAGGCAACCAAGTTTGGCTTATCACCGCAGGTGGGGCTATTTTTGCCGCTTGGCCAGCTCTCTATGCGGCTTCTTTCTCAGGCTTTTATCTGGCAATGATGCTACTGTTGGTAGCCTTAATCATACGTCCGGTCGGTTTCAAATACCGCAGTAAATATGAAGGCACTCGTTGGCGAAACACATGGGATGGCGTCTTGACTTTTGCTGGCGTGGTAGCTCCTATCGTCTTTGGTGTTGCTTTTGGCAATGTCATCTTAGGTGTACCATTTGAAATTGAAGCTGACACCTTGCGCCCTCTATATCACGGCACTTTTTGGCAGTTATTTACGCCATTTACCCTGTTTTGCGGTATTTTAAGTTTAGTTATGCACCTCACCCATGGTGCCAGCTTATTAGCATGGCGTGTCGCTAATCCGGTCGCCGAGCGCGCTCGTAAACTGGGCATTTTCTCCGGCATATTAGTGGCAGTCTTATTTACTCTTGGCGGTTTTTGGATTGCTAGCATGGATGGTCATGTTGTGACAAGTGCTGTTGATTACCTAGCACCATCTAACCCACACAACAAAACAGTTTCGGTACTTAGTGGTGCCTGGTTAACTAATTTTTATGTATGGTCTTGGATGTGGGTTGCTCCAGTCGTAGGAATAGTCGCGGCCTTAGCAACTAGCTTATTCTTGGCTTTGCGCCGTCCAGTTGCTGCCTTCCTGGCATCTGCTACAAGCATTACGGCTGTTATTACAACGGTCGGTTTTGCTCTGTTTCCTTTTGTTTTACCTTCATCAGTGAATCCTGATACTGGCTTAACTGTTTGGGATGCCTCATCAAGTCATCTGACTTTATGGGTCATGCTAATTGCGGCACTCATTTTTATGCCTATTATCATTTCCTATACTTCCTATGTGTATCACATTATGCGTGGCGAGGTCTCTGAGGAAACACTTAAAGAAACCTCAAATACATACTAACTAAAGGAGATTATTATGTGGTATTTAACTTGGATGTTAGGCACAGCCTTTGCTTGTGGGGTTGCTGTTGCTGTCGGTCTCTGGTATGAACTGCATCAGGCGCGTTTAGATGCTGCTGGTGAACTACCTCAAGAAGACAACAAGGCATAACGATGGCTAGAGCTGAACATGATCCGGCTGCAACTCTTTTAACCCTACCCCGAGAGCATAGCAATTGGCTCTCGGGTTTGGCTAAAGAAGCTAAAAGTTCCTTAGCTATCGCCATTGCTGCACCGGTACTGTCAGGTTTACTGCTTTTAGTGCAAGCGTGGTTATTAGCTGGCGTTCTGGATAAAGCGATCGTGCAAGGCTTTGCCAAAGAAGCGCTATGGATGAACATGGCGCTTATTATGCTCCTCATCGTTGCTCGCACGCTCCTAACTTGGCAGGGTGAACGTGCGGGCATCAGAGCAGCAGAAAAAATAAAATACTTAGTCCGACAAGCTTTATTTGTCGATATATTAGTTCGCGGTCCTAGCTGGAGTAGACAGCAAGCATCCGGTTCCTTAGCCAGTGTGTTAGTGGAGCAGGTAGAAGCCTTTGACGGTTACTTTTCACAATATATACCGTCTCTTATTAGCGGTGTATTTCTACCCGTTGCCTTTGCACTCGTTGTTTTACCTATTGATTGGGTCGCTGGTTTATTACTGTTAATTACGGCACCTCTAATTCCTGTTTTTATGGCCTTAGTAGGTTGGGGAGCAGAGGCAGCCAGTCGTCGTCACTTAGAAGCTTTTGCTCGTTTATCAGGCTTTTTTGCTGACCGTATCCGTGGTTTATCAACTTTTAAACTATATGGTCAGGCCGAGGTTGAAGCACAACGCGTAGTTGAAGCAAGCGAAACTTTGCGCGATAAAACCATGTCCGTTTTGCGTATTGCCTTTTTATCGTCGGCTACCCTGGAGTTTTTTGCCGCTCTCGGTGTTGCCGGTACGGCTTTATATATTGGCTTAACGTATCTTGATTTTATTAACTTGCGTGGCGACAGTATTTTGACGCTACAAGCGGGCATGTTTTGTTTATTAATGGCACCTGAGGTTTATAACCCATTGCGTCAATTTGCCGCGCACTATCACGACCGAGCTAATGCTCGTGCTGCAGTCGCCGAAATACATAATTTGTTTGATTCCTTACCTGAGGATCTGGATAGCACAATTAAAGACTCAGATGACGACAAGCAAGCCGCTACTAACACGAAGCACCTTGGCCCTCTTAGCCTAAGGACTGAAAATCTCACGATCAATACACCGGGACAAAAAAAGCCATTAATCACAGACCTCTCTTTGACTCTGGAAGCCGGTCAAACAATGGCCATTATGGGTGACAGCGGCATTGGCAAGACGTCATTATTGGAGACATTAGCCGGGTTACGAGCGGCTGATGGAAATATTTACGTAGCTGAACGTCCCCTCCAAGAATGGTTTAGCACTGCACTACGACAGCGGCTAACCTTAATTGGCCAACACCCCTATATACAAAGCGGCACCATCGCTGACAACCTGCGTCTAGCCGCCCCCACAGCCAGTGATGATGAGTTACAAGAAGCAATCAAACTGGCCTCAATGGATGATTTCATTAATAAGTTACCGGCAGGCCTTAATACGCTTTTAGGTACTCGAGGCTATGGCTTATCCGGCGGTCAATTGCAACGAGTCGCTTTAGCTCGTTTGTTTTTACGTGACCCGAGTGTGATTTTATTAGATGAGCCGACGGCTAATTTAGACCCTGAAACGCGCGATTTGGTGATGGGTAACGTCTTCAACTTTGCAAAAAACCGCAGCCTTCTCATCGTCACTCATGACCCTGCAGTGGCAAAGAGAGCAGATGTCGTTTGGCGTTTAAACAATCATACCTTAGAGCCTATTGACAAGATGATATTAAATGAGGAGCTGAACTCATGAAATCACTCTGGCGCATCCTCGCCCCTCTATACCGTCAACGCTTAGGCGGTCTGGCCTTGGCACTCTTATTTACGGCCATTACCTTAGCTGCCGGTGTCGGCTTACTGGGTGTTGCCGGTTGGTTTCTAACAGGTGCTGCCATCGTTGCTAGCTGGCAGATCTTTAATTTATTTGCTCCTTCCGCTTTGGTGCGTGGTCTTTCTTTTATCCGTATTGTAAGTCGCTATACCGAGCGAGTTGTTGGACACGACACCACACTACGCCTTTTAGCTGATTTACGCGGGACAGTATTTAAACGTTTATTACCCTTAGATGCAGGTCAATTAGCCAAGTACCGGGACGGCGATTTAATTGCACGTCTTACCGGGGATGTCGATGCCTTGGACACAGTGTATTTATTTGCTATTGCCCCAGTGATCACTGCCCTAGTCATTGGAGTCATTCTATCTTTAGTGGTGGGAGCCTGGTTACCGGCAGCCGGTTTACTCTTGCTCTTGTGTTTATTTCTTGGCTCCCTTATTGTCCCCTTATATCTGGCAAAAAAAGCGCATCAACCGGGGCTTGTAGCACAAGAAAATATTGCTATTATGCGTGATACGGCAGTACAAGCAGTCACTGCCCACGCAGATCTAATTTCTTTAGGTGCAGAATCTAAAGCCCGACGTGAGTTTGCTGCACAATGCTTGGAGGTAGCAACTGCACACAAGCGACAGGCGATACTTGCTGCCAATGGCAAAGCCGTCGTACAAATACTCTCCGGATTAAGCCTTGTAGGCGTCTTGTATTGGGGCAGCGAAGGTTTTACTGAAGGACTCATTAACGGACCTGTTTGGGCTGGTTTAGTACTAGCGACACTTGGTTTTTTTGAGATTTTCGCACCCATTATGCGAGGTGCTTCACGCTTAGGCAGTGCTGCAGCAGCCGCTAAGCGCATTGAAACGCTGATGCAAGCCAAACCCAACATTGAAGATGCTGCTGAGGTGATTGATTTGCCTGTGCAAGGCGATATTGTTTTTGATAATGTACGCTACACCTACCCTGGTGATGAAAGACAGCAAAAAGGTCCAGAGGTTTTAAGAGGCATCAGTT
>JAAZFX010000223.1 GCA_012511555.1 Alcaligenaceae bacterium | reverse complement strand
CTATCGCGATTGTAATCAATGAAGTTTAATGGCGTTGGCGTTTCTACTTTAAGCAAATAAGCATCAATATCTTTTTTTAGTGCAGATAAAAGTGTTAGCTTATTCAGTGCCCCATTGCCAAACTTTTTATGAATATATTTCAAATTTCTTAAGTCATAAGCCGTGTGTGTATTACCACTCTGCAAAATACATTCAAGTGCGTAATTAGCACCTGAAACAAATGATCTAAGCTGGTTTTGTTTCATAAACTCATATACCGCTGCAAATAGTACATTGTCTTGTGGTACTGCTAGGTTGGGAACACCTGCTCGCATATAGGCTTTTGTTAATTCATTAAACTGTTCTGTGTCTGGTTTTACTATTTTTAAATCTAAGTTAGGAAAATTACCAATACGCTCAATGTTGCGTTTGGATACTTCTGTATCAAAACCATCATCCACATGCACTGCAAGGATGCGCAATCCCCACTTTACCGAACCAAGATACGCCAAATAAGACGAATCTAGTCCGCCAGAAATGCCCATAAGACAATCGTAATCATGGTTTTTGTTTTCTTCTTTAAGGCGAGAAATTAGAGTATTGAGTTTTTCCTGTCCTTCCTCATTAGGGAAATAAACTCTATCTTTAATCTCTAAAGCGTAAGTGCAATAATTACACTCACCTTTTTCATTGAAGGTAATAGTATTGTCGGACTTATTGTCCATTATGCATCGCACGCACTGTTTATACATTATTTATCACCTTTAGCCATTCTAAAAACTTCATGAAACACTTCATAATTAAGAAACTTCACTTTTTGACTAAAACTTGGCTTAGCATGGTTATATGTCATTGCAATTTTATCTTCAAACCATTTTTTTAAAGGGCCATTAAACCATTGTTCCTCAGGGATTGGCCAACCCATTTTATCTTTACGCCAATTAATATCATCCTGAAGCTTTTTGTTAAATGCTAATCTAGCCAAATATTTGCTCCACCCTTTATGCATTTTATACACTGACGGCACGCTAGCTAGAAACTCAACTAGCCTTATATCTACAAAAGGGTAAGCCGTTTCTACTTGATGGCAAGAAGATAATGGTATATCTAAACCATAATTACTTGGAAGATCGGTGCTAAGACTATATTTTAAATTTTCATTTAAATTCCAAAATATCTTAAGTTTTGTTTGGCTAGCTATTAGTGACTCTGCTATTTTTGAGGTACCAGTCATTCTTGACAAAAAAAGTACAATCGCTAAAAGTTTATACTTCACACTAACCTCAAAACTTTTAAGTTCATTCAAAAAACTTCCCGCTTTAAGTGAGAGTAAATAACTAACTACAAAATTTGGATAACCAGCCAATTGTTCATCCGCACCTTGACCTTCCAAACTAATTTTAAAGCCCTTTTCATTTATCATCTTAAATGAGTGCCAACTGGACATAAGAGTATTTCCAGGCGGGCTTTCCATCGCCCAAATCATTTTTTCATGTTCGACTGGAATGTCTTCAACTTTTGGTTCGATCTGATTACTGATTACGCCAAGTTGATCGGCAACGATGTTAATAAATTCACTCTCATCACAGTGCTCTGTACCTGGGGTTTTGTATACAGAAGAAAAGGTTTGCAGTGGTTCGCTTGCGTCTTGCGTCTGCAGCTCCTGATGCATGAGGTAAACGATAGAACTACTGTCCAAGCCACCAGAAAGGGCTGCACCAATTTTTACTTTGCCACGCATGCGGATGCGGACGGCATCGGCGAGAAGATCGTAATATTGCTGAGCGTATTCTTGGGCTTTGGCAGGATCAAATTCTTCCCGGGCGACATTTACTTGCAGTTCCCAATAACGAGTGAAATGCGGTGAGCTCAATAATTGATCCAATGTACCGTGGAAGTAATGGCCGAAGGGGAACCGCACTATGTCTTTGAAGGCAGTAGGTGCATCGTATTCGTTAGGGCCATTTTCCAGATAGGCCTGCAAGTAGGCTTCATTCGGGGCTTTGTCAACCTGACCACTGGCGTGTATCGATTTTATTTCGCTAGCAAAGATAAAACATGTAGCATCGGCATAGTAGTACAGGGGTTTGATGCCAAAGCGGTCACGGGCGATAAAAAAGGTTTTCGTTTGGGTATCGTAGATCACAAAAGCCCAATCAGCGTTGAGCTTATTAAGGCAATCCACACCCCAGTGGTCATAAGCGGCGGCGAGTAATGCGGCATCGCTAGCGCAGTCAAAGGCATAGCCATGTTCGCACAATTCTGCCTGCAACTCTGGCAGGTTATAAATGCGCCCATCAAAAGTAACTACATAACGGTTTAAATGTTGTAGGGTTTGTGCTTGTTCAGCTGTAAGGCCATGCACATCAAAATGCCTATAGCCCAAAGCCACCTGCGGTGCAAGAAAATGACCCTCACCGTCTGGTCCGCGATGTTGGATGATATCAGTCATCGCTTGCAGGGTGGTTTGTGGAGTAAGTTCTTTGGACATAGATAAAATGCCAGTGATGCCGCTCATGGGAGTACCTTGCTTACGGTTAAACGATTGCTTTAGTGCCTTTTAAAATTAGCACTAAATAGATTAAATATAAAATCACTTCGTGTAGGACGAAGACTAAAAAAAACTGCTCTATAGCTAAGTCAGAGCCAAAATATAGTGTGGGAGTAATTGTACATAAATATAAAACCTGCCAGAAAACGCCTTTTTTTATATTTTTTTCTAACACTAGAACGGTGCTGATTGGACTAACAGCAAATCGGATGGCAACAGCAACCACTAAATATCCAGCATAGGTACCTGCTTGTCTCCATTCTTCGCCGAAAACCAAGCCAAACAACGGTTCACCCCAGATGAACAAAATGGGCACAGCAGGTAGGTAAATAATAAAAAGTAATAAAAATATTTTGATAATGTATTTATTTAGTCTTTCTGGGGCAGTATGACTGATTTCAACCACCTTTTGAAACAGCACTTGACCAATTGCTGAAGCAATAATGCTTGTAGGCATATTTAGCACGCGAAAGGTTAAACTAAACATACCCGTAATAGCTGATGAGTAAAATTTGGTTAGCATGAACACAGGCATTTGCATAGCACTAGCATCACACAATTCACCAACAATTCCGTATTTAGGAAACTTTTTATACCTCACAAGCTGCTGTTTAATTTCTTGTTTGTTTATTTCTTGAACTATTTTTTTATAGGTTTTATCTTTGCCTAGCAAATACATAAGCGAGGAAATAATCCCCATAAAATGCCCCCAAATAAGTCCGCCTGCTATTTGCAGGAATCCGAAAATGGTTTGTGATGCGCCTTGACAAAAACTTTGATTTACTCTTGATATAGCTGTGTTTTTGAACTTTTTTTGCCTATTATTCCAATAAGTTAATGACTGATAAATACCTGTTAAAAACACTGAAATAGGTACCAAATATAGCCAAGGTGCTATTTCTTGATTACCTAAAAAAATGGCTATTTCTTTATTCCATGTGATTAAAGGAATGCTGATTATTAGGGAAATGAGTAAGGCTACAAGAGCAGAAGCTTGTAACAATACCCTAGCCTCTTCATGATTTACTGGCAGCATAATAGCAATCTCATAGCGTCCTGTTGCAATTACACCTACTACTGCCACAAAAGCACCATAGAGCGCAAACAAACCGAAATCTTCAGGGGTGAAAATACGGGTAAGTATTGGAATTATGGCTATAGGAACAGCCTGCGCTAGCACCGTCCCCGTCATTAAGGTTAGAACGTTTTTTGCAAACTCATTTTTGGATAATAGTTGTTTAATCATTAAATATTGCTTTTTTTTAATTAATAGCACAGGTTACTTTGGCGTATACAAAAACACCTATTTTGTATTTTCACAGCTTGCTTATCAAGCCACCTATTTGCGCGTGCTCATTCCATTAAGCGGCCAATTTACCAAAACAACAATTACACGTAGAGCTAGATTGCATGAAACTTCGTTACCGTATTTTTCTATATAATTCTGTGCCCATGTTATAAAGCAACTGCTTTTACTACTTTTTCCACATCCGCTTCTGTCATATAGGGGTGAAATGGCAGGCTCATAACTTTTTCTGCGACGGCATCACCAATAGGCAGGTTGATGCTATTGTCCGCTACGGCGGGTTGTTTGTTGAGCGGTATTGGATAGTGCACGGCTGTGGGGATTCCCTGCTTTTGCAATTTAGTCTGTACAATATCGCGGTTTTCAACTCGGATAGTGTATTGAGCCCAGACGCTTAAATTGTAAGTTTCGATTATAGGCGCTGCGATATTAACGGCTGCAAAATATTTAGCATACCAAGCTGCTACCTGTTGACGTTTCTCAACTTCGTCAGAAAATATTTCTAGTTTTGCTAATAAAATTGCAGCCTGCAAAGTATCTAAGCGGCTGTTTACACCTACGCGAACATGATGATAACGCTTTGCTTGACCATGACGCGCTACTTGGCGGATAACCTTGGCTAGCTCTTCATCATTAGTAAAGATAGCCCCACCATCTCCGTAGCAACCTAAAGGTTTACTAGGAAAAAAGCTAGTACAGGCAATTGTAGTTAAGTTACCTGATTTACGACCCTTGTAGGTAGCACCAAAACTTTGCGCAGCATCTTCAATCACAGGAATACTATGCTTGGCTGCGATTTTATTAATCGCATCATAATCAGCACATTGTCCGTACAAAGACACAGCAATAATCGCTTTGGTTTTAGGCGTAATGGCAGCTTCAAGCAATTCTGGGTTTAAGTTATACGTACGCTCATCAATATCGACATAAACAGGCTTTGCACCCAGTACAGCAGACGTTTCAGCCGTCGCGATGTAAGTAAACCCAGGCGTGATGACTTCATCACCGGGGCCTACTCCTAAGGCCATGAGTGCAATTTGCAGGGCGTCTGTACCATTAGCGCAAGAAATGCAATGTTCCGCACCGATATAATTAGCTAGTTTTTCTTCAAGCTCCGAAACTTCTGGACCTAGAATATACTTACCATGAGTAAGCACCTTTTGAATATTGGCATCAATCTGGTCTTTAATTCGTGCTTGCTGTGCTGCTAAATCAATAAACTGCATTAGTGATCCTTTTACTCTTTACTTAAACTGTCGTCAGTCAAAATATATTTAGCTCCCGTGTGTGAACATAACGCTTCACCATCACCAGCTAAAGGCAAGTCCAATTGCTCACCAAACTCACTCATCCAACCAATTTGCTTGGCGGGTACTCCTACCATTAAGGCGTAAGGCTTAATGTCTTTATTAACAACCGCACCAGCGCCAACAAAAGCATATGCACCAATCGTCACACCACACACAATCGTACAATTTGCGCCTAGTGTCGCGCCCTTTTTAACGAGAGTATCTCTATACTCATCTTTGCGCTCAATAAGAGAGCGTGGATTGTAGACATTGGTAAACACCATACTAGGCCCACAAAACACACCTTCTTCTAAATGCACGTTATCGTAAACAGAGACATTGTTTTGTATTTTACAGTGGTCACCAATAGTGACCTTATTGCCTACAAAGACATTTTGCCCAAGTGAGACACCCTTACCTATTTTGGCACCAGCACACACATGAGCGAAGTGCCATACGCGACTGCCCTCGCCTATTTGCGCGCCATCATCAACGATAGCCGACTCGTGTTGGTAGAAACTCATTTTTTCAACTTAGGATGGTAATCACCGGTTAAAGGAGCGATCGGTGCATTTCGAATGTGTGAGACGGTAGCGATAGCGGTACGATTTTCATCTAAACCAAAGCCACG
>JAAZFX010000222.1 GCA_012511555.1 Alcaligenaceae bacterium | reverse complement strand
TTGAACTTCATGCTCTCTCTCCTTTAAAGGACCCTCGAAAATACTCGAGTACCATTGTATCTTAGCACAAGCCTTTGATTATTAAAGCCTTAAAAATCAAAAAGCGGCCCCAAAACGGAGCGGCTAATCTAGTATAACTAAGCTAAAGCGATATGAGCTTATGTGCTTAATAGTCAACTAAAACAACATTACCTTTCATGATAGCGAAGTGACCCGGGAAGGTGCAGAAGAACTGATACTCTTCGCCGTCAGCTAAATCAGCAGGCTTAAAGGTAGTAGAAGAAGTCTCACCACCACCGATCATATCTGTGTGAGCAACGATACGCTCGTCGTCTTTGTTCAAGTAGTCGTTAGCCGGACCTGCAGCAGCCGCTTCAGTAGCGATCGCCTGTGCATCAGCTGCTTTAGAGATAACTACGTTATGACCCATAGCTGCTTTTGGAAGATTACCAACGTGCTTCATATTGATAGTCACTTCGTCACAAGACTTGCTAACAGAAATCTCTTTGGTGTTGAACTGCATCATATCGTTACCCTCGATCTCGATAGTACAATCAGCAGCCATAACTGGAGCAGCAGCGAAAGATAATAAAGCAGTTAAAGCTAATGTTTTTAATTTCATAGTATTTACTCCTTGAGAGTGGTAAATCAAATAAAAGCTATTTGAATATTGATAATCGTATCACTAATAAAAAAACTTTTTTGCCAAAATAGTTACAAAACCTAAAAGTAGAACTGCAACTAAACATACATCTATGATAATACTTATGAGCTTATTTTCAAGTAGAAACCCTAACAAAAACTTGAGTTTCGTCAAAGCAATGAGAATTAACCCTCTACCATCTTACGCGAAAGCTCACGCGGCAGCGGAAAAGATACATTTTCCTCGATCCCACGCATCTTGCGTACTGAAATCGCACCCAATTCTTTGAGGCGCGAAATTACATCTTGAACCAAAACCTCAGGCGCTGAAGCACCGGCCGTAATACCTATGCGCTGCGCACCTGTAAGCCACAGTGGATCAATGCACTCAGGACCATCCACCAAATACGACGGGCAACCCAAGCGCTCAGCAACCTCGCGCAAACGATTAGAGTTTGAACTATTAATACTGCCCACTACAAAAAACACATCACAATCGGGCGCCATGACTTTAACAGCATCTTGGCGGTTCTGTGTCGCATAGCAAATATCGCTCTTCTTAGGCTCGACAATACTTGGGAAGCGCGCCTTGAGAGCTTCAATCACGGCAGATGCATCATCAACTGACAAGGTAGTTTGTGTCACTACCGCCAAGCCCTCAGGATTATTGACCACTAAATTTGCCACATCTTCAGGCGTCTCTACCAAGTGAATAATCCCTTCTGACTGACCGAGCGTACCCTCAACCTCAGGGTGCCCCCTGTGACCAATCATGATTATCTCACGATTGTCCTTGTGCATTTTCTTGACTTCCATATGCACTTTAGTCACAAGTGGGCAGGTCGCATCAAAGACTTGCAAGCCACGGCGCTCAGCCTCTTCGCGTACTGCAAGAGCAACACCATGGGCTGAAAACACCACAATCGAGCCTGCTGGTGCCTCATCAAGCTCTTCAATAAAGATAGCGCCCTTATCGCGCAGCGAATCAACTACAAAGCGATTATGTACAATCTCGTGTCGCACATAAATGGGTGCACCGTGAATTTCCAAAGCCCGCTCTACAATATCAATCGCGCGATCGACGCCCGCACAGAAGCCACGAGGTTCGGCTAAAAAGATCTCTGCTTGCTGAGGCATGATTACATCACTCCTAAAATCTCTACATCCACCTTGAGATCGAGACCACTCAGAGGATGATTAAAATCAAATAGGGCCTTATCACCCTCCCAACACTTAAACACACCAGAATACTTGCTACCATTAGGCGCGGCAAATTCGATCACATCATCAGTGTCAAACTCAGTTTCCTCACCAGCATGCTCAGCCAGCATCTGCTTAGTCAGATATATCAACAAATCCGGATTACGCTCACCATAAGCATGAGAAGCAACGACGTGATATGTTAAAAGATCCCCTTCCTTTAAACCAACCAACGGCTGCTCAAGACCCGCCAACCATTGACCGGAGCCCATCTGTAGGGTGGCAGGATTGCTATCGAAAGTCTCAATAAATACCTGCCCTCTACCCTCGCCCGAATCAATGCTGATTCGATAATGCAAGGTGACGTACGATTCTGCATGGACAATATTACTCACTTTTGTTTTTTCCCTGAGGCCTTGGGCCATAGTTAAGTTTTACTAACCACTTATTGTACCTAATATACTTAAAATGAGCACACAACAAGTCTTTCACAATCAAGAGCGCCCTAGAGAGCGCTTATTACAACATGGCCCCAAGGTTCTAACCACACCCGAACTACTTGCTGTAGTACTTGGCACTGGAGCCAAGGGCCGCGACGCAGTGCAATTCAGCACTGAATTACTAGAACAATTTAGCGGCCTACGCAATCTTCTTGCTGCCGAGCACAAGAGTTTACGCACCGTTAAGGGCATGGGTGACGCTAAGATTTGTCAGTTACAAGCAATTAATGAGCTCGCCAGCCGCAGTATGGAGGAGGAGTTACGACGCAGTGACACCCTCAGTAACTCGCAACTGGTTAAGCGCTATTGTATAAATCGACTAGGACACTTAGCTGTAGAGCATTGTATTGCCATCTACCTAGACGCTCGCTATAGACTGATTTGCTGCAAAGAAGTTTCCCGCGGCACCCTCACCAGGACATCAGTATATCCCCGAGAGGTCGCCATTGAGGCCTTAAAACTTAATGCAGCTGCGGTTATTCTCTCGCACAACCACCCTTCGGGCATCGCCGAAGCCAGTGACTCTGATATCAGCCTGACTAAGCATTTACAAAAGGCACTGGCACTAATTGATATTAGTCTGTTAGATCATATTGTCGTGAGCAGCCAGGAGGCTTGCTCAATGTCAGAAGAAGGCTTATTCTAAATTCAGCCTACAAACTCACAAGCGGCTACCGGCAACAAGGCCGCTGCTTTTTTATCAATAATAAATAAAGTATTGGGATGATCCTTGAGCATGGAAGCCGGCATCTGCTCATCAACCTCACTCTCATATAAATCGAGCATCACCTGCGCTTTATTGTCACCGGTCGCAATAAAAACTATCTGCTTGGACTCCATAATATCCTGCATACCCATGGTAATCGCTCGGGTTGGCACCTCTTCCATCGAATCAAAAAAGCGCCCATTATCAATACGCGTATTTTCACATAATGTAACTACATGTGTGCGACTATTAAATAGCGTGCCCGGCTCATTAAAGCCAATATGACCGTTACTCCCAACGCCCAGCAACTGTAAATCAATGCCACCATAATCCGCAATTTTTTGTGAATACTGCTGACAATGCGCCTCGACATCTTCAGGCGTACCATCCGGCAAAAAAGTTTTTTGCTTGGCAAAACTCAAATGACTAAATAAATAGTGGTTCATATAGTAATGGTAGCTTTGAGGATGCTCTGGAGATAAACCAATATACTCGTCCAAATTAAAGGAAATAAGCTGCGATACATCAAGGGCCTGTTCTTTGGCATCAGCACAAAACCGCTGATACACCGGCTCCATCGTACTGCCGGTCGCCAAACCCAACACTGCCTGTGGTTTACTTTTAACTAAATTGACTAAACGCTCGCTAACATAATGAGCAATAGCTTGCGGATCGTTAAAGACTAAAAACATGATAGTAGCAACATAAAGGTGAGTGGAAAGAAATTATAAATTAATACTGCACTTTTAGAAAAGCAGCACACACAATAGTCAAAAATATGACAGTTATTCTGTAAAAAAACTGCTCAAATTGTTAGTGTGAAGAAGTTTAACTTAAAAGGATAATCACTGTGAGACACCAAGTTACCATCATTTTTAGTCCAAACCAGACCTTGGAGTTTATTTTACATGATCTGGATCTAAGCGATGCCGCAATTGAATCAGCACAACAATGGCTTTACAACAAATGGGAAGAGCTGGAGTGCGAGCCCTTTCGCCCGAGCGGCAAGGTCTTGTTATTAGACCGTATTCTTGGCATTGCCCAAGAGGTCGGTTACCATCAACTTAGCGAGCTCGGCGAGATTGCTGAAAATTTTGCTAAAAACATCGCTACTGCCTTAGAATCGCACAATGTCGTGGTTGATATTCCTGCCCTGACTGTGGGCTCATAATTTTGTTACTTTTTTCTTTAGCGACTATCCCTTTAACCTGGCCCATAGACTTTTTCCCAACAAGAAATCAGATTTTTAGTTGACTTCTCTTTCAAAGAGCATCATTTTTTGTTAAACTATGCGGCTATTAACAGGATACGTGACCTACATATGGTATGTGAGGTTGGCGACCCAATCAGAAAAAATACGGATTTATCATGAAAGAAGGTATTCACCCTGATTACCGTGATGTGGCTTTCTTAGACCAACAAACCGGCAATCATGTAATTATTCGCTCTACAGCACCTACTCGTGACACTGTTGAAATCGACGGTGAGACTTACCCTCTATACAAATGTGATGTGACCTCTGAGTCTCATCCTTTCTATACTGGCGCGCAGACTCGCGTAGTTGAAGCCGGTCGCGTTGAGCGCTTCCGCAATCGTTACGCCAGAACAGCCGGCGCGATTAAGAAGTAAGCAATTAAGTAGCATCTGCATTTATTGCATTGATGGCACTTTAAGAAGCTTCTCTTGTTTAAGAGAAGCTTTTTTTATGGGTTTTAATTAATTATGGTATGGTTTAATTTTAATCATTAACAAATATCAATTGTCGATTGTCTAACCACCGAGCGAGAGACTGTCATGAACACAAGTAATTTCAAGGCATTTGACATGGCAGAAACTCTGCACACAGAAGAGGATATTCAAAATTACCTCAACCTTGTCAAAAAAGAAGGTGATAAAGCTGAGTTAACTCACGCACTTGAGATAATCAATAAAGCAAGACAGTTAATTCAAACATCAACTGACACCAAAACAAAGTGACGGCTTTTCAAACTGTCACTACTTCTCCACCGGCTTTAGTATAAAATAATTCCATCATTTCACTCACGCGTATTTTTTAGGTTTCCCGTGGTTTTAGAAGAAACAAAAACACCTGCCCGTTTGACCGCCCCCACTGCAAGTAAGCTACCCCGACAGGCCTTACTTTGGGTTGGTCTAGCCTATGTCCTTTTTGGTCTTTTTTTTAGAGATGCCTGGAAAACGGATGACGCAGCTGGGCTAGCAGCCATCTTAACTGCTTTCAATGAAGGCGGCAGAGCACTGCTTGCCCCTTATATTGGCAATTTTCCTTCGGTTGAGCACGGCCCCTTATTAATTTGGGTAGCTTATATTTTTGAATTAATCTTTAGTCCGATTTTCGGACTTTGGATGAGCCCCCTGGACGCACAAATTACCGCAGCCAGGCTACCTAATTTGCTTTATTTTTATATCGTCTTATATGGTGTTTGGTATGGTTGCTATTTATTAGCGCGACGCCCTGAATGCCAACCACTACCACTTCCCTTCGGTGGCGAGCCGGACCCGCGTGATTACGGTCGCATGTTAGCCGACTGTGCGTTTTTATTTCTGGTGGCGTGCTTTGGCATAATTATGCGCATGCACGAAACCACCTATATACCGCTACTCATGGCGTGCCATTCACTGGCTTTTTATGGCTTTGTGCGAGTTTTTGAACTACCTAGACAAGGCTTCTTTTTCTTAATTGCCGGTTTAGCAGGCAGCTTCTTTGCCGCGGGCCTTATCGGTGTATTTCCTCCCCTCGTAGCCACCCTGCTGCTATTAAGCTACCGTTTTTATGACAAAAAGCAAAAACAAACTATCTTGTTTGCTCTTGCAGTGAGCATAATCATCAGTCTAGCGTGGTTACTTACGATTAATAACTCCCAAATTGAGTGGCTCACTGCCTGGTTAAGCTATAACCAGCTTTCTTTTAGCGGTTATGGTCGTAGTTTTCTGAATGCACTACGCGATTTATCTTGGTTCCTCCTACCCCTCTGGCCCTTTGCACTCTATGCTTTATGGCAATGGCGCCGCTGGTTTATGGCTCCTCATATTTTTATTCCAAGCGTTTTTATCATTGCCAATTTGCTCCTGCTCTTTTTATTAAGAACAAGCTTTGAGCCGGAATACGCTACCCTAGTGATGCCCACTGCCGTACTGGCAGCAATGTCAATTCCAACCATACGTCGCAACCTGATCAACGCCCTTGATTGGTATTCGATTATGATTAATACCCTGGCCATCATTGTGATTTGGCTAGGCTGGAGTGCTTTATACCTGGGTTGGCCGGCAAAGATTCATGACAATA
>JAAZFX010000221.1 GCA_012511555.1 Alcaligenaceae bacterium | reverse complement strand
TTTATGAGACAGCCAAAGAAGCTAGACCTGAGCGTTGGAAAAACCGTTCTGTCCGCAATTGGAAACCGGTCAAAGAGGTCTGGCTAAACCCATCGAAGGAGAGTAACGAGTTAGAGAGAAATGTCGCATTAGCTGCATAAGAAATCGGACAACTTGCTTGACAAACACCGCAGGGATTATTAACATGGATTTTCAAGTGTCATATTGGCTGAGAGACAAGCAGGCTCTAATTTAGGGGCGGCTAATCAAAATTGAAATTGATATTAGTTAAAGACAATTTTATTGAAAACGATTATCATGAAGATTAGTTAGGGTTAACTAGTTAATCGTATTTTAACAAGTTGCACCGCCTAATTTTTAAACGCCTTGTGACGTTATTACTTAAATAAGGCGTGTTCTTACATTTCAACATTTTAAATCGACGTAGAGCCCTGTTAATTTAGAGGGCAAAGTTTGTAATGATGATTTTTTGTAAAACACATCAGTAATATTATAAATTTTGTCATCATCAAACCTTGTAATTGTTGTTTTACCGCTGTTTGAAGTTTATTTGGAGTCCGCTATGAGTCAAGCTCAATCTTCTGCTATTAAGGATCAAAATACGCATCATTCAGACAACAAAAAAGTTTCTGAGTGGAAGCGTTTTTTACTGATGGGTTTCATTGTTTTACCTATTTTTACGCTTTTATTAATTTGCGCTTATGGTTTTGCCATCTGGTTCGGCCAGATGTTTTTCTGGGGTCCTCCAGGGCCATAAAACTCTTCTTACTTATAAGTTTGCTGTTATGTAATTGACAGCTATTAATCTAGCGGACGCATTTAAATCTAAGTTACAGAATCTTGGCATTCGCTTTTTTTGATAAATTTAAGGGTATATAGCCATGAAAGCAATCAGAGCTATTTTTCGTGCCATAGCGGATTTGTTTCGCTGGATTTATGACTGGTTTACTCGTCCGGCGCGTCGCATTGGTTTAGGTTTGTTGGTGACAGGTGGTTTTATTGCTGGTATCGGTTTTTGGGCCAGCTTTAATGCTGGTATGAATTACACCAACACCGAGGAATTCTGTGTGTCCTGTCATACGATGGGTGACAACTTATTACCTGAGCTCCAGAAGACAGTGCATTGGAAAAACCGCACCGGAGTCCGTGCTTATTGTATGGACTGTCACGTTCCACATAGTTTTAGCGATAAGGTGGCACGCAAAATGCAAGCCTCCCGTGAGGTCTTGGGGCATGTAATTGGCACCATTGGTACTCGTGAAAAGTTCTTAGAGCATCGTATTGTTTTGGCTCAACGAGAATGGGCTCGTTTTAAGGCCAATAACTCTAAGGAATGTCGTAACTGTCACGACTACGACAGCATGGATTTCGACAAGATGAAAGTCACTTCCCAAATGATGATGCGTAGCGCAGCTGAGCGCAATGCCAGTTGCGTTGATTGTCACCGAGGGATTGCTCATGAGTTGCCAGAAATTAAGGGTGCAGGAAATCCGGCTTTCGATTCGTTATTGTCAGAGGCTAGCCATGTCTCCGTTAGTACCGGTGGTGTTTATGTTTCTGTCGTTCCACAAAAGATTTTCTCTGACCAAAGTTTGAGTCAAGAGATCGGTTCTATCGAGGTGAGTACCCCAGTTAAAATTCTCCAGACAGTTGATGGTGCACTCGAGGTCGAGTTGGATTTATGGCGTAAAAACAAGGGCTTAGCTCGTGTTTGGTATAACTCCTTTGGTATGAACGTCACTAATGCGATTTTAAATCGTGATATTGACAAGAACTCAGACTTTATTGAGGTCAACGAGTCCCGTATGGATGAAATGACCGGTTTAGAGTGGCAAAAAGTAAGTGCTAACGTTTGGATTGAACCCGGTACCTTATTAAATAGTGTTGAGCCGATTTGGGATATTGCTCGTCATAGTTACGACAACTCATGTAGTGTATGTCACCGTCAACCACAACCGGCATCACATGACGCTAACCAATGGCCAGGTTTATTTGCGGGTATGGTAGGTTTCACTAATATGGATGATGAAACCGCAAACATTGTACTTAAGTACTTGCAGCTGAATTCATCTGACTTTGCAACCGCGAGTAAGACATCACTCGAAGGTACTATTCAAACTGCTCGTCCATAGGGTTTTGGAGAATCACATATGTTTACTCGTCGTCAATTTATTAAGGGCTTAGCAGCGACCGCCGGTGTTGCTTCTATTCCTAGTTTCTTGCTTGGTTCTTCCATAGTTAAGGCACAAGAGGGGGCTTCGGCGGCTAATCCAGAATTGGGGCGCTGGCGCTTTTCCGGTGCACACTGGGGTGCATTTCGTGCCCGCGTGGTGGCTGACCGTGTTGTAGAAATCAAGCCTTTCGAATTTGATAAGCATCCGACACCGATCTTGGACGGTACATTGGATGTTATTTATAGTGCGTCTCGTGTCCGTTATCCGATGGTGCGTTTGGATTGGTACCGTCGACGTCAACATAGTGACCGGTCTCAACGTGGCGATAATCGTTTTATTCGCGTCAGTTGGGATGAGGCGCTCGATCTTCTTTATGAAGAACTTGAGCGCGTACAAAATAACTACGGTCCGTGGGCTTTACATATTGCTAACGTTGGTTGGCGCTCTGTTGGTCAGGTTCATAGCTGTGGTAATCACATGTTGCGTGCCGTTGGTATGCACGGTAATGGCGTCGGCACGGCCGGCGACTATTCGACTGGTGCAGGTCAAATGATCATGCCTTATGTGCTTGGTTCGACCGAGGTTTATTCACAGGGTACCTCTTGGGATATTATTCTCAAAGAAACTGAGACCTTAATCTTTTGGGCAAGCGATCCAGTAAAAAATCTTCAGGTCGGTTGGAATACCGAAACACACGAAGCTTATGAGTACCTTGAAAAGCTCAAAGAGCGAATTGCCGAGGGCAAAATTAAGGTTATTTCCGTTGACCCAGTTAAAACCAAGACACAGAATTATTTAGAGTGTGAGCAACTGTACGTCAATCCAATGACAGACGTCGCTCTTATGCTTGCCATTGCTCACACCCTATACACCGAAGAGCTTTACGATCGTAAGTTTATCGACGATTATGCGATGGGTTTTGATGAGTTCACACCATATCTAATGGGTCAAACCATCGATATGGTTGAGAAAACTCCCGAGTGGGCAGAGGAAATTTGCGGTGTACCAGCACAACGCATCCGCGAATTAGCTCGTTTGATGGCGTCGAGTCGCACACAGCTTATGTTTGGCTGGGCGATTCAACGTCAACAGCATGGCGAACAACCTTATTGGATGGGAGCGATACTTGCTACGATGCTTGGTCAATTTGGTTTACCTGGTGGTGGTATCAGTTATTCGCATCACTACAGTTCCGTGGGTGTTAATTCTTCCGGTGCTTCTATGCCCGGCAGTTTCCCACTTAACCTAGATACCGGACGCACACCAAAACATAACAATACCGACTATAAGGGTTATAGCTCGGTGATACCCGTTGCCCGTGTGATTGATGCTTTGCTAGAGCCAGGTAAAAAGATTAACTTTAACGGTCATGAAGTGGTTTTACCTCCTTACAAGATGGCGGTTTTCTCTGGTAGTAACCAATGGCACAGACACCAAGACCGAAATCGCATGAAACGCGCTTATTTAGAGCTCGAAACGATTTTATCGGTTGATTATAACTGGACGGCGACGTGTCGTTTTGCGGATATTGTTTTACCGGCATGTACTCCGTATGAGCGAAATGACATTGATGCCTACGGTTCTTATTCAAACCGCGGTGTGATTGCTATGCATAAATTGGTGGATCCGTTATACCATTCGCGTTCCGATTTCGATATTTGGCGTGATTTTACTCGGCGTATGAACCGTGATATTGAGTATAGTCGCAATATGGACGAGATGCAGTGGGTACGTTTCATATACGATGAGTGTCGCGCAGAAAATGCCCGCAAAGATATCCATATGCCACCATTTGATGAGTTCTGGGAAACCGGTTATGTGTTGTTCCCAGAAGGGCCAGATTGGGTCCGTCATGCTGATTTCCGTGAGGATCCAGAGGTAAACGCACTGGGAACACCTTCAGGTTATATTGAAATTTATAGTCGTCGTGTTGCTAGCTATGGTTATGATGACTGTCCGGGACACCCGATTTGGATGGAGAAAGCCGAGCGTTCACATGGTGGACCAGGTTCCGATAAATATCCTTTATGGTTACAATCCGCACACCCGGATACACGTTTGCATTCACAGACAAACGAATCGGAGACACGTCGTGCGATTTATACAGTACAGGGTAGAGAACCCATTTATATGGGCCCTGAAGATGCGATGGCTCGCGGACTTAAGTCTGGCGACTTAGTGCGTGTATTTAATGACCGTGGCCAGTTATTAGCTGGCTTGGTGGTGTCACCTAACTTCCCCAAGGGCGTTGTGCGGATTCAGGAAGGGGCTTGGTACGGGCCAACGGGACCAGAGATTGGCGCTTTAGATACCTATGGTGACCCCAACACAGTCACGATGGATGTGGGCACTTCTCAGCTTGCTCAAGGCCCTAGTGCTAATACGTGTTTGGTCGAAGTTGAGTTTTTCCGCGGTGAAGTACCGCCAGTAACGGCTTTTGGTGGACCTATCGAAGTAGATATTGATGGTAACCCAGTTGCACCGCAGCCTGAGTCCGAACAGGAAAAAGCATCTTAAGACGTCTGTCTTGAAGTTGCATGTTGAAGGCCTTTTAGGGTTCAAAAAAGGCTGGGCACAATCGCTCAGCCTTTTTGCCTTATTCAATGAATTAGAATAGGTAGCGGAGTAAACAGGTTAGCACTTTCAATATTGAGTAAATCATGGATAAAGACTTAGAGCAAAATTGGAAAAAAATTAACCAACAACGCGCAGCCTTTTACGGTTGGTTTGCGGGTGCCTTTGCGCGAGAGTTATCAAAAGATGCCTTTGGTTTTTACAGTGGTGGGCATCTGAGTGCCTTGCTTGACGTGCTTAAACACATTGGTTTTGAAAATGATGTTGTTCGTCTGCAGGAATTCACGTCAGCATTAAAAGGGACCGAAGATGAACGTATTGAGCTCATGGCTGATTTTGCTTCTTGCTTTTTGCTAGACAATCGTTCTTCTGCGATGCCTTATGCCTCGTATTATTTAGGAGAGGAGAAATTGCTCTACGGCGAGGCCAGTGGACGTATGGATGAGTTTTTACGTGGTAATCACTTACAATTACACGAGGATTTTAGAGAACCTGCTGATCATTTAGTGGTTTATTTGGCGGTGATGTCTGATTGGTGCAATGAGGTTGCCCAATTCAGTGAGCCCACCGAACTTCAGCGACAGATCTCAGAACAGCATGAGTTTCTTAGCGACGCACTGTTATCATGGTTACCACAGTGGGCTGAACGATTGCAAAAAATCCCAAATCTGCGTTTCGGTTTTTATCCGGCAATGGGGCAACTTTTATTACATTATGTGCAAGCTGATGCTGAAGCGATGAGTGAAGAGCCGAGTGCTAAGTTAACCCGCCAATCATCAGAGACTAGCTATCGTTTTTCTGATAGTGATAATAATACTTTACACTAAGCGTGAGCAAACAATTACTAAAGGCCTTAGAGCTCAGTCTCAGTCGTCGAGATCGACTGCTTTTTGAACAGCTGACTTTTGAAATATGTTCGGGCCAGATCTGGCATTTGCGCGGTGATAATGGCAGTGGCAAAAGTTCTTTATTAGACTTGTTAGTTGGTTTAAATACCGCTGACCACGGTAAGGTGCAGTGGTTTGAGCAGGATAAAGTAGCAGCTTATGATGAGGCACTATCACCTACAGAAGCCGTTGCTAAAGGGCTTTTTCATTATTGTCGTCAACAAAATGCCGTGAATCCGCGTCTGACTATACGAGAAAACATTAAGCGTCAAGCGCTGTGGGCAAAGGTGAAACTGTCTGATTCTCAGCTTTCAGAGTGGGCAACGGAGGTAGCTTTGTCGGCCTTGTTAGATGAGCCAGCTGGGCTTTTGTCTCAAGGACAACAGAAGCAGCTTAGTTTGGCGCGTTTGCGTCTATTTGGTGAACGACATTTATGGCTGTTGGATGAGCCTTTTAACTCGCTGGACCGTTCGTCAGTAACGCGTCTTCAAGATTGGATTACGAGTCATCTTAGCAAAGGAGGGGCTGTGATGATGGTCAGTCATACAGAGCAATTTCCGTCGTTAGATATAAGAACATTGAATTTGTCCGATCCTAATCACTTTAATTGAGCGAGTAAAGCATGTTTTTCTCTTTAACGATTCGTGAAATACGGCTTATGTTAAAAAATCGCTCGGCGATTTATCGTGCCGTGTTCTTTTTATTACTGGTTGCAGCTCTATTCCCTCTAGCCATTAATGCTAAACCAGATTTTTTACAACAAATTGGTTTAGGGGTGATGATGATTGCCGCTCTATTGGCTAATTTATTGTCTCTTTCATTAATTTTTGAAGATGATTTTCAAGATGGTAGCTTAGCACAGATGCTGCTATCTCCAATTGATGCGGTCTATTTAATTTATAGCAAAATGCTTGCTCATTGGTTTTGTATTTGTGTGCCTATTTTGCTTGCTGCGTTGTTATTGGGTGTGCAGTATCATTTTGAGGTGGAGCAGATAGTTCAAATATTACCCTTATTGTTTTTCTTCAGTTTGATTTTAACTGCCGTAGGTACTTTGGCAGCTGCGCTTACGGTGGGTTTAGCGCAAAGTTTATTACCCGCTTTGTTATATATTCCGCTTTGTATACCAGCCTTGGTTTTTGCGACAGGCGCCTTGGATGAGCAAAATTACTTAGCTCATTTGCAATTGTTAATCGCATTAACTTTATTTTCATGGGCTTTTTTTCCATGGGCATCTCGCTTTGCCATTAAAACCACCTATGAATAAAAAATGAATACACTATCCCAAGAATCTCAACAGCCCACGCGCTGGCGCCGCTTTGCCAGTCCTTTATACTTTGAGCGCTTTACTAAGCGTGGCTCTATTGTCGCATTGATTATTGCCGCTGTTTTGGGGCTCATTGGTTGCGTATACGGTTTTCTCATTGCGCCCGAAGATGCGGTGCAGGGTAATAGCTATCGTATTATGTTCTTGCATGTGCCCAGTAGTTGGGTGGCCATGATTATTTATGTTGCCATGGCGTTTTGGTCCCTTATCTACCTCATTTGGCGTACTCATACATCAATTTTAATGGTGCGGGCCATGGTGCCGACTGGTGCCATGATGTCTGTATTGTCATTAATGAGTGGAGCGATTTGGGGCAAACCGACTTGGGGGACGTATTGGGTCTGGGACGCGCGTTTGACGGCCATGCTGCTATTGTTATTTCTTTATTTAGGCCTAATCGCCTTGTTGCAAAGCATTCGTAGTGAACAAAGGGCAAATTTAGTGGCGGCGCTTTGGTCTATTGTCGGCGTTGCCAATGTGCCGATTATCTATTTTTCAGTGGTTTGGTGGAACACCTTGCATCAAGGAGCCAGTATCACGATGAGTCGAGGTGTCTCGATTCATCCTGATATGCTTTATGCCTTATTGTTTATGACATTTGCTGTCTGGGCTTACGCCATTGGAGTGGTTTTACGTCGTGCCCGTTGGCTTTTACTTAACAAGTACGCACACAGCACTTGGGCCCAACAGGTGTTACTTGTCAGGGAGCGTTGATTATGTACTGGCAGTCCTTTAGTGATTTTTTATCCATGGGTGGTCATGGAGTGTATGTTTGGTCTGTTTTCCTTTTGTTCCTCTTATTGGTGGCGGTGGAGTGGGTTTCCTTGGAGCAGTTAAAGCAAAAAACGCTGAAACGTTTTCGTAGAATTCAGCTTCTAGAATCTGAAAAGGATAAATAATGAGTAAACGACAAAAGCGATTGTTATGGGTTTTGGCATTATTGCTTGTAGTAATAGCCTGTACTGTCTTGGTTGTTAATGCCTTACGCAATAACATGGTCTTTTTCCACACACCGGCCGATGTGCGAGCTGATAAGGTTGCGCTTCACAAATATGTGCGTGTAGGGGGCCTAGTGAAACCCGGTACTTTAGTAAAGCATAAAGATTCGGTATTGATTGATTTCGATTTAATCGATGATTGGGATTCAATTCCTGTTAGTTATGAGGGGCTTTTACCGGATTTATTTGGTGAGGGTCAAGGCGCAGTATTAGAGGGTGAGTGGAATGGTGAGCGTTTTATTGCTAGTAGAATCTTTGCCAAACACGATGAAAATTACATGCCACCCGAGGTGGAAAAAGCCGCAGCTGGCATGCACGAAAAGTATACGGGTGGCGCTATGTCACAGGAGTCCTCATCAACAAAGGCGACACAATGATTTGGGTTAATTTAGGCAGCTTTGGATTGTTGCTGGGGCTGATGTTTTCCTTGTTTGCTGCGGCTGCTTCTTTTTATGCTGCTCAAAAACGTCATGATTTAATGCCATTGATTAAACTGAGTGGTACCTTTGTTAATCTTCTGGTCTTAATTGCCTTTATCGCCTTAGTCATTTTGTTGGTCAATGATCAATTTTATGTGCGTTATGTGGCTCAGCACGGCAATAGTCAATTACCTGTTTTTTATAAAATCTCTGCAGCCTGGGGTGGGCATGAGGGGTCGCTTCTATTCTGGGCTTTGCTATTGGGGATTTGGAATCAAATTTTCCAACGTTGGAGTAAAACCTTACCCGCTGCTTTAGCACTTAATGCATTAGGAGTGCTTAATGCAGTCATGGTGGGTTTCTTATTATTCATTTTAGCGGGTTCCAGTCCATTTGAGCTTATTGAGCCCGTACCACTTGAGGGGGCGGATTTAAATCCTTTACTGCAAGATGTCGGTCTTGTCATTCACCCACCTTTTTTATACTTAGGTTATGTGGGCACGACCCATGTGTTTGCCTTGTCTTTGGCAGCTTTATTATGCGGAGAGGCAGGTAGGGTGTGGGCCTCCAGTTGTCGTCCTTGGGCTTTAGCGGCTTGGGGGTTTTTGTCCATCGGTATTTTGATTGGTAGCATGTGGGCGTATTACGAGCTCGGTTGGGGTGGCTGGTGGTTCTGGGACCCAGTAGAAAACGCCTCCTTGATGCCTTGGTTCTGTTTGACAGCACTTATTCACTCTTTATTGGTCGCCGAAAAACGTCAAGTGTTTAGGCATTGGAGCATTTTATTAAGTATTGCCGCCTTTGCTTTGGCTTTATTGGGTACATTTTTGGTGCGTTCGGGGGTTTTAACTTCGGTTCATGCTTTTGCTAGTGATGCGACCCGAGGCGTTTTTATTTTAATCTTCTTGTTTACCGTAATCGGCGTGGCATTAACGCTTTATGCATGGCGCGCACCAAAATTACAAGAAAATGTTCAACGCTTTGCCGTTTTTTCAAGAGAGACCTTGCTCCTGGTAAATAATGTTCTCTTGGTCGTGTCTTGTATTACGGTGATGGTGGGTACCTTATTTCCTCTTTTTACCGAAGCTTTTAATATGGGTCAATTTTCCGTTGGTCCACCTTATTTTGAGTCGGTATTGGCACCCCTGTGGTTGTTATTGCTTTTCTTAGTGCCTTTTGGGATTTTTGCGCGTTGGAAATACGACAGCGTTGCACGTATGCGTAAGGATTTACTCATTCCTTTGGTGCCAGCAACAATTCTCGGTATGATTATGCCTTTGTTTTGGCAAGGTTTTTCGTTTTGGCTTGGTTTGGGTTTTAGTGCGGCATGGTGGTTAGCATTTTCCTCAATTTATCTCGTGATTGACCGAATGCGACGCCAACAGCAAGTGTTTTGGAAGTTGCCATTGCACTTCCTTGGCATGAATTTGGGGCATTTAGGTTTGGCGGTGTTTGTGGTGGGTGCTTTGGCGGCTAAAAACTATGCCGAGGAGTACAATCGTGTGATTTATCCACGTCAGACCATTCATATTGAAGGCTATGACATCAGTTTCATGCACCTAGAGGGCAAGGTCGGCGCGAATTTTGATTCGTTAATCGGGCACTTTGATGTGATGATAGACGGTAAACATATTACCCGTTTGCGACCTGAAAAACGACAGTATTTTTCAGGTGGTGAACCAACGACTGAGACAGCCATTCATCGTGGTTTTTTGCGTGATCTATATATGAGTTTGGGCGAGATGCAGGGGGTGGAATTTGAAAGTAGCCCTTGGACGATACGTTTTTATTACAAACCATTAATAAATTGGGTTTGGACAGGTTTTATTTTGATGGCGATAGCCGCCTATCTTTCTTTTCGAGGGGTTAGGCGTAAAAAAATGGATGAACGCCCCAAGACACGTGTTAGAGGAAGTAAGTGATGTGGTTTAAGCGGTTCTGGCCTTTATTGTTATTGGCTTCTTTGGTGCTATTACTGGCATTAGGTTTAGGCAGGGAACAAAAGTCGCTTAGCTCAGCCTTGGTAGGCAAACCCATGCCAAGCTTTGATTTACCATCGTTAAAAAATCAAAGTCAGCGTTTTGATGCTTCCTTATTTCAAGGACAGGTATCCGTACTCAATGTATGGGCTTCATGGTGTGAGGCTTGCCAATATGAGCATAAAATTTTTGTAGAGAAACCCTTGCCTGAGGGTGTTGTCTTAATTGGCCTGAATTATAAAGATCAAACTGGGCCAGCTTTACGTTGGTTGCGTGATTTAGGTGACCCTTATCGTTTGAGCCTAAGGGATGTAAATGGTCGTTTAGGTCTGGATTTAGGAGTATATGGGGTGCCCGAGACTTATGTAATTAATAAAGAGGGCATTATTACTTATCGTCATGTAGGTGCATTTGATGAGCAATCATGGCAACGGGAACTATTACCTGCCATGCGCCACGCGTTGGAGCAAAGCCAGTCGAACTAATTGGTTTAAGATGATTTATCGGATGAAAAAGATTTTTAATAACAAAGTATTGACCTTTGTTTTAAGTGCCGTTTTGGGGCTTTTATTTGTAAATTTGATCGCGCCCACTGTTAACGCACAAATGCCAGAGCAAATTGTTTTATCGGCAGAGTTGGAGCGTCGTGAGCATCAATTAGCCAAAAACTTGCGCTGTTTGGTATGTCAAAATCAATCTATTGCTGAGTCGGGAGCCGGTTTGGCTGATGACTTAAAAGCAGAAATTCGTTTACAGTTGAGTTTAGGCAAAAGCGATAAAGAAATAGTTCAACATATGGTTGATCGTTATGGTGAGTTTATTAATTACAAACCAGCCTTTAACATAAACACGTTACTGCTATGGTTAGGCCCTGCCATTATATTATTATTGATGCTGGTTTTTTTAGTTCGGAGTATTAATAAACAGGCTAAGGGTTTAGGTATGGACGATTCGGAGTCAGCAGACTAATGGAAACTTCTTATTGGGTTATCGGCGGTGTGGTTTTAGCACTGCTTATTTGTATTTTATTGTTTGTGCGTCTTCGACCTAAAGACAGTGGTCGTAGTTGGTATTTAGGTTTTTTATTAATACCGATTATTGCAGGTGTTGTCTTTTACTTCCTTTATTTAAAGGATCAAAAAAACCCAGCGGCTACTTTTGAGCGAACTGGTAATGTCGCACAGTTTATTGATGCGGTAAGTTTATTGGAGCAACGCATAGCGACGAATCCAGAAGACTACAATGGTCAATTAATGTTGGCGCATAGTTATCGTGCGATGGGCCGTTATGAAGAGGCGGTCGCTCGTTTTGGTAAAGCTTGGCCTGTGGTTGAAAAGGATCCTAATAACCTAGCATTATTTGCTGGTTCTTTAGCCATTTTTCGTGGCAGCTTCGAAGGTAAGCCTTTGGAATTGATCGGTCAGGCTCTAGCTATTGATGCAAATAATCCCGATGCCCTGATGTTGCTAGGGGGCGCTATGTTCCAACAGCGAAATTATGCAGAAGCTATTAAAAGCTGGGAGAAACTACTAGCTGACAAACGTATACAGGAAGAGGATAAGATCTGGATTCGTGAGCAATTGGCTGATGCCAGATTAGCTGATAGTGATCCTGCAGCCTATGCTGAATTACTCAAAGAACGTGAAGCAGATATCTTTGGTGATGGTGGGGCTCACCCGGGTGGAGCCATGGGTAATATGTCAAACGACTCGATAATGGCGACGCCTTCTAGCGGCGCATCACCTTTTTCTGATTTTATGTTAGAGACACCGACAAATACACCCAATCCACATCAGTAATTTTCAAGTTCAATGTCTAGGTTCATAATAACCTCTGTCTCTGGACCTTATAAACGATATTGCCCAGAGCCTTATCTTAAAGTTCATTTTATTAAGTGGCTTATGGTTTGGGCGCAAAGCGGAGTCAAATTAAAGCGCATCGTAGCAGATATCTATCAGAACTGGCGAAATTCTTTTGTTGGCGAAATCTATAACACATGTTTTAATAGCAGAATGAGAGTGATATTCGTTATCACTAAAGGAGACGAGTCATGGATTTAATACTCAGTAAATTATGGATTATCGCGGCAATCGCTTCTGTTATT
>JAAZFX010000220.1 GCA_012511555.1 Alcaligenaceae bacterium | reverse complement strand
AGGAGTTGCGTCAAGGTTGTGAGCTGTTAATCGCAACACCAGGTCGTTTATTAGACCATTTAGAGCAGCGTAACGTTAATTTGAGCCAAGTTGGTGTGCTAGTGCTCGATGAGGCAGATCGTATGCTGGATATGGGCTTTATGCCAGATCTTGAGCGTATCGTGAATTACTTACCTAAAAAGCGCCAAAACTTGATGTTCTCAGCGACTTTTAGTAATGATATTCGTAAGCTCGCACGCAGCATTTTAAATGATCCGGTAGAGATTACAGTGGCCAGTCAAAACCAAACGGCTGATACGGTAACCCAAATTGTATATAACGTATCTGAGCGTGATAAGCGCTCGGCCTTGTTGTATTTATTAATGACGCATTACTCAGAGCAGGTCATTGTTTTTGCTAATACGCGTTTAGAGGTTAATCGCTTGAGTCGTTTTTTGACGCAAGAGGGTGTAGCAGCTGAGCCAATTCATGGTGACCGTTCGCAGTTTGAACGTACCAAAACCCTAGAGGATTTTAAGGCCGGTAAGGTTAAGGTTCTTGTGGCGACTGATGTGGCGGCACGTGGTTTGGACGTGGCGGGTTTGCCTTGTGTGATTAACTACGACCTACCTTTTAACCCTGAAGATTATGTCCATCGCATTGGTAGAACCGGTCGTGCCGGTGCCGAGGGCACTGCCATTGCTTTTTATAATGAAAGGGAAGAAGAGCAGCAATTAACTAATATTCAACAATTAGTGAAAAAAGACTTTAAGCGTGAACGTTTAACTATTCCTGACATGTTCAGAAATCGAGTATCAGGCCATTCCGCGCCATCGGGCCCATCACGCCGCTCTCATTATCAGCAGCCAAAGCGTGATCCAATTGACGCCTTTTTCTATAAGCCTTATGAGCCTGATTGCACTGAGGTTGCAGAGGCACCACAAAAGTCCTCCAACCAAAGTGATAGACAAGAGCCAATGGTGGCTATCTTGCTAGGTGGTGGTAGAAAGGTAAAGATTCAAGACAGATAGTTGCGTTGTGGAGGGCTAGGGTGATTAACTACCTAGCTCCTCAGCTGCTTCATTGAGTAACTCAACCATAGGGCGTGGGCCCTCATCACTAGCGACTGCCTGACCGTCTTGCGTATTGAGGACCATGCGCTCAAGGTGGCCAATATATGGCAGCATGGTGCCAAAAAAGAGGTTGTCACCATTTTCTTGGATCAAGATAGTGGGGAAGTTTTCCACATCGAGATCGTCTAATAGGGACTCCTCGTCCTCAATATCTACCCATAAAAATACATGCTCTGGGAATTTTTCACTTAATTCCTCAAAGGCTTCTTGATAACTTTCGCAGGTGCGACACCAAGCAGCACAATAACACACAACAATACGTTGATTGTTGCTTTCAAGTGCCTGTTGAATTTCGCTAAGAGACTCTAAAGGTTTTATAAAAAAAGACATGAATAAACCCGTTTAATAGAAGCGATTTGCTAAACTTCTATTTATATTTTGCCATTCAAGTTATACATGAATTCACTATGACAGT
>JAAZFX010000035.1 GCA_012511555.1 Alcaligenaceae bacterium | reverse complement strand
TGTAATCCAAAATATATCTGCTTGCGGGTTAGCTCCACGCAGTTTGAAAACGCGCAAATCTACAATTTCTAACCAATCTAGTAAGTTTCTATCGTCTTCGGGCGCAGTCTTGTCCAGCCATTGATTGAGGTGCAATCGAATTAGCAGTGGGTACAAAGTAGCAGCTATATCTTGCACAACAAGGAGCATATAAAGACCGCGGTCAGTACGAGTGTTGCTAACCAAAGTTTCTAGCCCCAAGAAAAACTGTGTCAAATCCTCTGTGTAGGCTTCAATAAAAGCCTTTAACTTTTCAGGGTCGGTACAAAGTTTCTGCAATGCTGGTTTTAAGAAATCTTCAAGCAAGGACTCAGAATTACCGCCAGCATCTACGCCAAATGGAGTGGCGTCGAATGTACAGTAGTGATAACGCCAAACATCATCTTCTTGAAAACCATCACGTTCGATGTGTTTAATTTGATACCCAGGCTTACTAGCTAGCTCTTTAACATGGCTGAATGCCTGAGAAGCCTTGCCAAACTGCAGAGCGACAAACTGATTTAGTTCGCGATCAAGATAGTGACTGGAGTAAAAAATCAACAAACTTTTAGCAATATCAATCTTAGCAATCGGAGTTCCACGATAATTTAACATTTGATACATGGCAAAAGCTTGTCCTTCAGTTGGCATTGAATACTCATTAAAGTGCACATTCATGAAGGCGAATATCCATCTTGAAATCAAATCCTACCCACCTTCTTCTTTAATGCTCTGAACTTTTAACCTAATGTGAAGATAAGCATCTTTCAGTCGATTTTGCCCTGCCGAAGTAGGTGTAGGATTTTTATTATCCGGTAACTCTACAAAAAACAAGTGGTTGTTGCTGGAGAGCTGTAGCCTACGTCCTCTTAACGGGTGCTTAATAAAGGTGGCGTACTGAACATGACGAAGAGAGTCATCCTCCAGCTCACCAACCAAATTAGCGAACAACATAGTTAAAGTGATTATTTCTTGTTGCCCGTCTAAGATATAAGTAGGATCATCATGCCCCATTTGAGCAGTGATCAGATAGCCCAAACAATGTCGGTCTTCATAATATAGTACGCCCTCAATATCTGATAAAAACTGGTCGATATCGCGCAGTGTCCAAGCATAATCACGCTGATAATCAGGAACGAAAAATCTTCTGCCATCAAAAACCGAATAAGCAGTTTGCATGCTATCTCCTAATGTATTTATTATGTTGTTGTATTCTTGCACAACAACTTTGCTTATAAACTAACAATTAAAAACTGATGGTTATTTAATTGTTCTTGAACGTAAAAGACTAAAACCATCAGCTTCATAATGCCTATAAAAATAAAACTGAGTAATTTCAGCAACCTCTATTACTTCTGGTCTAATATCATTGCTATTAGGTCGTCCATACTCTCTATTATTTGCTGCATTGTTTACTTTAGATAAAAGCAAAATATGAACACTATAATCTTTGGCTACTTTTTTAAGTTTAAGAAGGAATGATTTAAGGCATTTAGTATTAATAGACTGTAAAGAGTCAATAATCACAACCTTAAAATCACCATGCTTTTTAGAAAGGCTGGTTATTTTATTTTCAATATCGTATTCAGTTATGCAGCTTTCAGATACTGTAAATTCAGAGCTAGAAATGATGCTTTTGTTTTTAAGATATTCCCTGTGCTCGCTAGATAAACTATCAACCTCTTCTAGCGCTTCATGGTAGCTATTAAGAGTCTCCTCTATGTCACAAACCAATACAGATGCTTGATTTGAAAGCATTTCTTCTAGAAGAAGTTCTACCACAAGATTAAATCTATTAACATCTGGCTTAGTTGCTAGCACAGCCAGCATTCCGTGCTCACTTTTTCGAAGCTCATCCTTAACCAAATCTACTTGGACACTATCTAAAGCTGTAAGCCCATTTAAGAAGTTTAACTTGTCTTTTATAAATTCTATGTTGCTCTTAGTATTCTCAGCATTATCTAGCACTTCTACTTGAAATACATTTTCAAATAATTGCTTTTGCTGCTGATTAACAGTTAAGTTATTATCTTTAGATAAAATAACAATTTTATAACTTTTGATAGTATTGAATGAGACGTTATCTGAAATTTCACCAACAGTTTCGCTGCAGTCTGTTGTTGGGTTAATAATTAAGGCAGGTAGGCAATGTTTGTTAGCAAAATAATTAGCCCAATATCCACCCATATCAGTACCAACTATTATTAACTCTTCACCCTTTAGGGATATAAAAAGATCAGTTAAGGCAGCATAAGCTACTTTCTGGTCACTGCTAATATCTGGCGCTATTACTTGGTACTGCTCTTTTAGTGCAGCCACTAAAGGGTTGTCAGGTGTATCTTCCAGGCCATGTAAATATATTAACTTCACTTTCACACCTCTTTTAACCGAGGATAGAGCTAAGTACCATCGCATCTACTTTCTTCAAAAGGCTTTCCAGCGAATCCTGTTGACTGGCGTTTTTAGCTTGTTCAACCAGTGAAAAAATGTTCTTGTGGTACTGCGCTGGAATTTCAGCTAGTACCTCATCGGCTAGCTTTAAGCGATTAGCTTCCAGCGCCAATGGCTTGATTAAAAACAGCTCTAGTTCTTTGCCTGCCTGTTGTACCAGCTCAATTAGTGTTTGCGTGAATGCTGTACCTGTGTTGCCGCCTAATCCAACTACTAGCGAAATTTTGGTGAAAGGCTGAATAAGCTGCTGAATATCTTCTCGGCTTTCGTTAATCGCTTTGCGTGCCTGAGCAAAACCCACAGGCGAATTACCTTGGCAAACTTGCTTACCGAGCTGATGAGTGTCTTTGCTTAGGTACTGTTCAAGTGACTTTAAATCCGTATTGAACAAAGCAGTTGTTATACGCTCGTTATCTTTGATTTGACTAACGATGTTACATCCAGCGCCACCGGCACCAATAATTAGTGTTTGCATATTTTCTCCTTGAGTGCGCTAAGCACCTACTAAGTTCATATTTAATCCAAAGTTTCCGGCATCAAATCAACCAGCTGAAATGAAGTTAAAGCTAGTCCACCTGCCGCTGCCCGATAAGCGTTAGCCGTCTCCATATCGCTGCATACCAGCAATACACTTCGCACATGCTCACAGCGACCTAACTCCTTGGATAGCGTTTCCAGAGCCACTTGTGCCGCAAAGTCTTTTGGATATTTGTGCACACCAGTAGAAATTGCAGGAATAGAGATACTGGATACCGATAGTTTGTCGGCACATAACAGAATGTTGCGGTAAGTATCAGAC
>JAAZFX010000034.1 GCA_012511555.1 Alcaligenaceae bacterium | reverse complement strand
GTAAACACATCACCGGTTTGTGAGATAAATAACAAGACACCTGCTAGAGGCGCTGCCACACAAGGACCGGCAATCAGAGCTGAAACCATACCCATAATTAGGGCGCTGCCATAGCGACCACCGGGTAATTTGTCCATCAGGCTATTGAGCCTTGACTGTACACCGGTCGGGGTTTGAAAGTTAAAACTGCCAAACATGGCAAAAGCTAACAGTACAAGAACGATAGCAAAGATGCTGAGAACCCACGGGTTTTGGATCCAGACTGAGAGCACGGCACCTACTGAAGCCGCTGCAATACCTAATAGGCTATAAACAATGGAGGTACCAAGTACATAGACTAAGGTTAGTCCCAAGGCGTTAAAGCGCTTTTTAGAAGTGTCGGCGTCGGCTTCATCAGCCTTTGATTTGTTTTGCTGACCTACCACCAAGGCTAATAAAATCGGTAGCATTGGCAATACACAAGGGGTCAGTGATAATAATAGACCTAAGCCAAAAGTGATCAAGATGATATTGAAAAAGCTTGAATCATTTAACCAGTCGGCAATTTGCGTATCGCCAGCAGTGTTCAGGCTACGCTCAGAAGTATTAACGCTAGTAGCGGTGCTATCCGACATGCTTTGAGAGCCTTGCTCACTACCACTCACTAAAGCTAAAGCAGCAAAGTCTAAGGCTGCAGGCTCGGTGGCATTGCCATTACCTAACATGCGACCTAATAAACCAGGCGCATCGGCGATTTTATAGCCTGCTTCAATAGGCTCTAAATCAATGGGGTACTCTTCTGGTGGATAGCAAAGACCAGCATCTGCACAACCTTGGGCTGTGACGACTAAACGTATTGCTTGACTTTGCCCTGTTGGCTTGAGTGGTACATCAATGACCATTGGGTCATAAAAGACCGGCATGTTTTTATCAAAAGTTTCGTCGTATTTGACCAAAGGCTCGCCAAATACTGGCTCACCGATTAAGGCTTGCTTGAAAGTTTCTTGCTCATTATCGCCAACCACATGGAATTTAACCTGCTCCATGTACATATAGTAATTGGGGGCGATTTTGAAACGGATATGAAGCTGATCCGGCGAAGGTGTCGAAGTGTTAATCGCAAAGGCTTTTTCAGGCGGTAAAAAATCTTCTTGTGCCTGTGCAGCACCAATAAATGGTGTGCTGAGGACAAGAGCCACAAAGCAGAATAATAGATAAGCGACGTAGTTTTTAATTTTATTCATCTTGTTTCATCGGCGATCCACTGCAAATATTGCTCGGAGCCTCCAATAATCGGTAATACGATAATTTCCGGTACATCATAGCTATGCAGTTCTTGGATGCGATTAATACAGTCTGCCTGGCGACCGGTGCTGGTCTTGATGGTGAGGGTAAACTCCTCATCACTGTGAAGTTTGCTTTCCCATGAGTAAATAGACAGGGAGGGGGCGCTTAAGTTCACACAAGCGGCTAAAGACTCCTCAACTAATTTTCCGGCGATGAGCTTTGCTAGCTCCATTGTAGGAGTTGTGGTTTGAATAATTAAGGCCTTAGCCTCAGAGAGTATGGAATTATTGTTTAACATCAAAAACTCCTAAGCATAAAAAAGGGACAAAGCCTGCAGCTCTGACCCCTTAAATAAAAAGCGATTAACTACTGATGGTCTTTCATCCAGCGTGCTGCTTCTAGTGCAAAGTAGGTTAAAATACCATCGGCGCCCGCACGTTTAAAAGCTAGTAATGATTCCATCATGACCTTGTCATTGTCTAGCCAACCGTTAATAGCAGCGGCTTTTAGCATGGCGTATTCGCCACTAACCTGATAAACGTAAGTTGGCATGCGGAACTCATCTTTAACCTCACGTAAAATATCCAAGTAAGGCATACCCGGTTTAACCATCACGGAGTCGGCGCCTTCTTTAATGTCATAGGCGACTTCGCGCAAGGCTTCTAGGCGATTGGCCGGATCGAGTTGGTAAGTCATTTTGTCAGATTTGCCCAAGTTTGAAGCAGAACCAACCGCATCACGAAAAGGCCCGTAGAAAGCACTGGCATACTTCGCAGAGTAAGCCATGATCTGAGTGTAAATAAGATTCGCATCATCTAAGACATCGCGAATGACTTTAATACGACCGTCCATCATATCGCTAGGAGCAATCCAGTCGGCACCGGCTTCAGCTTGTACTAGCGCTTGTTTGGCCAGAATCTCTAAGGTAGGGGCGTTAAGTACATAGCCGTTTTCATCAATCACACCGTCTTGGCCATGACTAGTAAATGGATCCAAAGCCACATCACATAAAATGCCTAAATCAGGGAATTCCTTTTTAATCGCACGTGTCACACGTGGGATTAGGCCATCTGGATCGGCAGCCGCAATACCATCGGGTGTTTTGATAGCGGGGTCAATGTTTGGGAACAGGGAAATAACAGGGACGCCTAATTCTACGCATTGCTCAGCTACTTTTAAAATAGTATCGGGCGAATAACGCTTTTGACCAGGTAATGAACCAATCTCTTCTTCAATGCCTTGACCCTCACGCACAAATACAGGATAAATAAAATCATCAGTGGTTAAGACCGTTTCGCGCATCAAGCGACGTGAGAATTCGTGCTTGCGGTTACGACGAGGGCGGGCTGCCGGGAAGTCAGCGAGAATAAAGCTGGATGACATAATTGTTAACTCCGAAATTTATTTAATCTTAAAGGTAAGGCTGCGTATTTTATAAACTAAAAGTTCAAGTTTAACGTTAAGGAACCACTTGAGGAGAAATCCAGTTAAGGATTTTTTCATCTGCTTCCTCTAGGCCGATACGGTTAGTGGCTGAAAAAGCGATGGTTTCGACATCGCCAAGTTGAGTAGCAATTTCTCTGCGAATCTCTGCAAGGGCCTTTTGTCGTTGGCCATAAGGTAGCTTGTCAGCCTTTGTCAGTAAAATAAGAACTGGGCGTTTGGCTTGAGCAATCCAGTCCACCAAGCCATAGTCATGCTTGGTAAGACCGCGACGAATATCAATTAACAGTACCACGCCAGCTAGGGAAGGGCGCTTAACCAGGTAATCACCCAGTTCTTTACCCCATTCTTGTTGGGCTTCTTGAGCCACAGAGGCGTAGCCATAGCCCGGTAGGTCAACTAAATAACCTAATGGATTGTCCGGATCTAAGGGATCAGGGATACCAAAGATATTAATTAAACGCGTGCGACCAGGTGTTTTACTTGAAAAAGCCAGACGTTTTTGGTTGGTTAATACATTGATCGCAGAAGATTTGCCAGCATTGGAGCGACCAACAAAACAAACTTCTGGACCTCGCGGTGCCGGGAGCTGGGAAACCTTGCTCGCGGACTGATAAAAAGAGGCGCGGTGTAAAATCGACATAATGAGCCGTTTATAGTAAGAATTATTGTGAATAATTACTATATTGTATATTTTGTAGTCATCTCACGGTAGCAGTCACTTAAAATGTCGTAATTCTTATTGTGCTTAATCGTGTTATTTTACAAATGCCTGGCAGCGTAAAACAGATATTGCGTTAAGACAAACTTCTAGCAAATAATCATTATTTCGTATGGATTTTTCCTCTAAGTTACGGCTAAGACTGCTAAAATTTACTACAAAGCTTATTTCTTGCAACTATTTGTCTTATATTGCATTAAAATACAGAACGATTAATTAAATTAAATTTGGCGGGTTGTGTATCTACTTTAGGCAAATCATACTCATATTGTCTTTGGCTTGTCTCTAACCCGCTATTAGTACTATTAGTATTTAATTGACACCTATCTGTTGTTAGGTATGGTCTCAGAGGAAATTCATGAAGCACGTTATTTCAAAAGTTGTCATGGCTTGTGGTTTAGCCTTAGGTTTAACTAGTGGTGTTGCCGTTGCTCAAACTGCTATTGGCCCTGTTAAACCTGATATTGAGCGCGGTCAGCAGCTATATATGAACGGCGATCCTGCACGTGGCATTGCTACCTGTATTGCCTGTCATGGTACAGACGGTATGAGTTTTGTGCCTATTTATCCACACATTGCCGGGCAGTCTTATGAGTATATTTTAGCTCAATTAAAGAACTTCAAAAATATTGAGGGCGAGAACTATAGTCATCGTCGCAACCAAAATGCGATGCTAATGGCACCTAACGTTGTTCAAATGACTGAGCAAGAGATGCAGGATTTGGCTTTGTTTGTTAGCAGTTTAGAACTGACAACACCGGCCGTTGCTGAGCATGCTGCTGACCAAGAGTTAGTACAGCGAGGTCGTCAGATCTGGCGTGGTGGTATCCCTGAACGTAATGTCCCGGCCTGTGCTTCTTGTCACGGTGCCGATGGTAATGGTATTCCTGGTCAGTACCCTCGTCTGAGTGGTCAGATTCCGTCTTATCTGCATGAGCAGCTCATTGCTTTTGCAGATGGCGAACGTGATAATGCCGGCACTGATGATCATATGGCTGAAATTGCTAACCGCATGAGCCGTCAAGATATTAAAGCAGTTGCTGATTACGCGGCAGGTATTCGCTAGGTTCGACTGCTGAATTCTATTAATCCCTAGTCATTTTCTACGGGATCAAAAAATTATAAGGCTCTAGGGAACTCTAGAGCCTTATTTTAATCAAACATTCCGTAACATTTGTTGCTTCTTGTATTTGTTATACGAACAACAAGATCTTTCATCTTTTAAAATACAATTCAATTTTCGCGACTTTCATGGACCGAAGCTTTCTTTTTTATGCAAAACGATAAGACCCAAAGCGCTAGGCGCAAAAGAAATTTAGGCAGAGATATTTATGAGCTTCTGGGCTCCATGCGCTTTGCTGTCAGTCTTTTGACGTTTATCGCTATTGCCACCATTATCGGGACAGTACTAGAGCAAAATCAGACCGAAATTTCATATATCGATAAGTTTGGGACTTATTGGTATTTCGTTTTTAGTAAGTTTGATGTAGCCGAAATCTATAATACTTGGTGGTTTTTATTGATTATGGGCTTCTTGGTAGTGTCAACGACAGTTTGTCTAATCCGTAATACACCCAAGATGATCAAAGATATGCGCACTTTCCGTGAGTATGTTCGTCAAACCAGCTTGCGCGCCTTCCCTCATAAAATTGATGTTGAGTCAGACCTTACTCAGGAAGAGGGTGTAAGTTTAGGGCGCTCATGGTTAAAACATCATGGTTATAAATTCAAAGAAAAAGTTGATGGTGATACTGTTTTATTAGCCGCTAAAAAAGGTAGTAGCAATAGATTAGGTTTTATCTTTGCGCATATGGCTATTGTTGTGATCTGTATTGGTGGTCTGCTAGATAGTGAGTTGCCGAATCGTTTGCAGATTTGGACCGGTTATAAAAACTCGATCCCCGAAGAGGCTCGTTTTGTCTCTGAGGTTGACTCTAAGTCTCGCTATGGCACAAACAACCCTAGTTTCCGTGGCAATATGCTGATTTCTGAGGGTCAAGCGACCGACTACGCGCTCTTAAGCATGGGTGGCGACTACTTTATGCAGGAGCTGCCATTTCAAGTCAAACTTAATAAGTTTATTATTGAGTATTATGAGACTAATGGTCAGCCTAAGCGTTTTGCTAGTGATGTTGATATTACAGATTATAAAACCGGCGAAACTGAAAATCATATTATTGAGGTAAATCATCCATACCAGATTAATGGTGTGACGCTATATCAATCGAGTTTTGATGATGGTGGCTCCAGGCTATATATGACCGCTATGCCTATGAATGGCAATAGCCTAGCGCCTTTTGAGGTGTTTGGTGAGGTGGGTTCGGCTAATCCTACTCAGCTTAAGTTCTCTGAAAATGGCGAAAATTATAGATTAACGTTAACTGAATTTTCACCGATCAACGTTGAGGATTTATCTAAGCCAGGTGAAACGCATCGCACCTTGCAAGAGCAGGTGGTAGCGGTTACCGGTAGTGCAGCTAGCAAAAACAACGAAAAAATTCATAATGTTGGCCCAAGTTTTGCCTATACTCTAACCAATGAGTCAAATCAGCCTATGGAGTTTAAAAACTACATGCTGCCCATTCCTCTGGAAGAGGGTTTAGTGTATTTATTTGGTATAGGTGATCAGGAAAATGGCGGTTTCCGCTATATCTATTTACCTGCTGATGATAAAGGCGCTTTGGATGAGTTCATGGGTATACGTGCTGCGATTAATGATCAATCAATCCGTACACGCATTGCACTTGAGTATTCCAAAATGATGGAAAATCCGGAGGTGCCTACTGCTGCTATTATTACGATGGCAGATACAGCCTTAAATATTTTTGCTGATGGTGGCTTTCATGGTCTTGACCGCTATATCAGTGGTGAGGAATTGCCCGAGGCTGAGCGCGTACCCGAAAGCTTGCGCGAACCATTGCAGCGCATGATGCGAGATTACATTGTTTTCAGTACAATGAAAGCTAGGGAGTTTGTGCGTGCAGATCTTGGTTATCCTGAGCTCACATTTGATGATTTTGAAGAGGTTGAGCGTAATGCCGATTGGCTCAATCTCGCCATCCGGGGACTGTCAGATATGCCTCATTATCCGCTACCTATGACATTGCAACTCAAGACATTTGAGCATGTGCAAGCTAGTGTGTTACAAGCTACGCGCTCACCCGGTAAGTGGATTGTGTATTTAGGTACATTTTTCTTAATGATCGGTGTCTTTATGATGCTTTATGTGCGTGATCGCCGCATTTGGTTCTGGGTTAACAAGCAGGATGATGGTGGTAGCGCAATTAGAGCGGCGATGACTTCACACAAACGTACCTTAGATTTCCGCAAGGAATTTAACAAGTTTAAGGATGATTTCTCCGACGTAGCTAGAAGTTAGGGGTGTTATAAAATGAGTGATACTTTAATAGATTCAAAAGCGGCTGCAGTAGCAGCCAAGTGGGAAAAGGGTTCGGAGAGTGTTAATACCGAGAGTTTAAGAGGGCGTTTTAACTGGACCGATATAGTCTATTTCATTGCCTTGATGGCTGCAGCTATCTACTTCTTGGTAGAATGGCCGGACTCCATGGATATCTATGAAAAAGTTATTTTGCTCTGTTCGCCCTTTGCCATTGTTTGGGTAGGTTGGCTGTGGCGCCCTTTGCGTACCTATATGGTTACTACCTTTGTCTTATCGGCATTTGCAGTGCTGATTTACAGTGGGGACTTATCGAGAGGTGATACTAACTTTTTCTTAAAGTATTTCGTATCGTCACAGTCTGCTGTTTTATGGATGTGTGCCCTATACTTTATGTCAACCATTACTTATTGGTTAGGTTTTGCTAACAAGAATTTGGGGTGGATGGGTCCGGCTTTTGCGTGGTCAGGTACTGTACTGGGTTCTGTTGGCCTGTTAGTGCGTTGGCGTGAAAGTCACTTAATCGCTTTCGATATGGGGCACATCCCGGTTAGTAATTTATATGAAGTATTTGTACTCTTCTGTCTTATTACTGTACTGTTTTATCTCTACTATGAGCGTCGTTACAATACGCGTGCTCTTGGTGGTTTTGTGATGATTGTGGTAGCTTCTGCAGTCACTTTCTTATTGTGGTATACCTTCTTGCGTGATGCGGCGACCATCCAGCCACTCAATAACGCTTTAAATAGTTGGTGGATGAAGCTTCATGTGCCAGCTAACTTCGTTGGTTATGGCACCTTCGCTTTAGCGGCAATGGTTGGCTTCGCCTACCTGGTTAAGCTGCATGGTAATACTACTTCTTGGCGACCGATGATTCCGCTTTTGCTGATTGGTGGAGCCTTAGTTGCAGAGCCATTGATGTTCAGTTCGCGTGGTGATTATGCCTTGTGGTTTGTTTATTTTGGTTTAAGTGTCATAGTGGTGGGTGTGATTTTAGTTTTCCGTAAACCGATTGCAGCGGGCTTGCCAAGCTTCGAGGTGCTTGATGATATTATGTATCGTGCCATCTCTATCGGTTTTGCCTTCTTTACGGTAGCGACTGTTTTAGGCGCATTCTGGGCTGCTGATGCTTGGGGTACGTACTGGCAATGGGACCCTAAAGAAACTTGGGCCTTTATTGTGTGGTTAAACTATGCTGCTTGGTTGCATTTGCGTTTGATGAAGGGTATGCGCGGTCAGGTGATGGCTTATTGGGCTTTAGCAGGTTTAGTGGTTACAACCTTTGCTTTTTTGGGTGTGAATATCTTCTTGTCTGGTCTGCATTCATACGGTGAGCTATAGAAGTTATTTCTTGGTAACGAGTTAATCGTGAGTTGATCAACAATGGCGTCGATATTAATTTATCGGCGCCATTGTTATTTGCGTTTAGGCCAAAGTTTAATTTGTGATCTGTTGCTTTTGCAATAATTGTATTTCTGCTGCGCTAAATCCTAACTCTGCTAAAACTTCAGTGGTATGAGTGCCTGCCGGATGGACTTCACCTGCTTTGGCAGGAGTGCGACTTAAGATAGGTCCGGGAGCGGGATAAGAAGTACCATCTATCGTTTGGAAGGAATTTCTTGCTTGGTGGTGATCGTAGTTTATTGCTTCATCAAAGTCTAGTACAGGGGAAAAGCAGGCATCAGTGCCCTCAAGCATTTCACACCATTGCGCCTGAGTTTT